>JANXSY010000155.1 GCA_025356435.1 Isosphaeraceae bacterium | reverse complement strand
TGTTTGAGGTCGGGATACGCTATCATGAATCGGGCGATCCCGACGACCTGCTCACGCTGATCTCGGAAGAACGCTCGATCGTTGCCGAGGCGCTGGGGCTTCCCAAGACCCGGTCGCGGAAACGGGGCGAGTGAGAGAGATTGACTCAGGCGAAGTCGGCGTCGAGATCATCAAGCGGCGTCTTCTTCGCGATCCATCCGAAGAGTTCGAGCGTCTTGGCGCGGGCCAGTGGGCGGTATCTTTGTGCGGCGGGTCCCTGGTGGCTCCCGCCAGGTCGCGGAAGAGGCAGGCGATTGGGGCGGTGGTCAGGCCCACGAGATTCCTACTCGGGCGATAATGACTCGGAAAAGAAGGCTGGGCCGCCCTCGGAGGACGGGTAACGGCCCTTGATGACCTTCGATTCGCCGCAATTTGGGCAGCGTTCGGGTTTCATTGAGGATGGCGGGCCGAGACCCGCCTCACAAGTGTCAAGTGAGGATATTTAGCTCCATCCGACTTCTCGCCCCTTGTTCTGCTCTTTGAGCCAGCCGAGCAGGGGCTCGAAGTAGGCGACCATCGGCTTGGCGGTGAGGGACTGGCCGGTGGCCTCCTTGAGGACGGCGTTCCAGTCGCGGGTCGCGCCGAGGCTGAGGATCGACTTGAGGAAGTCGCCCACTTTCTTGTTACCAAAATAGTTGCATTCGCGCGGGTCGTCCTTGAGAATCTCGCGGGCGATGTGGTCGTGGAGCTGGAACTTCAAGACGGTCCCGATCGCGTAGTCATAATACTGACCTGGGTCGTCGTTGATATGGGTCTTGGTGGCGGGGTCGCAGAGGTGTTCGGGACGATCGGTGGGGGGGATAATCCCCTGATACTTGCCGACGTGTTCCCACCAGGCAGAGTTGATCCGGTCGTCGGCGATCTTGCCCGAATAGAAGTCGGCCTCGAACCGGGTCATCGTGCCGGCGGCGAAGGGGAGGAAGACGATCGATGCGCCGTCGAGAGCGGTGTCGAGCAGCCATTGCACCTGGTCGGCCTTCTCGGCTTCGGGGGCGAGCAGGCCGACCGACTTCAGATAGGGCCGCTGGCCGGCGGCCAGGCCGATCAGGTCTCCGATCCCCTCATGGAAGGCGCGATTGGCCCCGGCGCGGAGGAGGTAGGGCACCTTTGGGGTCGAATAGCTGATGTAGTAATAGATATGACCGAGTTCGTGATGCGCCGTGGTGAACCATCGGGCGTCGGGCTCGATGCTCATCAGGCTGCGCACGTCTTGACGCAAGTCGATATGCCAGGCTGAGGCGTGGCTGTTCTTCTTGCGGCCCGATTTCGGGTCGGCCGGATAGAGGTCGGACTTCTTGTAGAACGACGGCGGCAGCTTGGGGAAGCCGAGCGAGACGTAGAACGCTTCGGCCTGTTCGGTGATATATTCCTTCGACCTGGTCTTGAACGGGCCGTCCATGTCGATGCCCGAGACGAGTCCGGGCCAGTTCTGGCCCCAGCGGTTCGGCAGCCAGTGCGCGGGAATCTTGCCCTTGGGCGGCTTGGCCTTGTAGCGTTCGGCCAGGGCGTATTTTGACCAGGTGTGGAGGTGCTCATAGAGCGGCCTGGCGTCGTTGAGGAAGCCGTCGGTCTGCGCGAGCATCTCGGGGACGGTCATGCCGTAGTCAGCAACCTGAAGCGCGAAGAAGTCGTCATATCCCAATTCACGGGCCACCCGATTCCGGAGGTCACGCAGCTTGATCAGACCGGGCCGCAGCCCCGAGCCGATCAGCTTCGAAGCCTCCCAGTAGTCTTGTCGTTCGAGCAATTCCTTCGACTCGACGAGCACGCGATCGATACCGTTGGCTGTCTCTTTTTTCGGTGTCTGTCCCAATTTATTGACGAAATAGTCGTAAGAATCTTGGACCGACGACTGGTCGGCCTCAGCCTTGATTCGGGCCTTGACGACGTCGGGAGCGGTGCCCGGCGACTCGGCCGCGCGGAGGCGGACCTTTTCGAGCTGGCGGACGGTGAGGTCGTCGAGCTTATCTTTCTGGTCGAGGAGCCGCTTGACCGTGGCGATCACCTGGGGCGAGCCGACGAACTCGTTCAGCGGCTGGGCCGTGGCCACCTGCGCGGCGGTGTGAGCCGGGGTGACGTCGGTGAGTGCGATCCAGTTCGCCTCATTCGACGCGGTTTCGAGCGGCAGCCAGCCGGCGTTGAAGGAATCAAGGAACGCCTTCGCCTCGTCCGCAACCTCGGCCGCGCGGGCGGGGGAGTAGGGCAGGGCGGCCCCGGCGGCAGAGACGGCGAGGGCTTTGAGGAAGTCGCGGCGATCGGGGTGGGTCGAGTCGGGCATGGCGATCGGCTCCGGGCGCGTGATGGGCGAAGCCCCTGGACCGTACAAGACCGGCGAGTGCCGGGTCAAGCCTCGCGCCTAGGGAGAGGAGGATTGCAACGTCCATTTCCTGCCGAGAGAAGGCCGTTGAATGGGGTGGCCCCGGCTCTCGAACCAGGGGTGAGGCGACAGGGAACAGGCCGCCCGAGTGGAGGTCGTCCCTCACCGGTTCAAGAACCGGATGCCACCCGAGATATCCCGAAGTTTCTGACTTTGCCATCCTGCTCTGGAGGGATTGGAGAGGTGTCGCGATCGGCGCGCGGAGACGCCCCGGTGAGACGAGTGTCGCGCCGGGGCGTCGGTGATCCATCAAGGCCGGAGATCGGTCTCGGCTCAGACGTTGATGCGTGCCTTGCGGCGGAGGTAGGGGGCGATGAGCATCAGTCCGCCGACGCCCATGAGGGCGAGCGTGGTCGGCTCGGGGACCGGCTGATTCAGCAGTGAGACGCTGAAGTCATTCTTGCTGTCGGGCGGGGTGCCCGGCGGGGTGTAGGGGTCGAGCTTGACGAAGATCGTCCTGCCGTCAAGGACGATCGGTGTCGTCGCGGTCGCGGGACCGGCTGTGTAGGTGTTGTTCAGGGTCGAGCCGTTCGACGACAGGTTGCCGGCAATCGTCCCGGTGATGCCGGTGATCGTCGCCGTCGAGCCAGTGCCGACGTGGGTGAACGTCAGGGTCCAGTTGTAGCCGATGTTGAAGGCGTCGCTGCTGCCTGAGGGGGTCGTGCTGGTGACGGCCGTCGTCCCGTAGGTCGAGTGGACGGCGTTGTTTCCGCTGCTGAGGTCGACGTCAGCGGCCTGGTCGGTGAACGTTTGGAGGGTGACGGTGCTACCGCCGACCGTGGTCGCGCCCGGGCTGGGTGCGTTCAGGGTCGCCGTCACCTGGACGGTGAACAAGGCACGCGCCTCGCCGGTGAACAGGATCAGGGCCGCCAGTGCCCCCGCTAGGGACAGTGTCTTGGGGAACCGCATCATGCCCGACTTCCTCCTCGAAATGGTGTACATCGCGTATCCTCCGCGACCGGTCTCTTTCGTCGACGCCACCCTGGTGTTGCGTCTTCGAAATCGGTCTATGTCTCCCGAACGCCCTAGTCTATGGTCGTCCGGGCTCGAACGCGACTCGCGTCGAAGATCTCTTCAGACGATAGAGTCTAGCGATGCGCGATTTTACCGCAACCCCGCTTTGTGTATAGGCGCAAACGAATAGACAAATCTGTAAGCGAGAAGACAAATTGATGAAGAAAAAGTGTCGATACTGGGTCAGTTTCGCTGCTGGAACGGCCAAAGGTACAAGACTTGTAGGCTAAACGTCCTTATTTCGCCTCATCCTTCTTGGTGGTGTCCTCAGCGTTGGCAACGACTTTGACCTCGCTGTAGGCCACGGGGTCGAGGTTGTAGCGCGGCTCCCACTCCTCGGGCTTGGCCTTGATCGTCTCGTCGAAGAACCGAGTGATCGCGCCGGTGATGTTTGGCTCCAACCGGAGCAGCTTGAATCCGTGCAGCGACGACGGGAACAGCTCGACCTTGTTCTTCGGCACCCGGACGATCGCCGCCTTGGCCGACTTGACGATGTCGACCGACGCCTGGTCACGCTCTCCGACGAGCACGCAGAGCGGCACCCGAGGCGCGAGGGCGGTGATCGGCTGCTGGATGCGAAGTCCCTGGCTCTTCGAGTCGACCATCGGCGAGACCAGCACCAGCGCCCCGAGGTCGCTCGTACGTCCCTGACTCGAAACAGCGCCGCCGGGCAGGTTGACCCAGGTGGCGACGAGGTTCGCCCCCTCGCCCACCGCCACGACACCGAGCCGCGAGAGGTTCAGCTCACCGCGATTGTGGCGATCGATCAGGAAGATATAGGCCGACTGAAGGTCAGCCACCATCATCTGCCAGTCTTTGCCGCCGAGCGACCGGCGGAGGTTGGCCCCGTGTCCCCGAAGATCAACCGCGAGTACGGCGTATCCGTCTTTCTGGAGGCCCTCAGCGAGCGAGCGGTTCTGGAAGTCGGCGATCTTGTCTTCGAAGTCTCTATTCGACCGATCCTTCTCGTGGACGAGCATCACCACGGCCGCCCCGGTGCCCAGACGCGAGGGATAGTAGCTGCCCGAGAGTGGGCTGCCGTCAGACGCTATGATCTTGAAGGTGTAGTGGAACGTCCCCGCCGGCACGGCCTTGGCCGCCTCAGCGTGCTTGGTGAGCGGGTCGGCCTCTTTGCCCAGGGCCTTCCCCTTCGCGCCACCAGGGGCGAGCAGGCCCCCTCTCTTCGCCTTCTTGGCCGTTGTCTTGGCGGCCGGAGGCTGATCTTGCGCCTGGACGAAGGCGACTCCGACCGTCCCGATCGCGGCGGCAAGCGCGATCACCACCGCCTGGAAACCGCTCGAACGACGGCTAAGCATCGCGACCACCCCCCCCTCGTTCGTCGGATCAGGTTGTGGCTCCGTCCCTTATCCCCTCCGTTCTCCCATTCTATCATAGTATGGCAGACCCCTCCCTTTGACAAGCGTCGTCGGAGCGAGGATTGTACTGTTGCCGCTAGAACTTAGGATAGTCAGGCGACGTGGGTGACCCGCCCGAATTCGATCCAACTCTCGACCCGAAGAGTCTTCCCGATGCCCACTGATCGCTTCCAGATCGCTTCCGGTTCCAGGTCGACAACGTGGTTCGGCCGCGTGTTGGCCGGGCTGTTGCTGGCGACCTCGCTCGGGATCGCCCTGTTGGCGCTGCCGCGAGGGCCGGTGGCGTTCGCGGTGTCAGCCGACGGGCTGCGGGTCTCGGGAGATCCCTATGGGCGGACGTTTTCCCGTCCTGACTGTTAACTTCCCCGGTAAATGTCACCTTTTTTGACCCGCTATTTGTCACCCTTGGTCGTTGACGATGGTCATACCTGGTCGAGTCGTGTTTGTCCATGAGCCATCCACCCAACCCCGTGGAAACTGTCGCCGTCATATTGAGCAACCTGCCCGACGAGGCCCGGTCGCGTGCTCTCGCCCGGTTTCAGATCATACGCCCGTTCCTAGAAGACGGCATTCCGCTGGCTCAATTGGCCCGAGAACAAGGCATCGTCCTCCGCACTGCCCGCCGCTGGGTCGATCGCTACCGCCGGGAAGGGTTGACCGGCCTGGCCCGCAAGGAGCGGGACGACAAAGACAAGCGGAAGCTCACGCCCGCCACTATGCCAATTGGGATACGGTCGAGCGCTACCGACGCGATTCGCCTGGCGGCACGGTCACGCTGGAGCAGATTAAAGGGAGCACCGTCGTCTTCTACACGCCGCCGGTGGTCGTCACGTCTCCCGGCCGGCTGCCGAACGACATCGAGCGGTTGCGGGACAAGCTGCGGGGATTCTCCCTTGAGGAAATCCGCCGCGAGGAACGGCCCCACCTGGAATCGGCGAATCGGGAGGTCGAGGCCCTGCATGAGTACCATCGCCGCACGGGCCTGAACGGCTTCGACGTACCTCCCGAGGAGGTCGCCCGCCGGCAGGACGAATGGCGACGAATCTTCGAAAGGATGTCTGGGCGCGAGCGTGCCCAGCCCGATCCCACGGCTCTGATCCTGATCGATGAGGCCGACCGCCTGAAGATGACCGGGCTGGAGCAGATGCGCGCCATCTTCGACCAGGGCGGCATCGGGATGGTGCTGATCGGCATGCCAGGGCTTGAGAAGCAACTCGCCCGCTACCCTCAGCTCTATTCCCGGATCGGTTTCGTCCATGAATTCAAGCCCCTGTCACGCGAGGAAGTGCGGCAACTGCTCCAGGAACGATGGTGGCCCGCCCTCGCGCCCATGCCCGAGGGCGGCATCGCCGATGAGGAGAGCATCGCGGCGATCATCCGCATCACGGGCGGGAATTTCCGACTGCTCCACCGGCTGCTGACGCAGATCGGCCGCGTCCTGGAGATCAACAAGCTGGAGAAGGTCGCCGTTCCGGTGGTGGAAGCGGCACGTGAAAGCCTGGTGATCGGGACGGTGTGACAGATTGTCACCCAATCAGCCGACGTGATGGTTTACAACACTTAGAAAATGTGACAGATTGAGTGACAGGATTCGGGGCCGGTACGCCCCGAAGGCCGGTTGTCACTTAATCGCTCGTTTAAGTGACATTGAAAACCGATTGATGCGTCAATGAGTTCGAGGGTGGGTGGGAATGCTGGTCGGGTACATGCGGGTGAGCAAGGCGGACGGCAGCCAGGTGACCGACCTGCAACGCGATGCCCTGCTCGCCGCGAAGGTCGATGCCGGTCACATCTACGAAGATGCCGCTTCTGGCAAGCGGGACGATCGCCCCGGCCTGGCCGCGTGCCTCAAGGCACTACGGGAGGGCGATACGCTGGTGGTTTGGAAACTCGACCGCCTGGGGCGCGATCTTCGGCACCTGGTCAACACGGTGCATGACCTGACGGCACGCGACATCGGCTTCAAGGTGCTCTCCGGCCATGGGGCCAGCATCGATACCACCTCGCCCAGCGGCAAGCTGGTCTTCGGCATCTTCGCCGCCCTGGCCGAATTCGAGAGGGAATTGATCGTGGAGCGGACGAAAGCCGGCATGGCCGCCGCCCGTGCCCGGGGCCGCAACGGCGGCAGACCCTACATCATGACCGCCGCCAAGCTCCGCCTGGCGATGGCGGCGATGGCCAGCCGCAATACCAAGGTGGGTGTGCTGTGCTCGGAGCTGGGTATCACCCGGCAGACGCTCTACCGCCACGTCGATCCCAAGGGCAATCTGCGCCCCGACGGCCAAAAGCTCCTGGGTGGCCAGAAGCCGGTCACGAAAATCGGATGAAAGGAAGGAAACCGTCCGTCCGATGGTCGCCAACGATGTATAGCCGACACAATGCCCTGTTGCCCAATCAATTTCGGAAATCAAATATTTCTAGTTATCCAGAGCCGATTTAAATGTATCGAAAAATTCTCTAAAAAATCCAGAATACAAAGAGAAAACCTTGTCTGCGTCACTATACCCGTTTTCTTTGAGGCTGTTCGTAAAGTTATTTGATTCATATCCGTTGGCAACAAGATAATCGGTATATTGGCCATCGGGTTGCCCATGAATAAACGAAAGTAAATTCGTCAGAAACAACAAATGCAGTTCCATAGATTCAGGGGCATCAAACCACATTTTGGGAGACCTGATCATATTTTCAATATTTTCTTGTATTTTGGTTGAAATTTCTTCAGGGGTCTTCATGAGAATTCTCCGATCTCAATTGAGTGACGGAACCGGTCGGAATGATCGCCGTCAATCGGGCTTGTAGCCGCCCGTTGAGCCAACCATCTTGCGACGTGCATTTAGGCTGGACCAGAAATCCATTGGTCTCTATTTGGGCATGGCAACAGGGGAAACGGCTGGATTGAGTCCCAACTTGTTCAAGTATTGAAGGTATTCTATCATCGTCATTCCTGCTGATCCAGTCAACGCATCGTATACTCGGCCTCCGACTTGACAGGCGTAATGAACTCCGTTCCTTGAAAAGGAGGATTGACCATCAGGGGTGGGGAAGAATGGCCCAGTACCCGGGCTCGTGATTTTGATGAAAATTGGCTTTTGTCCCAGGTTCGTGAAAACGTTCGCTGTCGCCTTGGCCGCTTCAACGCACTTGTAAGCAGTTGCCGGGAATTGTTGATAGATTTGCTGGAGTCGTTGCTGGGCTGCGGCGAGGGCCGCTGCCGCTGCCGCTGCCGCTGCCGCCCTGGCTGCTTGTACGGCTTTGATGCCGGCGTTTAGCGCCGCTTGCTGAGCCGCAGTAAGACCACCGCTCTCTAACCCTACTAGAGCCTGCAACCCTTCCAAATTACCAGTTGCAACGTAATGGGCAATGGTATGAGTAGTATCATCGGCCTGTCCTGTGGTGTCGGTATGATTTGTTGGGTCGTTGCCAACATAGCGATAAAGATTGGCGTCACCCGCAGCGAATCCAAGCGGATCGGCACCGCCCAGCGGCCTGGCACCGAGCATCGAGCCATCCCAGCCCTGAATCCGCAGCGTCGCGCCATCCTGCCCCATCGTTCGTGCACTGATCATGACCGCTGCTCCCCGGTAGCTCACACCGATGCAGTGTAGGAGACGTTCTGGAACGGGAAATCCTTTGGCTGTATCCTCGCCATAGGACGAGCAACCCGGTATTGCGTGTTCAGCCAATCCGCCAGGCTCTGCGGCGATCCCAACTCGCCAGGCTCGAACAGCCCGACGCTCCGCTCGACCGCCACCCCCATCGCGTCAACATACAGCTTCCGGTTCGACGGGAATAGGTGCCGGGCCAGCAAGTAATCCCGCTCCGCCTCGTCCCAGTGGCCCGTGTCCCTCATATGCCGACCACGGAAACCCAGGAAGATGCCCAGCATCTCGCGGGGAGTCACCGCCCGTAGGTCCGAGCCGCTGCTGATCGCCTTCGGCGGCAACTCGTGATGCTCGATCAGGTAGGTGTCCGGGTCCGACTTGAAACCGCCGTAGCCCGCCTGCGTCGCCTCGATGTTGTGCGTCACCTCGCCGTCGTCGTACCGACAGATGTAGTGCGAACGCACGCACGCCAGCGATACCGGCCAGCCCAGACGCCGGCCGATCGCCACATGCAACGCCGCCATGTTGCCGCAAGTGCCTTGCCGCGTGTCCATCACCCCGTTGAGGAACAGGTCCGACGGGTCGGTGTAGTAGACCGCCGTGGCGGTCCGCTGGTCCTCGTTGTAGACGATCCCCGCCTCATGCTCCAGATAACCACAGAGCACGCCCAGGCGGAAAAAGTTGACATCGTTCTTCCAGTCCTGCGGCGTCCGCCGGAATACCTTCTCCGCCCCTGGCAACCGCCGCCGCACGTCATCGGCCCACTGGTCGGCCATCGCCTGATAGTTAGCGATGTCGAGATCGGCCAGGCTGGGGATGCTCTTGGCCACCAGCAGGTTCATCACCAGCGGATCGACCCGAGCCAACTCGTCATCGGAGCATGCGAGAAGCTGGCGGTAATCGGTCACGGTCGCTCCTCGTACGCTGGCCAAGTTGGGAGGACGGCTACAAGACTCCCGGCATCGTCTCCGACCCGCCCAGCACTTGCAAGCGCGTAATCCCGTCCGCCCAAAAGAAAACGCCTATCGATTGATTGCCAGCGTGATTGCATGCGACAGCCGTGAGGCGGACACGACTTTCAGAAAAACGGGATGACAAATAGCGGGTCAAAAGGAGTGACATTTACCGGGGAACTTAACAGGTAGGCGTGGGCTGACTTTGGGTGGTCGTGGATCTGAGTATTGAAGTAGTCGATGGCATCATTAAAGGGAACCACCTTCGAAGAGTGCATCCATCCCGAGGGAGCGCCGGGCGCGACGAGCCAGAGCCGATCGCCGTC
>JANXSY010000087.1 GCA_025356435.1 Isosphaeraceae bacterium | reverse complement strand
ACTTCGAGCCGCTGGCTGCCGTGGAAGTAGCTCGCCTTGCGCGTTCCGGGACCCCGGTCGGCATAGACAAACGTCGCGTAAACAAGCGCGGCCTGGGTGCCAATAAAGACAATCCCCGTGATCCAGAGAATAATCACGAACAGGCTATCAATCTGTTTTCCGGCCGAAGAGGCGGAGTGCAAGTGTGAGTAGGCCCCAAACGAGGTCGTGTCGGGTCCGGCCGGCAACCACCACTCCGCCGACGTTGGAGCATAGAGGAAAACCCCGACGCTGAAAATCGCGGCCAGGGCGAACAGCAGACTCCAGTAACGCACGGATACGCTCCATTGCTCGGGCTTCGAGAGGCCAGCGGTCGGTCGATCGATTCGCGACCGGCCCGGGGTCGTTGATCGATCGACCCGACCTAATCTTCAGATTCATGCGGGGGAAAAGAGGCCGTTGATCGGCCGAGAGTTATCGTTGGGTGACGGATGCTGGCTTGGCGGCGTTTTTCTTGAGGGCGTCGGCGTCTTTCAGCAGGTCGGGCTCATACGGGAGCGCGAGGATGAAATTGACGACGTCCCAGATCTGATCGTCGGGGAGCAGGTTGGCGTGGGCGGGCATCTTCGCGCCGTTGATTCCCTTGGCGATCCGCCAGTAGAGGTCAATCGGCCGTCGGCCCCCCTTGTAAACGCCAAGGTTAAGGTTGGCGGGACGGAGCGGGTTGCCCCAGTCGTCCATCGAACCTTTCTCCCAGTTCGTCAATTCCCGACTCTTGTAGTCGTCAAACTTTTCGGGGAGCATGCCGAGGCCTGAATGGCCGTGACCCTCGCCCGCCGGGATCGACGCCGAGGCATGTTCGTCTTCGAGTTCGTGGTAACGAACCTCAATCGCTTTTTCGATCGTCTTCCGGCCGAAGACAACCTTGTCGAATAGCTTCTTCTCGACAAAGCTCGTCCCGTTGCCGATCCCCTGCGCCCCGTGGCAGTCGGTGCAGGCGACCTTGTTCCCCGTCGTGTTGATCCCGAGGAAGATATTCCGTCCCCGGAGAATGCTCTCCTTCGACGACTCGACCCGGCGGGCTTTCGGGTTGACGACGATCCCTTCGACCGACTTCCAGTTGTTGACGACGTTGGCCACGATTTCCTTGATCGTGTCGGCCGAGAGTTCGGCCGGGTCGTCCTTGCTAGCGAGCGCGGCCTCGGCGATCAGGTTCCGCTCGGTCTCTCCTCGCATGCTCAGGAAGATCACGTAGTCAATGACCTGTTCGATCCCGGCCGGATCCATCAGGGCCTCGAAGGCGGGCATCGACGTGCCGTGAAGGCCGTGAACGAGTGTCTTCCGGAGGTCGGCGCGGGTCGGCTTGGGGTTGCTCGGGGCGGTCGAGGTGAACTTGAAAACCCCTCGACGATAGTCACGGGGGATCGGGTAGAGGAACTCGGCGGTCGGGCCATCGCCTGCCCCCTGGACGCCATGGCAGTGCAGGCAATATTTGCGATAAAGCGCGTAACCGCCAGCAACCGGCACGTTCGAGCCCTTCAGGGCCGATTGGTAGCTGAGCGGCTTGATCCGGCCGTCAACCTCTTCTCGATTCGCGAGCAGGCGACCCCCCTCGATCAGGCCCGAGCCTTCGGGAACCTTGATATTCTGGGGAGTCGGGCCGAACAGGTCGGCCAGGGCTTTCCGGACAGTCGCTTGAAGGTTGGGCTTGCCGACGAGGTCGGCGGAGCCTTTGACCTTGGTCGTGAAGAGTTCGCTATCCCGATACTCGATTGGCCCAGCGTTGAATGCGTCGCCGCATCCAGCCAGGGTCAGGGACAGCAATCCGACGATAAGAACGAGGCGAAACCGCGACGTCACGCGCCAATCCTCCCAACACGGGCTTTGATCCGACAGCGACCCCCACGACTGTAACCGCCGGGGAACTTCACTGAGGGCATTTATCCGACGAGGCGGGCCGTCAGCGGAGGCGGTTTCGACCGACGTGTGCTCGATCAAAACCGTTCCGGATAGCCTGCCAGAGTGACTTGTGTCGTCTCGAACGTGGGGCGGGACCACACCATCGACGACCGAGAAGGGACCATAATGCTTGCTTGGCCACGCCTCGTCAAGCCACCGCAGACACCGCATTAGTAATGTAGCGGTCGACCAACCCTGCTACAAGGGAGACCGCCATTTCGTTCTTTTCGGTCTTTACGAAAATTTCAACGCAATTGAAGACCACGACCCACCTCCACGCAAGACTCTTTTTATTTTGGTCCGCGCGTTTGCCGATGACAAGGGGGTGAAAACTTCGATCCGAACCTCCGCGCGACCCGGCAGGCCCTCTCGGGTTCGTTCGCGGTACGGCTATGACCATCGATGGTGGGGCGAACCGGCCCCGTCGGCGATCGAGGCCGACGATCTCTACTGGTCGGCGACGCGACGGCCGCTCCCGTGTCTGGTCTTCATCCTCCCCTTGCTCGTGATCTATGAGGCGGGGGTCATCGGCCTCGGCGGCCCGGCCTCGGCGACGTGGCGGGCGGGGTCCGACACCTGGATCAGGACCGCCCTGACGACGCTCGGGGTCACCGATCGCCTCTTCCTCCCACTCGCTCTGGCGATGATCCTCCTGGGCTGGCAGGCGTTTGACTCGCGTCGATGGCGGTTCCATCCCGGCATCCTGGCGGGGATGTTCGTCGAGAGTCTGGTCCTGGGTATCGCCCTGATCGGGCTGAGCAAGCTGGTCGACCTCGGTTTCACGCGGATCGAACCGCCCCCAAGCCTGGCGGCAGGGTCGGCCCACCCGGCCGCGCCCCTGATCGGATTCCTCGGCGCGGGGCTGTATGAGGAAACGCTCTTTCGCCTTATGCTGATCCCGTTACTCTATTACACCTTACGCCTCTTCCAGATGCCGGTGCTGGTGGCGAATACCCTCGCGGTGACGGCCTCGGCGCTGCTCTTCTCGCTCGCCCACCACGCGGGGTCTCCAGGCGAGGCGTTCACCTGGTATGCCTTCATCTTTCGCTGGCTGGCCGGGATCTTCTTCGCGTGGGTCTTCGTTGTACGCGGGTTCGGAGTCGCCGTGGGCACGCATTCTGCCTACGATATCTATGTCGGCTGGCTCGACTGGCGGTTCTGAACGGGTCTAGAGATCGATTGCGGAGCGTGGCCCTTGCGGATCGTTCAGCTTTCCGACATCCATGTCTGGCGCTACAGCTTCAACCCGATCCGGCTCTTCAACAAACGCGTCGTCGGAGTCGTGAGCCTGCTCGCCGGTCGGGCTGAGCGTTTCCGGCTCGAACGGCACGACGAGGTCGTCCGGCGTGTCAAGGCGCTCGAGCCCGACCACATCCTCATCACGGGCGACCTCACCACGACCGCGCTTCCCGAAGAATTCGCCCACGCCCGCGCCGAACTTGGCCCGCTTCTCGACGACACAACGCGGGTGACAATCATCCCCGGTAACCACGACCGCTACACGACTGGGTCGGTGCGGCATCAGTCTTTCGAGAAGGTCTTCGGAGACTGCATGCCGTGCCTTACCTTCCCGTGGCTTCGTAGGCTCGACGACCGGACCGCGATCCTAGGCCTCGACGCGACCCGCTCGCACCTCTCGGCGACGGGCCGACTCCCCGCCTCCCAACTCGACGAGGCGCGTGCGATCTTGGCCGATCCCACTACTCGTCCGCCTCGGCTGATCGTCGCCTGCCACTATCCGATTGTGGCCCCGCCCGTCTATGCGGCCGAGCTGGCCCCGAAGCGGATGAAAAACGCCCCCGAGGTCCGAGAATGGCTGAGCACGATCGGCCCCCACCTCTATTGTTGCGGTCACGTCCACGCTGCCTGGACCTATTCGCCCCACGATTGGCCCGACCACCTCAGCCTGAACTCGGGAGCCCCGCTGCTCCGAGATCCGACCGGCCTCCGTCCGCCGGGCTTCCTCGAAATCACCCTGCACGACAGGGCCGTCTCGGTCGTCCACCACGCCTGGCTCGGCGAGGAGTGGACGATCAGGCCGATGTATCAACACCCCAGCTTCTTCCCGGCGGAGGAGGCGCAAGTCGTCTCATGAGAGCGGCTTGATCGCGTCGATCTGGAGATTGGACGCGCTTCAGACGATGGAGCGTTTCGAAGCGACCCCCCCACGGAAGAGACATCAATGCCCCCGGCCCACCGAATCGCCCCTGGACCGCCCCAGCATTTCTTCACCGGTAACCTCCCCGAGTTCAAGCGGGATCGCCTCGGCTTCCTCTCCAAGAGCGCGCGCGAATACGGCGACTGCGTGTCGATCCGCCTCGGACCCCGGCGGATGATGATCGTCAATCACCCCGATCAGGTCGAAGAGGTGTTGGTCACGAAGAATCGCCTCTTCATTAAGCATTTCGCGCTCCGAAGCACGGGGTCCACTCTCGGCAATGGCCTGCTCACCAGCGAGGGAGACTTCTGGCGCAAGCAGCGCCGGCTGGCCCAGCCTGCCTTCCACCGCGAGCGGATCGCGACCCATGCGGCCATAATGGTCGACTACACCGAGCGGATGCTATCCTCCTGGGCTAACGGCCAGACCCGCGACATCCAGGAAGAGATGATGCGGGTGACGCTGGAGATCGTCGCCAAGACGCTCTTCGACGCCGACGTGTCGGGCGACACCGCCGACGCCAGCGCGGCGATGGAGACGATGATGCACTCGTTCACCCGGCGAGTGAACACGCTCGTCAAGCTCCCCCTCTGGGTGCCGACTCCGCTCAACGTCCGCTCGCGACGCGCTTCGGACCGCCTCGACCAGATCATCTACGCGATCATCGCCTCACGGCGTTCGAGCGGCGAAGACCGGGGCGACCTGCTCTCGATGCTTCTGAACGCCCAGGACGAAGACGACGGCAGCGGCATGACCGACAAGCAGCTTCGCGACGAGGCGATGACCCTCTTCATGGCGGGCCACGAGACGACCGCCAACACCCTCGCCTGGGCGTGGTATCTGCTCGCTCTCAACCCCGAAGTCGAGGCCAAGCTCCACGACGAACTCGACGCCGTTCTCCCCGACCGGCCGCCGACCTTCGATGACCTCCCGCGCCTGCCCTACGCCGAGAGCATCATCACCGAAACCCTTCGCCTCTTTCCAACCGTCTGGCTTCTCGGCCGAGAGGCGACCGAAGATTGCGAAGTCGGCGGCTACGATGTGCCGAAGGGCCACACGATTTTCATGAGTCAGTGGGTCATCCATCGCGACCCGCGAAACTTCGACGACCCGCTGGCGTTCCGCCCCGGGCGCTGGGCTGACGGCCTCTCGAAGCGAATCCACCGATACGCCTGGTTCCCGTTCGGCGGAGGCCCGAGGATCTGCATCGGCAACGCCTTCGCGATGATGGAGTCGGTCTTGCTCCTGGCCACGATCGCACGCCGCTATCGACTGACCCTCGCGTCCAATGCGGCCATAGTGCCGCTACCGACGATGACCTTGAGGCCCGAGCGGGGCGTCAAGATGGTCCTGACCGGCCGGAGCGGAACACCCCACTGAGCCTCAAATCCAGGCAAACTATTTCGCTTTCGTCTTCACCTGAACGACGACAGGAGCCGCCACGACCGATTGCCCTTCGGTCGAGCCATCGAACCTTGCCCGGGCCACGATGTGAAATCGGCCGGGTGCGGCGTCGGGTTTGAGCTTGATCGGGATCACGCGGTCGTTGACTCCTGCCGCGAGGGTCTCCTCCTTGATCTCACCCAATCCGCCTCCATCCATGGCGAAGGAGACCTTGACCGCTGACTTCCCGCCCTCGGCCGATCGAACCAGACGCACTTTGATCTCGGCCTGTCCGCCCGGGTCGACGAGCAACTCGCGAGGCTCAAGCATCACGTCGAGCGTGGCTGTCTCGGCGATGGCAAACGTCGGCTCGGTCCAGACGTCGGGATCGGAATACGACCAATCGACCTGGCCGGGCACGTCTCGGGAGACGAGTCGCAGGGAGAACGACTTCAGCTCAGCGTTGTCGCTGGCCGCGATCAGGATCATTCCTCGCGTGGCTCCGGCGGGGATCGTGACGGGCGTTGAGGTGACTCCGTCGGGAAGTGGGCCGGCGAGGACTGTGACCGGCCCGTCGTAGCCGTGACGCTCCAGGGCGATGGGCAGAGCGATTCGGCCGCGCCGGGGGATGGTCCGACTGCCGAGGTCAACCTTGACGACGATCGGGGCCAGCGGCTCGATCTCGATCCGGTAGAGGAACCGATTTCCGCCTCGTCCGTAGAACTCGCGGACGCCCAGCAGCAGCCCGTTCGGCTCGATCCGCCGTTCGATCCGGGCGTCGCGGCCGAGCTTGTCGTCATCCTCGACGAGCGACTGAGCCTCGTCGCCGAGCAGCGAAAGGACGGGGTCGGCGGGCGAACCGATCCGGGCCGAGAAGGCGGTGATGGCGAAATCGGCCGCCTTGCCATTCGCAGGCTTGATCCGGTAGTAATCGAGGTCGCCCCCGTCCTTCCGGTCGAAAGCCCCGTTGATCGTCGCGGGGATCGCGACTTCGATCGCGCGATCGGGCCGGTCGTCGGGCTCAACCTCGCGGATCTCGGGCCGCTCGCCGACGCGAATGGTGATCGCATTTGACCCGCCGACCCGGAACGAATGGTCTCCGAGCGGGGTCTCGCTGGCAAGGTCGATGACGGCCTCGGCGGGGAGGCCGGCACCGAGCAGGCGGGCCTTCGTCCGCTCACCTCGCCGAGCGCCGGGAGGATCGATCGCGACCAGCAGCGGCACGGTCCCGATCGTCAGGCGATAGAAGCGGTTGGCCTGTCGTTTCGCCTCGATCATGCCGTCCTGGCTCCGGCCGTTAGCCTCAATGACCTGGATGAAGTAGCGGCCGTCTCGCGGCACCTTGACCGAGGCGGCGGCGTCGAGGCCGAACAGGTCGTCATCGGAGGCGAGTTCGCGGCCGTCGGAGGCGAAGATCGTCACGAGCGGGTCGAGCGTCGAGCCGATCCGCGCCGCGCTCACGTCGGCGACGATCGTCTCTCCTGCGCGGAGGTCGACGGCGAAGATATCGACATCCATGCCGTTGCGGATGCTCCCCTCGACCGTGCAGGGCGGCTTGACTGCCTGAGGGATGCGGAATCCGTCGTTCGGCTCGACCTCCGCCACACGACTGCCCGGCCGTGAGATGCCGAACTGGACCACGCCCGAGATCCCCCGGGGCGAAACGACGCGAAACGCAAGAGGCTTGACGAGGAGATCGGCGGGCAGAGTCAGGGTCGCATCGACCGACGTGGCGGTCGCCTTGTGGATGACCGCTCCGATCGGGCCGTCGAAGACGATCGCGGAGGCCCGGTCGAGGTTGGTGCCCTCGATCGTAACCTTGATCGTCTCGCCCGCCGACGCACCACGGGGGCTGACGCCCCGGACGACGGGCGGATTGATCTGGGCGGCGGCCGTCGACGCGAAGAGCAAGGCCACCACACCGATCAGCCGTGCCGGGACGTTCATCGCGAGTCTCCGCCGGGGACGATCGAGCGGAGCTTCGACCCGTCTTTGAGGCTGTAGATGTTGAGGGTGCCGTCCCACCCCCCGGCCGCGACCGAGAGGTTATCGGGCGAGACCGCCACGGCGTAGACCCAGTCGACGGGCATCGCGCTGTCTTTGATGTCGACGACGCGGTTGCCGTTCTCGAACTTGTAGGAGAGGAACGACGGCTTCCCGCCCGAACCGGCCCAGAGCGACGTGCCGTCGGGCCGCCAGGCCAGGGCGTGGACCGGGCCGGTGTGGCCGAAACCTCGGATCGGGTTCTTGAGGTCGGCGAGCCTCCAGACGGCCATCCCTCGATCGGCGCTCGCCGTGGCGAGATGCAGACCGTCGGGGCTAAAGGCCACTTGGAGGACCGAGTCGTTGTGCGTCGAGAGGCCCGCCGTCTGGAGTCCGGTCTCGGCGTCAAAGACCTTCGCCGTCTTATCGGCCGAACCCGAGGCCAGCCGCTTGCCGTCGGGACTGTAGGCGAGCGTGTTCACGATGTCGGAGTGATGCTTGAGGGTGCGGATCGGCTTACCCGTCGCGCCGTCCCAGACGATGATGAGCCGATCGAGCCCTGCGCTGGCGATCTGGTCCGACTTTGGCCGCCAAGCGACCGAGAGGATCACATCGGCATGGCCCCGGATCACCTTCGTCTCGGCCCAACCCTGCGTCTCCCAGATCCGGATCTCGCCCCCTCTCCCGGGCGTCCCGCCGGCACCGGCGAGATGACGGCCGTCGGGCGAAAATGCGACGGCCATCACCTGCTCGGAGAATCCTGCGAGTCTGCGGATCGTCTTGCCGGTCGCCGCGTCGATCAGGATCACTTCTCGATATCCCGCGACGGCGACGACCTCGCCATCCGGCCGGTAAGACAGCGAGGTGATCGGCGGTGGTGCGTCGGAAGCAAACGTCGCGGCCTCCTCGGTCGCCTGCTTCCGCATCTGTTCTCTGCGCTGGGTGACAACACTCCCCTCGTCGACCTTCGCCCCTTCGTTGATCCAGCGTTCGAGCACCGCGATCTGGTCGAGCGGGAGCGACGTCTTGGGCGGCATCTGCGGCTGCTTGATCCCCTTCAGGTACTGGATCAGCAAGCTCTCCGACGCCTTCCCCGGCACGATCGACGGCCCGCGCCGCCCTCCCTTGAGCATTGCGGCAAGGTCGTGGACAGCGAGGTCAGACGTCTCGAATCCGTCGTCGTGACAGGCGATGCAGTGCTCTTCGAGAAACGGCGCGATCGCTTGCGCATAGCTCACAGGATCTTCGGCGACCGAGAGTTGCCCCGAAGATGCGATGAGGAGCACGATCGAGAGCGGCAGGCGAAACATCGGCGCTCCGGCTCAGGCGAAAAGTTCGGTGATGGGAGATCCTTCATCGAGGATCGCGACCGGCCGGTTCTCGGGAGTGAGGAGGTTGTTCAAGGGATTCACCCCGACCGCCTTGTAGATCGTCGCGGCGACATCGGCCGGTCGCGCCGGTCGGTCGCTGACATAGCCTCCCTGGTCGTCGCTCTGACCGATCACGCGGCCGGGCTGGACACCACCGCCGGCCCAGACCAGGCTCGCGACGTGCCCCCAGTGGTCGCGCCCGGCCTCCTTGTTGACCTTCGGCGAGCGGCCGAATTCCCCCATCGCCACCACGAGCGTCGATTCGAGCAGCCCGCGCGATTCGAGGTCGTCGATCAGCGCCGAGAGGGCGAGGTCGAGTTCGGGAAGGCGACGATCAAGGCTCGGAAAGATCT
>JANXSY010000080.1 GCA_025356435.1 Isosphaeraceae bacterium | reverse complement strand
CGGCGGCGGCGGGCTCGATCGGGCTCATCAACTCAGTTGGCAACCTCGGCGGCTTCGTCGGGCCGAAGGTGCTCGGCTTTGTCGAGAAGAAGACCGGTCTGTTCTGGCCGGGCATCCTCTTCCTCTGCGTCTCGATGGCCGTCTCAGCGACCATCATCGTCCTCCTAGGTCTCGGCCGTCGTGAGCCCGACAAGGCTCCGGCCGACCTGATTCTCGACATCCCCGGCCCCACGGAGCATGCGGTCCATTGATCTCGAAGCTGTTCGTCAAGCTCTGTGAAATCCCCTGGGCGCGCAAGGCCCTTTGGAAGTTCTGGTACCAGTTCCTCGCAGGCCGATTTCCGGTCGAGTCGTGGACTTTCATGAACTACGGCTACCAGCCGCTCGATCCTGCTACCCCTCGCCTCGAACTGAGCGAGGCCGACGAGCCTGACCGCTACAGCATCCAACTCTACCACCGGGTCGCCACCGAGGCCGGCTCGCTCGAAGGGAAAGATGTGCTTGAAGTCGGCAGCGGTCGAGGGGGCGGCGCGTCGTATGTGAGCCGCTATCTGAAGCCCAGGACGATCGTCGGGGCCGACTTCTCGAAGCACGCGACCGACCTTGCCAACGCTCGACTGGCGCGGGACGGCCTGACCTATATCGAGGGAGACGCCGAGAAACTGCCGTTCGAGGCCGACTCGTTCGACGTGGTGCTCAACGTTGAGTCGTCGCACTGCTACCCCTCGCGCCCGAAGTTCTTCGCCGAGGTCAGGCGCGTGCTCCGACCCGGCGGCGTGCTCTCGCTCGTGGATATGTTCCTTGACGACGAACTCGACGCGATGCGCGGGCAGCTTGAAGGGGCAGGTCTGAAGATCGAGTCAGTCGAGGACGTCTCGACGGGCGTCGTCGAGGGACTACGGCTCGACGGCCCGCACCGAGAGGCTGAGATCGCCAAGAACGCCCCGAAGTCGCTCGCGCCGGTGGTCAAGAGCTTCGCGGGGACCGAAGGGTCTGACGTCTTTGCCTCTTTGCAGAATGGCCGGCTGAAATATGTCCTGTTCAGGGCCACAAATCCAACTGGATAGGGTGGGGATCGCAGGAGAGGGGAAATCGCAGCCGAATCGGTGTCCACGAAATCGAAAAAAGCGAGATTGGCGGCGGGATTTGGAGCAGATGTAAGGGTGATCGGACTTGTCGACTCGAAGGCTCGGTGAACGAGATGCGAATCGCGGGGAATGTCCTGGTAGGGCTGGATCGGATTTTCCATCGGGGGGCCGTCGCGGGCTTGAGCGAAGGCGGCCTCCTCGATCGGTTCGTTGCCCAGGGCGACGAGGCGGCGTTCGCCGCGCTCGTGGCGCGGCACGGGCCGATGGTCCTGGGCGTCTGCCGGCGCGCACTCCGCGACGAGCATGACGTCGAAGATGCCTTCCAGGCGACGTTCCTCGTCCTCGTCCGCCGGGCCGGATCGATCCGCGACGGTGAACTCGTGGGCCACTGGCTGCACGGGGTCGCGCATCGGGTGGCCGTCCGGGCGAGGGCCGTCAACGCGCGTCGGCACGCCCTTGAGCGGACCGGGGTGGAGGTTAATCCGGCGGTGCATGGCCCCTCAAGCGTTGATGATTCGGCCGTCCTCGACGAGGAACTGGCGCGGCTCCCCGAGTCGCTCCGGGCACCGTTGGTCCTTTGCTACCTCGAAGGGCTGACCCACGACGAGGCCGCGCAACGGCTCGGCTGGCCCGTGGGGACGGTTCGCAGTCGGATGGCGCGGGGGAGGGACGTGCTTCAACGCCGCCTCACCCGTCGAGGCGTCGCGGGGGCCGCCCCCGCCCTCACGCCGGTCTCCGCGAGCCTGCTCGACGCGACGGTCCGTGCCTCTCTGGGACTCGCGAGTCAAAAGACCCTTGTCATCACCCTGGCACAAGGAGCAATGAACGCCATGATCGTATCCAAGCTCAAGACCCTCGGCGCGGCGGCCCTGGCGGGCCTGATCGCGCTCGGCGGCGTGCAGACGTTCGCCCGACAAGGAGGGGAGAAGGCCGTCGAGGCACCAGCGCAACCCGTCGATCTCAAGGCACGCTTGATCGAGGAGATTGCGCGGAGTGAAATCGAAGAGAAATCATCGCAAGCAAGCCTTGCTCGGATCGTAGCGAAGAAGCAAGCCCTCCAGAAGGAGTTGGCCGACCTCTCTCTCGCCGCGCAGCCCGATCCGGCGAACGGCCCGGCCCCGAAGTACATGCGACTCGGCGACTTCGTCCTCGCCTGGACTCCCGAGGGCGACAAGTTCGCGATCCACGACATGAAGAGCAACGAGACCCAATCGGTCCGACTTTCCGACGCCAAGGACTCGCGGCTCAAGGTGAACCCCATCCTGACCCACCAACTCCTGGCGCTCCAGATTCAAGGCCCGAAAGTCGGTCGGATCGCCGTCTTCAACGTCGAGAACCGGACGTGGTATCCGCAAAACTTGCGCGAGCCCGTGACGGATGCCACGCCCGTCTTCGGCGGGGCGACGGTCGTTTATCCACTCGGTCGGTACGTTTATGCGTTCAGCGGCACGGCCAAGAGGTGGGACGTTCTCGAATTACCCCCGGGGTTGAAACCCAATATCACCGTCGGTTTCGGATCGACCAACTTCGAGCACGATGGTCATATCTATACATTCACGGCTCAGGCCGGAAAATGGACCGACTTCGACACCCGGACGCTGCTCAACGCCCCTGAGAAATGAGCGATTCGAGCTTCGTAGGGTCCGCTGTGCAGACCTCTCTGCCCTGTGGGGGCTACGTCCTCTCTGGTCGTGAGAGGGCGGCGGGGGTAGAATTCAGGTCGATTCCTCTCTTAACCCGTCTCGCGGGACCCATCCTTTCTGGAGGCTCGACGCATGACCCCGCCTGTCCACAGACGCGACTTCCTCGTGCAGGCTTCGGCCGCGACCGCCGTGATTGCGGCCTCGGCGGGTGCGGCTTCGGCCTCGTCTTCTCTCGTCCCCAAGAGCAGCCTGCCGACCTCGGCGACCGACAAACGAACCCTTGGCAAGACCGGCATCCAGGTCTCGCTGATCGGCATGGGCACCGGTAGCGTCGGCTCGGGCCAGGCGAGCAACCAGACCCGGCTCGGCGTCAAAGACTTCGCCAAGGTCGTCCGCCACGCCCTTGACCGGGGCGTCGCCTTCTTCGATGTCGCCGACCAATATGGCTCGCACGTCTATCTCCGCGAAGCCCTCAAGGGCGTCCCGCGCGATAAGTATGTGATCCAGACCAAGACCCACGCCACCAAGCTCGCCGACGCCAAGAGCCACCTCGAACGCTATCGGCTCGAACTGGGCGTCGATCAGATCGACATCCTCCTGCTCCACTGCATGACCAAGGGTGGCTGGCAGCAAGAGCACGCCGGTGCGATGGACTACCTCCGCAAGGCCAAAGAAGAGGGCATCATCCGCGCCCACGGCACGAGCTGTCACGGCATGGACCCGCTGCGCACCTCGGCCAAAGAGCCGTTCGTTGAGATCGACCTTGCCCGGATCAACCCTGAAGGGCTGATCATGGACGACAAGAAGCCCGACGAAGTGGCCTCGCAGCTTGAAGAAATGCACGGCGCGGGCAAGGGCGTTATCGGCATGAAGATCCTCGGCGAAGGTCGGATCACCACCCCCGAGCGCAAGGATGCGTCGCTGCGTTTCGTGCTCGGGCTTGGCACGGTCGATTCGTTCATCATCGGCTTCGAATCAGCCGAGCAGATCGACGACATCGTCAAGCGGACCGACGACGCCATCGCGTTCCTCAAGGGCCATGCTTGAAGTGACATCGGGTCCCCTCCCCCACAAGGAGGAAGGGGACCCGATTGCCTGACGGCGTCGGATTCTTGCAGGGCGTTGCCGGTGTTTCGGCTGTTCGGGGAGGATTTCTCGCCGATCCCGTTCCCGTGTCGGGACTTCCCGCGTAAGCTGAGAGTAGCGGACCTCGCGGACGGATTGGCCTCGATGGGAACCCCTTGATGCGACGACACCCCTTTGCCATCGGCCTTGGCCTGATGCTGGCCCTGGTCGCCCTTGCCTCTGACGATCCCAAGGGGGGCGGGCGCGACCCTTCGATCGGCAAGTCGTACCGCGTGCCCTATAGGGTCACGGATACGAATCACTTCCTCGTTCGGGTTCGGATCAACGGCAAGGGACCTTTTAACTTCCTGGTTGATACCGGTGCCCCTGCGCTCTTCATCAGCACCCATGCGGCCAAGTCGGCGGGCCTGGCCGAGCCCAAGGATGACTTCTGGGCCGTGGTCGACCAGTTTGACTTTGAGGGTGGGGCGAGCCTCAAGGGCGTCAAGGGGCGGATCGAAGACCCGTTCCAGTTGGTCGGCATGAACGCGCTTGGACTGCCGGGGGCGTCGATCGACGGCATCCTCGGATTCACCATGCTCGCTCGGTTCAAGATCGAGCTGGACCCAACCCAGGACCGGATGATCTGGACCCGGCTCGATTATGAACCCAAAGAGCCGTTCGTCCCGCGAGGCGACAAGAGCCGCAAAGGCCCTGCCGATGTCCAGGCGATGAACCTGCTCGGCCCACTCGCCAAGGGGATGGCCGCTCTGATCGGCAAGCAGGCCCCCAACGTGCTCGTCCCAAGGGGCGGGCTCGGCGTTGAGCTTGAGGAGGTCGGCGGGTCGGTCAAGATCGCCAAGGTTTTCGATGGTTCCCCTGCCGCGAAGGCTGGTCTCAAGCCGGGCGACGTGATCGTTGAACTCTATCCGATCGTCACGCCCGCACGGTCATTCACCGCCCGCAAGGCTGGGTCGATCGCCGCCGCACTGAAGGCGATGAGCGACGCCAAGGCCGGCGACAAGGTTCACCTTTCGATCCTCCGCGAAGGCCAGACTCTCGACGTGACCGCAATCGCCGGGGAGGGATTCTGATATGGACGCGAAGACATCAAACCCGATCTATCGACGGACCCTGCTCGCCTGCCTGCTCGCAGCCTGTGGCGCGTTGGGAATCATCCTGCCCGGGGCCGCCGACAAGGGCGAGGCGACGAAGGGCAAGTCGGCGACGGTCCCGTTCGAGTTGCTGGCGTCAAACCACATGGTCGTGCGTGCCAAGATCAACGGCAAGGGGCCGTATCGGCTCGTGTTTGACCTCGGTGCGCCGATCACCCTGCTGGGCAACAAGGCGGCCGAAGGCTCAGGCGTCGTCAAGCCTGACGCCCCCAAGTCGTTCCTCTTTGCGATGCGAGGCGAGGGCAAGGTTGACACCCTCGACGTGGGCGACCTCACGGCGAAAGACCTGCCCGTCGTCGTGTTCGACCACCCCGTGCTCAAGGCACTTGCGGGCTTCCTGGGCCGCCCGCTTGATGGGATTATCGGCTTCACCTTCTTCGCCCGCTACAAGACGACGATCGACTACCAGGCCAAGCTGATGACGTTCGAGCCGGTCGACTACGAAGTCCGCGACCTGATGAAAGACCTCCCGAATCGCCTGGCCAACCCACAAGGTGCCAAGGAGATCGTGCTCACCCCGCTCGGCCTCTGGGGCCTGACGCTGGACAAGCCCAAGGGCGAACACCCGGTCGGCGTGATGATTGCCGCCGTCGCCCCTGAGAGCCCTGCAGCCTCCTGCGGCCTCAAGCCCGGCGACGTCCTCACCACGCTCGACGGCCGATGGACGACCAGCATCCCCGACGCCTTCGCCGCCACCTCAACCATCGCCCCCGGCCAGGCCGTTGAGGCCGTTGTCCTTCGTGACGGCAAAGAGCTGACAGTCAAAGTCGCGCCCCGCCCGGGCCTTTGAGGCCACATTACAGCGGTCGAGACTCACCGATGGTCCGCGCAGAGTTGGAACGTCTGCTCCTCGACACCGAAACCGACCGCGTCGAGCGGACGGTTTCGGTGTCGAATATCGACAAGTTCGCCGAGGCGATCTGCTCGTTCGCCAACGACATGGCGAACTCCGGCAAGCCTGGTTATCTCTTCGTCGGAGCGACTCCAGATGGCCTTGCCAGCAGGGCTGTGATCAGCGATCAACTCCTCGAGAACCTGGCCGCAATCCGGTCAAACGGTGATATCCAGCCGCTCCCCACGATGAATGTGCAGAAGTGGAATCTCGGCGAGGGCGAGATGGCCGTCGTCGAGGTGTTTCCTTCAGACCTCCCGCCCGTGCGTTATCGCGGCCGGACCCACATCCGGGTCGGACCCCGCCGCGCGATGGCGACGGTCGCCGAAGAGCGAATCCTCACCGAGCGTCGGATTGATCGGGCCAAAACATGGGACGCGCGTGGATGTCTCGGGGCGACGCTTGACGACCTCTCGAAGGGCCTCTTCGAACTCGACTATCTGCCCAACGCCCTCGCTCGTGAGACGATCGAGGAAAACCACAGGCCCTATGACGTCCAGCTTGCCTCGTTGAGGTTCTACAATGTCGATCAACGATGTCCGACTAACGCAGCCGTTCTGGCTTTCGGCATCGACCCGCTGGGCCTGGTCCCGGGGGCTTACATTCAATATGTTCGATATGCGGGCGCGTCGCAGGCTGACGACGTTCTCGAAGAACGCCGCTTCGGGGGCGATTTGCTGATGGTGCTCCGCGACCTCGATCGGCTGGCTCGCGAAGTCGCTGAGGCCCGGCCCGCCCCGGGCGAGGGATTGGCTGAACGGACCATCTTCGACTATCCCCCGAGAGCCACGCACGAACTGTTCATGAACGCCGTGATCCACAGGAATTACGAAGGCTCGACTTCGCCGGTCGTGATCAACCATTACAGCGATCGCATCGAAATCCAGAACCCGGGTGGCTTGTTCGGCGACCTCACTCCAGATCAATTCCCGCGTGGCACGTCTTACCGCAATCCGATCGTCGCCGAGGCCGCCAAGGTGCTCGGGTTCGTCAATCGTTTCGGCCGGGGGATCAGCATCGTCGAAGACTCGCTCGATCGCAACGGTTCCCCGCCCGTCGGGTTCGAACTCCCGCCGAACTTCTTCCTGGCCATCGTGCGGAAACCGTCATGAAAACATTGGCGTTTTTCAATAACAAGGCCGGTGTCGGCAAGACGTCGCTCGTCTATCACCTGGCGTGGATGTACGCGGAGCTGGGCGTAAACGTGGTCGCCATCGACCTCGATCCGCAGTCGAATCTGACCGCGTCGTTCTTCAATGACGACACCCTGGCGACTCTCTGGGAGCCGTCGGGATCGCCCCGGACGATCCTCGATGCGGTGCAACCGCTCCTTGATCATCTCGGCGATCTCGTCATCCCGGAGGTCCAGGATATCGACCCGAGGATCGGCCTCATCGCGGGCGATCTCGGGTTGAGCCGCTTCGAGGATCGCTTGGCGGAGACGTGGGGAAAGTGTCTGGATGACAACCGGTCGGTCGCCGAAGACGCCTTTCGCGTGACGACGGCATTCTATCGCCTTATGGACGCGGTCGCACGCGCTCGACAGGCCGAACTCGTGCTGATCGACGTTGGGCCGAACCTCGGTGCCATCAACCGAGCGGCACTCGTCGCGGCCGATTTCGTGATGATCCCCCTGGCGGCAGACCTCTTCTCGCTCCAAGGTCTGCGCAACCTCGGGCCGACGCTGCGGGCCTGGCGATCCGGCTGGAAATCGAGAGGAGACAAGGCGGCCGAATCCGCCTCGACCTCCGGCTCGCCAATCGGCCTCGCGCTGCCGTCGGGCGCGATGAAGCCCATCGGTTATGTGGTCATGTCGCCTTCGATCCGGGAAAATTATCCCGTTATGTCGTTTCGACGCTGGGTTGACCGTATCCCCGAGGTCTATCGCCAAGAGATCCTCAAAGGGCCAACCGACTCGCCGATCGCGAAGCCCGACCCGCACGCCCTCGCGACCTTGAAGAACTTTCGAAGCCTTGCACCGATGGCCCAAGAGGCCCGCAAGCCGATGTTCGCCCTTAAACCCGCCGATGGAGCGATCGGCGGCCATTCGGTGGCTGTCAGCGAGTGCTTCTCGGCCTTCCAGCGCCTTGCGATCCTCGCCGCCAAGAAGTGCCAGGTCAAGCCGAAGGCCCCGCGTCGGGCCTGGACGGTGCTCGTCCGCGAAGAGTTGGTTTGAGCTGTATCGGTCTCATGTGGGTATTCTCATGTCAAAGCGACCCATTCTCGAAAATCATGTCCGCGAGCTTCGGACTCGTCGGGGATGGTCGCAGGACGCGCTGGCGACTCGGGCGGGGCTGTCGAGGGCGGGCGTCAGCGCGATCGAGATGGGGCGGCTCGTGCCTTCGGCGGCGGCGGCTCTGGCCCTTGCGGCAGCGCTTGAGTGCCGGGTTGAAGACCTGTTCCGGCTGACCGGATCGGCCGTCGCCCCGCCCGATGCGTGGGCCTGGCCCCCAAAGCGCGAGCCTTGCCGGTACTGGCGGGCGGAGGTTAACGGGCGGGTCTGGCTCTATCCGGCCGAGGCGACGCCGATGGGTGTCTTGCCGCACGACGGCGTCTTTCGCGACGGAGGCCCCGCCGAATCAGGTCGCGCTGACCCATCATTGACCCTGGTCGTCGCCACCTGCGACCCCGCGATCGGCCTGCTCGCGGCTGAGATCCAGAAGTCGACAGGTCTACGACTTATCGTCATCCCCCGATCCAGCCGAGCCGCGCTCACCCTGCTCGGCCAAGGGCTGGTGCATGCGGCGGGGGTCCATCTCGGCTCGGCAGAGGCCGGTCGGGGCAACGCGGCGAGCGTCCGCAAGCTACTGGGGGCCGGGTATCGGCTGCTCCGGGTCGCGAAGTGGGAAGAGGGCCTGGCTGTTGCCCCGACACTGGGGTTGTCGACGGTTCGCGCGGCGTTGAAGGCTGACCTCCGATGGGTGGGCCGCGAGGAAGGGTCGGGGGCAAGGCAGTGCCTCGACGAGCTGCTCGACGAGCGAGGCGTCCACGCCAAGCCGCCGAGGCGGGTCGCCTTCGATCACCGGGGGGTCGCCGAGGCGGTGCGTTGCGGCTGGGCTGAGGTCGGCGTCTGTCTGCGGCTGCCGGTCGAGGAGGCGGGTTTGGACTTCCTTGAAGTGCGTCAAGAGTCGTATGACCTCTGCTATCCAGAGGCCCTCGAACCCGACCCCCGCCTCCGCGCCCTGATCGACGCCGTGCGATCGATCCCCTACCGACGCTCGCTCGCCGGCCTGCCAGGCTACGACGCTGCCGAGGCGGGCATGGTCCAGGGGATCACCCTTTAGCGGCGATCGCCTTCAGGAACGACTCGGGCGCGGCGGGGCTGAGGTAGAGGGTATAACCGAGCGTCGTCGGGATGCGGACGACCCGGGTGCGGTCGCTGACGAAGAGCAGCAAGCTCCCCTTGACGCCCATCGACCGGTGCCATCCCGAGTAATACCCGGGCAGGCCGACGCCGTTGGTCCGAATCAGTCGGTGTTAACTTCCCCGGTAAATATCACCTTTTTTGACTCGCTATTTGTCACCTCAATCCGTCTGAAGACCGTGCCAATCTTCGGAAATCGCATGCGCCCCAGGACTGGAAGAATGATGTGAATTTCTTCCGGCTCGGCGTGCTCTGCGGCTATCTGGAGAACGAAGTAGGGATCGCCTACAACGAGGACCAGAGGACCGCCACGGCAGTCTACTACACCGACCCGTCGGACCTGTTTCTCAATGGGTGATGGACACGCGGCAAGGCACGTGCGGAAACATGGCGGCGTTGCACGTCGCGATCGGCCGGCGGCTGGGCTGGCCGGTGTCGCTGGCGTGCATCCGCTCGCATTTCATCTGCCGGTACGACGACGGCGAGGTGACGCACAACATCGAGGCGACGCAGGCGGGCTACGGCGGGTTCAAGTCGGACCCGGACGCCTACCTGATCGAGCATTACGAGTTGCCGCCGAAGGCGATCAGCAGCGGCTCAGACCTGCGGGCGGTGAATCCCCGCGAGATGCTGGGCATCTTCCTGGGTTTCCGTGGTCGGCACATGCGGGACACGGGCCAGTGGGCTGAAGCGGAGCGGGATTACCTTTTGGCCCGGCACCTATTCCCGTCAAACCGGAAGCTGTATGTTGACGCGATGGGAGTTGCGATTGATCGGAGCGTTGGGCTGTTCGAACCGGGGGAGTTGGGATCGC
>JANXSY010000076.1 GCA_025356435.1 Isosphaeraceae bacterium | reverse complement strand
CCGATCCCACAGGCCTTGACGTGTTTCGACGACCCGTCAGGCCGGCAATGGCTGGGGCGTCTTCGCCTCTTCTCTCAATCCCGCCCGCTGAGGATGCAATTTCGGGCCTCGGCCAGGGTGGAGACGACGTGAGTGGCACCGGCCTCGACGAGGCGGTCGGCGGCGGTCTCGGTGGTCTCGGCCCAGCGACCGACGAGGATCGGAATGTCTTTGAACCGGGCGCGAAGTCGTCGGACGAGGTAACGGGTCGCCGTAAGTCCATCGGGCGGAAGATGCGAGACGACGATCATCGTGGGCGACTCTTCGGCCAGCCGTTCGGCCAGTTCGAGAGGAGTTCCCCCGAGATCCATCAGCTTAATCCGGCAACCCGACGCCCCGAGCAGGACCTGGAGCATCCTCAAGGCGAGGAGGTCGCCCTTGTCGTTGGCCGGGATTGCGACGATCTTCGAGCAGTCATGCGTGGCGGTCACGGGCAGGTTCGCCGCACCGTCGGGTTTGAGGTCAGGTACGGTCAGGTCAATCTCGCGGGGCGGCGACGATTCGATGTCCTGGACGATCTCGTCGACGACCCACCAGGCAAATTCACGATGATCGTCATCGATATCCTCGCGAACGTAGTCTCGTTCGACCATCGAGAGAGTCGGGATGAAGATTTCGTCAAAGAACCTGTCGCGAGGTAGCTCCTTGAGCAACTCCTCAGCGTGACTGACCGCCCCGTCTTGGTCGCGTGCGAGCAACCGCTGGTAAAATCGGATGTCGGGCTTGAGGGTCGCCTCTTCGCCAAGGAGCGTTGCGAACACTCTTAGCGCAGGAACATATTTGCCAAGTACGGCCAGACAAACCGTCAGCGGGGTCGACAGGAGCAGCCCAATAGGCCCCCAAAGCCAGGCCCAGAACATCGCCGCGACGAGGAGCCCGAGGGCCGAAACGCCCGTGGTCTTGCCGTAGATCATCGGTTCGAGGAAGCTATTCGCCGCGATTTCGAGGGTTGCGAACAGGGCAAGCACTTCCAGCGTGCCCGTCCAACTCTCGAAATGGATGAAGGAGAAGGCGAATGGGAGGGCGAAGGCCGTCGCGGGTCCGGCATACGGGACGAACCGGAGCATGGCCGCGAGAACTCCCCAGACGAGCGGATAAGGTAGATCGATGGCCCAGAGGCCCAGGCCGACGACCAAACCCATCGTCGAATTTACGATGGCAAATGTCGTGATATAACGGCTGATTCTGGATCCCACCTCGTCCATCGTCTTGGTCGTCAGGCTGATCTTGCCGCGGCCGAAGAGGCGAATGAGTCGGTCGGAGAGGTCGTCGCGGGTATTTAGAATGAACAGCACCAAGACGAGGTCGAAGGCGAAGAGGCCGACCAGTTCCAGGTAAGGACCGACCGTCTGGGCCGCTTCCTTGAAGATGTTCGTCTGCGGATTGACGATGTGGACATCCATAACAGATTGGGGCGTTTCCGTATTTTCCTTTGTCCTGGCGGGATCGTTACCGGTCTGGGTTGCCTTCGGCGCCGGGAGTGCTGAACCATCCCCGGTCTTGGTGGCATCCTGCGACTTCGCGACCAAGGTCGCCGTCACATCCTGCTGAAACCGCTGGACTCGCTCAACCGTCCCTCCACCCTGATTGAATCGAAACCTCTGGAGCTTCGGCAGCAGTCGCCCCTCATACTCCGGCAGGTGATACGCCAGGGAGTCGAGTTGCTGGAAGACCTTGAAGCCGATTCCTCCGATCGCCCCCAGCGTCAGCAAGACGGTGAGTATCGATGCGAGCACCCTCGGCATCCCCCGGCGCTCAAGGAAGGCACAAATGGGCACTAACGCAAACGCGAGCAGAATCGAGAATGCGAGCGGTTTCAAGACCTCTCCCGCAAGGTACATGAAACCAATGATCGCGAAAATCAAAAAGGTTACGATGACCGGATGGTTCATCGCTACGGCTTTGCGAGAGGCTGCCACGATGAAGGCTCCGCCAAAGGTTGATTGACAGGAAGGAGAGTGGAGGTGTTGAGCGACGGACGGGCAGGACTGGCACCACCGGCCGCGTCTCGTCCGATGGTGCCGATCGCTTGATCGTCTGCGACGGTCATTCTCTTGGCGTGCTGGTCGGACGTCGGACGCCCTGCAAGGGGACGGGGACAGGCAAGACGCCTGACCCAGCCAGCGAACCGAGGATCACGGAAACCATCGAAATCATCACACCGGCGAGCGTATACCAGATCGCCTGGCGGGTCGTGTTCGCAACCTGACGTGTGGTCTGACGGACTCCAGGGTCACTCGCTGCGGCCCCAATCTGGGCCGGGATCGGCGTCGGGTCGCTCTGGATCGCATCAAGTTTCTGCTTGGCAAGTTCGCGGATCTTCTCGGCACGCTCACGGTCAACGCCGAGTTTGGTCATGTCCTCGACGAACTTCTCTCCACCGAACGTCGAGTTGTAGCGCTGGATCAGGGCCGTCGGAGCCCCTGCGGAGACTGCGGAAGCGGGATCATCGTCGGTCACGACCACGGCACCCGAGGCGACGCCCATGAGCAACCCGAAGCCGACGCGGACCCCTTGGCCGATCAGCCAGAACATCCCGACGAACAGCACGCCCCAGAGGATGACACCGTAGAGGATGGCTTCAAGCTTGCTCTCGCCCACCGCAAGGCGACTCGTCGCCCAGCCTCCGAAAAACATCGCAATCAGCAAGGTTGCAATCGACCAGATCGCGGCCGGAGCGCCGAGCTCGACGCCATTACGCCGGATCGCCAATTCCAGGCCGACGGCGATGCCCAACAGAGTCAGAACGAAATAGACCGCCAACGCGATCATCGCCCCTGCGGCAATCGCGGCCCAACTCACTCGACTCTTCACCGAAAGGAGGTCAACCGCCTTCAATGTCGTTGACTCTGACATGATCACATAACTCCTTGTCTGGACGATTGGGGGAGTCCGCTGCCCGTACGTTGAGATTGGGACCTCAACCCGAGATCGATGACTTTAACTCCGCAATTGCGAATTCCGTGCCCAAAGACCTAGGCATTACTCGACTCGGGCGGCATTACGGCGCACCCCTTGCTGGTTAGCAGGCAAGCAAATGTTTCGAGAATGCCCGGCGACGCAGGCAGCTCACTTTTCTGAGGAGCACCGCGATCATGACCCCAAACGACCCCAGCCGCCGCGAGTTCCTTCAGGCCGGCGCAGCGGCAATCGCCGTAGTCGGCCTCGCCGGTGCGGCCGGCCCCGAGGGGACCAACGCAGGCGGCATTCCCCTCCGACCACTCGGGAAGACGGGGGAAATGGTGACACTTCTTGGCCTTGGCGGCCACTCGGCGACAAATCCCAAGCTGCTGTCTGAGGAGCAGAGCCTCGCGCTGATCCAACGCGCCGTCGATGAAGGCATCCACTTCATGGACAACTGTTGGGACTATCACAACGGGATTGCTGAGGAGCGAATGGGAAAGGCACTCGCAGCGGACGGGCGTCGCGACAAGGTCTTCCTGATGACGAAGGTCTGCGGACGGACGGCCAAGGATGCGACGTCAAACCTCGAAGACAGCCTCCGCCGCCTCAAGACCGACCATCTCGACCTCTGGCAATTCCACGAGATCGTTTACGACAACGATCCCGAGTGGGTCTTTTCGGAGGAGGGTGCCATCCACGCCGGGCTCAAAGCCCTCAAGGAGGGCAAGGTCCGACACCTTGGGTTCACGGGCCACAAGGATCCTTCGATCCATCTCAAGATGCTCGGCAAGCCGTTCGATTGGGCGACCGTGCAGATGCCCCTAAACGTCATGGATGCCCACTACCGCAGTTTCCAGCACCAGGTGTTGCCCAAGCTCGTCGAGCGTCAGATCGGCGTGATCGCGATGAAGAGTTTGGGCGGCAACGGCTCGATCGTGAGCAACGCCGGTATCTCTGTTGAAGATGCGATCCGCTACGTCCTCTCCCTGCCGATTTCGACGCTCGTGTCGGGAATCGATTCTGAAAAGGTTCTCGATCAGAACCTCAAGATCGTCCGCGGCTTCAAGGGTCTCTCGTCCGAGGACCGCAAGACGATCGAATCGAAGTCTTTGCTCATGGCCGGTGATGGCCGGTGCGAGCTGTTCAAATCGTCAAAGGCGTTCGACGGCCCGGTCCATCGCAAACAGCACGGTTTCGATACGGCGACCGTGTGAAACGACCGAGGAGTGACGAGGGGGGTTCGCAGCTTGCGTCCCCCCTCTTCGTTCTCCTTCGGATCGTCTCATCCATTATTAGGAATGATACGAACGGAGCGATCCTTCTTCGTCAAGAGCCCTGCGGATCTCCGCGGCTTCGTGGTCTCCCGCATGGGCAGCAACCAGCACATGACCGCGTTCCATCCCTGAAGAGAAATGCTCGGCTTCTTCGTCAGGAATCCCCGCTCCGATTAGCCCGCCGATCAAACCGCCAGAGGCCGCGCCGATGCCAGCCCCGGTCAAGGCGGCCGCGAGTGGCCCGCCGATCAAGAATGTGCCGATTCCGGGCAACAAGATCGTGCTTCCCGCGATCGCCAGGCCGACGAGCACGCCGACTCCCGCGCCCGAGACCAAGCCGCTCGTCGCTCCCTCTCCGCTCATGTCATGCGTACCGGTCGATGTCGTCAGATCGGCCGTCTTCCGACTATCCTTCATCGCCACGCTGATCGCATCGCGACTGATCCCCAACCGATGCAGTCGTTCGATTGCGGCTTTCGCCTCGTCTTGCGTATCGAACATTCCCACGACGGTTTTCATCGCTGAAGGCCCTCCAAGGAGTTTGTGCCGGCTCGCTGACCCGGTCACGCGAGGGGCGAAAGCTCGGCGATTTCAATCCCTACTCAGGGCAAACCTCGCGCCGTATCCTCCGAATTTCTCTCCTCCGTACTCCGGACTCGTTCCTCTTCCCTTGAGCCGAATATCATCTCGAAAATCTGGATCGGATTGCCGGCGGGGTCGGCCAGGCGAACCGTCCGATAGCCTTCGCGGCTCTCTTCGATTTCCGACACTTCGATCCCCTGTGCGATCAACTGTTCGCGCACGAGCGAGAGGCCGTCGGCACGAAACATCAGCGCTGTCGAACCCGAGACGGCTTCATCCCGTCCGCCTTTGATGGCCACCCGCATCGTCCCGGATCTGAGCAGAGAATAATCTCCGGCCCGGTCTTCGAGGAGGAGTTGCATGCCGAAGTGGAGCCTGTACCACTCCTCGATCGGTGCGCGGTCTTTGACTCGTAGCTCGACAACGAACAGTTCCAACACGGCCATTGAGATGTCCTCGGTCCGGGGTTGACGTTGACCTAACCCGCGAATTTACTACAATTTACTCCCTTTAGATTCGATCATTATAGCGGTGACTCGGAAGGTATGGCCCGGTGATGGCGGACGATGTGCTCGATCCTTTGGAAGCGGCCCGGATGGAGAAGTTGCGGCGGATCGAGGCGATGGGCCTCGACCCCTGGGGGCAACGATTTGACGACCACCGCGCCATAAGCGATGTCCGAGCCATCGCTCTACCGGACGACCCCGAAGCCAAGGTGGCGGGAGTCAGGATCGCCGGTCGGATCATGCTCAGGCGCGGGCAGGGGAAGGTCAACTTCCTCCAGGTGAGCGACTGGACGGGCCAGATCCAGGTCTTCATCGGCAAAAACCAGGTCGGTGAGGCCGGCTGGAATCTCGCGGCCGAATTCGATCTGGGCGACCTGATCGGTGTCGACGGTAGCCTCGGCCGGACCAAGACGGGCGAACTGACTGTCTTCGCCGAGAGCCTTACCTTCCTCGGCAAGTGCCTTCTCACCCCGCCCGAGAAGTGGCACGGGCTGACCGACGTCGAGAAACGGTCAAGGCAGCGGTATGTCGACCTCTTCTCGAACCCCGAGAGCCTGCAGGCGTTCGTGGCCCGCACGAAGGTCATCGCCGCGTTCCGCAAGGTGTTGGGGGAACGCGGGTTCGTTGAAGTCGAGACGCCCACGATGCAGCCGATTGCCGGTGGCGCGGCGGCTCGACCCTTCACGACCCACCATAACACCCTTGACCTCCAACTCTATCTGCGGATCGCCCTCGAACTGCACTTGAAGCGCCTGCTCGTCGGCGGGATGGAACGGGTCTTCGAGATCGGCCGAGTGTTCCGCAACGAGGGGATCAGCCCCAAGCATAACCCCGAGTTCACGATGCTCGAAGCCTATCAGGCCTACAGCGACTATCGGGGGATGATGGACCTGACCGAAGCCCTGATCTGCGGGGCGATCGACGCCATCGACGGCAACTACACGCGACCCTGGGGCGAGTCGGTCGTCGACTTCACACCCCCTTGGCCTCGCAAGACTTATGCAGACCTTTTCCGGGAACACTCCGGGGTCGACATCACTGATCGCGACGCGGTGAAGGCCAAAGCCGAGGCGATCGGGTTCGAAACGACGGGGAAGGATCACGAGGTCATCGCCAGCGAGATCTTCGAAGAACTGGTCGAGGACGCCCTCGTCGGGCCGGTCTTCGTGATCGACTACCCGGCCGCGATCTGCCCGCTCACGAAGCGGAAAGCGGGCGACCCTGCGATCGCCGAGCGGTTTGAACTGTTCGTTCAAGGGATGGAAGTGGCGAACGCCTACACCGAGCTGAATGACCCGATTCTCCAGGAGGATCTCTTTAGCCGTCAGCTCGCCGGCCAGAAGGCCGAGGACTCGATGGCGAAGATGGACAACGACTTCGTCCGCGCCTTGAAATACGCGATGCCGCCCGCGGGTGGTCTCGGGGTGGGCCTGGATCGGCTCTGCATGCTGCTCCTCAACAAATCAAACATTCGAGACGTCATCCTCTTCCCGCTCCTGCGGCCCCAACCTGGGGACTGACAGAGACGTTTTCGCCCCCCCCCCTCTTGCGACGTTTGAGGTCGTGGGAGGTCGGGCCGCGATGGTGTCCCTGTTCCTGTCTCGGACGGATCTTTGAGGTGGTCGGTCTAGGCGGCCTCGGCCAATTTTGCTACACGGAGGCGAACGGATTGCCGTCGTCGGCCGTCGCATCAACCTCGCGGACGCAAGGAGGCGTTCAGGGTGTATAAATCTTTGCTCTGCTGGCGATATCTTCGCCATCGCTATATCGCCCTGGCGAGCGTCGTGAGCGTGATGCTCGGCGTGGCGACGATGATCGTCGTAAACTCGGTCATGGCCGGTTTTGCCGACAAGATGCGAAGCCGGCTCCACGGGGTGCTGGCCGACGTGATTGTCGAATCCTACGACCTCGACGGGTTCTGGAACCATCAAGAGGTCATGGCCCGGATCAACGAAGTCGCCGGCAAGGACATCCTCGCGATGGCCCCGACGATGGAGACGTTCGGACTGGCCAAGTGGACCGTCAACGGCCATCCGTTCACCCGACAGGTCCAGATTATCGGCATCCAGCCTGCCGAACGGGCCAAGACCGGCGACTTCGCCGAATTCCTCTACGAGAACAAAGAGGCGACCGAACGCGAGAAGCCGGTCAATATGCCGCCGTCGTTCGAGATCACCCAGAAGGTCAAGCGAAATCGTCCGGCCGGCCGGTTCCTCGAAGGCGAGCCTGAAAACAGCCCCTTTGAGCACCTGGTCAATCAGCAGATCGAGCAAGAGGTCTCCGACAACGGCACGATCATCGGCTTCGCGGTCGGACATATCCACTTCGACGGCAAGGACGTCCCGATCGCCCCACCAGGCACCAAGATCGGCCTCGTCTTCCCCGCCGCCGGCGCGAAGCCGAAGCCGGGGTATGACGACTTCACGGTCGTCGGCTTCTTCAAGAGCGGCATGAGCGAGTACGACTCAAGCCACGTCTACGTCCCGCTCGAACGGCTCCAGGCGATGCGGTTGCTCGGCGATGGCCAGGGCAAGGGGGCCGTCAATCAGATCCAGGTGAAGGCCAAGCCCGGAGCCAATCTGGACAAGCTCGCCGCCAAGCTCCAGACCGCGCTCGAAGGGCTGCGTCCCATGTTCTTTAAGGTGAGCACCTGGGAGCAGAAGCAAGGCCCACTGCTCTCGGCGGTGGCGGTCGAGCAGAGCATTCTGAACATCCTTCTGTTCTTCATTATCGCGGTGGCCGGGTTCGGCATCCTGGCGATCTTCTCGATGATCGTCGTGGAGAAGACCCGCGATATCGGAGTCCTCAAGGCCCTGGGTGCGTCGTCGGCGGGTATCCGACAGATCTTCCTCGGATACGGGCTCGCGCTCGGGATCGTCGGCAGCGGTGTCGGGATGCTTGGGGGCCTGCTTTTCGTCTGGAAGATCAACGCGATCGAGGGCTGGCTTAGCCGGGTGACGGGCCGGAAGGTCTTCGACGACGGTATCTATTACTTCAGTTCGATCCCAACCTTGGTCGAGCCGATGACCGTGGCGTGGATCGTGGGCGGGGCGTTGTTCATTGCCGTCGTCGCGAGCATCTGGCCAGCGCACCGGGCCTCGAAGCTTCGCCCCGTGCAGGCGCTTCGGTTCGAGTGAGTCGTCGTCCAAACCAATCGATCGATTCAAGGGAGGATCAGGGCGATGGCGATTCAACTCGCGGCCAGCGGCGTCGAGAAGGCTTACCGCAAGGGACGGAACGAGGTACCCGTACTCCACGGGGTCGACCTTCAGGTCGAACGAGGGGAGTTCGTGGCAGTCGTCGGACAGAGCGGGTCGGGCAAGAGCACGCTCCTGCACCTGCTCGGGCTGCTCGACACCCCAGACACCGGTATCGTCCAGCTCGAAGGCGAGCGGATCGACAACCTCCCCGAACGGCGTCGCGACAACCTCCGGAACCGCACGTTCGGCTTCATCTTCCAGTTCTATCACCTGCTGCCTGAGCTGTCAGCGGTCGAAAACGTCATGCTCCCGCACATGATCCGGCTCAAAGCCTTCACCTATCTCAAGCAGCGCAAGGCGATCCGGGCCAGGGCGACCGAACTGCTGGAGCGTGTCGGCCTCGGGCATCGCCTGACTCACAAGCCGAACGAGTTGTCCGGCGGCGAGATGCAGCGGGCAGCGATCGCGCGGGCGTTGGCCGGCGGGCCGGAGATCCTCCTGGCCGACGAGCCGACCGGAAACCTCGACTCGGCGAGCGGGCAGTCGGTACTCGAACTGCTCCGCGACTTGAACCGCGAGCGGTCGCTCACTATGATGATGGTCACACACGACCAGTCCATTGCCCAACAAGCTGACCGGATCGTCCGGCTCGCCGAGGGGCGTATCGAAGAGTGGGCCACCGCAAACGTCTGAAGGCTTCCGATCGGGCAACCGGCGGAACTTCAAAGGGCGATCGGCCCCCGCCGGGAGCGAGCGACGGATGAGCCTGAAGGTTTATATCGGCGGCAAGTTATACGACAAGGCTGACGCCAAGATCAGCGTCTTTGACCACGGCCTGCTCTACGGCGACGGCATCTTCGAAGGCATTCGGTCCTATTCGGGCCGGGTCTTCCGCCTCGAATCGCACATCGAGCGGCTCTACGACTCGGCACGCGCCATCCATCTCGTGATCCCGATGTCTCGGGCCGACATGGCACAGGCCGTTCTCGACACGCTCAAGGTCAATAGCCTGATCGACGCCTACATCCGGCTCATCGTCACCCGAGGGGCCGGCAGCCTGGGCCTCGACCCTCGCAGCACGACCGACCCGCAGATCATCATCATCACCGACTCGATCAGCCTCTATCCGGCCGAACTCTATGAGGCCGGGCTGAAGATCGTCACCGCCGGCACGATGCGCAACCATCCTAGTGCCTTGAACCCCCGGATCAAGTCGCTCAACTACCTGAACAGCATCCTCGCCAAGATCGAGGGAACGAACGCGGGCTGCCTCGAAGCCCTGATGCTCAACCATAAGGGCGAGGTCGCCGAATGCACCGGGGATAACATCTTCGTCGTCCGCAAGGGGGAAGTGCATACCCCCTCGATCGACGCCGGAATCCTCGAAGGCATCACCCGCGAGGCTGTGATCGAGATCGCCCGAGACGCCGGGTATAAGGTGGTCGAGCGGACAATGGACCGCCACGACATCTACACCGCCGACGAGTGCTTCCTGACCGGCACAGCCGCCGAGGTGATCCCGGTCGTCGAGCTTGACGGCCGCCCGATCGGCGACGGCAAGCCCGGCAAAGTAACGGCCGACCTGCTCAAGCGGTTCCACAAGCTCATCCGCGGCCAGGCCTGAACCCTCGCCCTGGACCGGAAGGCATCTCTCCATGTTGACGATCCGCTCGATCCTTGCTCCCACCGACTTCGGCGAGCATTCGCACGCCCCGCTTCGCTACGCCGTGGGCCTGGCGGAGCGGTTTGGGGCGACCCTTCACCTCCTGCACGTCTTACCCGACGTGGTGCCGTCAGGGCCGGACGTGATGATGGCCCCCTCCTTGCCGCCTCAGTATTACTCTGACATCGAGGCCGCGTCCCTGGCTGCCCTCAAGCAGGCGCTCGACCCGGCCTGGGGCGAGGTCGTCGCGGTCGAGACGTCGGTCCGGTGGGGAGAGGCGGTCGAGGGGGTCGTTGATTACGCTCGCGAACATGCGATTGACCTGATCGTCATCGCGACTCACGGCCGTCATGGCTTCTCCCACGTCCTACTCGGCTCCTCCGCCGAGCGGATCATGCGTGAGGCCCCTTGCCCTGTGCTTACGATCCGCGATTCCCATGTCTGAGTCGGAACGTCAGCCGATGGCTGACGGATCGACGCGACGGCGGATTATCTACCAGGGTCGTAAGATCGACCTCGCGTTGCAAAGCGTCGACTTATCCGACGGCTCGACCGCTGATCGCGAGGTTGTCATTCATCGGGGGGCGGTTGCCCTGCTGCCGATGGTTGATCGGGACCATGTTTGCCTCTTGAAGAACTACCGATACACCGTCGGCCGGACCCTCTGGGAAGTTCCCGCTGGGACGATCGACGCAGGGGAATCGCCCGACGTCACGGCCTCGCGTGAACTGACCGAGGAGACGGGCTATCTCGCTGGCTGCATGACCCGGATCGCTGAGTGGCTGGTCTCGCCGGGGGTCATGACCGAGAGGATGTTCCTCTATCTCTGCGAGAATCTGGTGTCGGGACCGCCCGCACATCAGCCGGACGAGCGGATGGAACCGGTCGTCGTCGCGTGGGACGAAGCGGTCAGAATGGTCGACGACGGCCGGATCGAGGATGCGAAGTCGATCCTCGCGATCCTCCTCTATGATCGCAGGCGGGTGCCGTAAGCTCCGGCCCCGCCTCGGTGACTTCAACGCGCCAGGACTCTGAAGATCGCAGGCATCAGGACTGCGTCTTCGGGGCTAACCCCGTAGGCCGGGCGATTGTCGTTGTTGAGAAAGAGGTCGTTGTCGGCGGGAGTCACCCTGCGGCTGTTGTGCCATGACGAGTGACCGTCGGCAAACAAGACGTTCTGTCCCTGCCCGCCGTGGTTGGGGCTATTGCCTTCGAGCACTTGGCCGGAGTTGAAGGCGGGGCGGTCAGATATGATCGGAATGGCGTGCGACGCGATCGCCCTGAGCGGGCCGGCCTTGGCAGTCGGATCGGCGTGGAGGGAGGCGCTTTCATAGTTGCCGACATTGAAGGCATAGTCGTTCGCACCGATCATCCGACATCCTTCTTCGGGGGAGACCTTCATCGTCTCAGCCACCTTGGAGAGGGAGGGGACGCACTGGGCGGTGCCGCAGTTCGACCCGCTGCACGGGCAGAGTAAGTCTTTGGGGTCGATGGGGAATCCAGCGTCGTTGAGCCGACAGATGATTGTGCCCACATGCGGGACTTCCTCATCGGTCGAAACGAACGGATAGGCGTCCTTGATCGCGGCATATTGATGGAGCCGCATCCCGACCTTCTGGAGATTATTCTGGCAGGCTGCTCGGCCCCAGCGTTCCCGACCCTTGAGGATGGCCGGCGCGAGGGCGAGGAGGCTCGCAAGGAAGATCGTCGCGGCAACGGCCAGGTCTTCGAGCCGCAATCGAAAGAGTCGCGGCCTGAATTCGAGGACGCCCGGTCGAGCCTCACGAGACTCATTGGCGACGAACTCCAGCGTGCGCCTTGCCAGGCCGGGGGGCGGCTCGAAGGCTTCATCTTCGTGGTCGAGGAGGGAGCGGATCGAGTGGCCGAGGCGGTCGAGCCGGTGGGCCAAATCTGGGTCGGAATCCCTTTCGAGACGCCATCGGTCAGCGGCGTCTTCGTCAAGTTGTCCGAGGACGAAATCTAGCGATTCGGATGTATTCATTGGACTAACCATCCCCGTCGCGGTGCGACGCCTTGGCCATCTCTCCGAGCTTGGCCAGCGCGGCGTGTAGCCGCGATTTTACCGTACCCACCGGGATTTTGAGGATCTCGGCGATTTCTCGGTATTTCAGGTCTTGGTAGTAGGCAAGGAGGAGTGTCTGTTTGAGGGTGTCCGGCAATCGCTCGATGCTCTGTTTGATCCAATCTTGCCGCTCCTTATCCTGGAGTTCATCCAGGGGATCAGGCCCGTCATTCACCAGCAGATCGATCAAGGCACCCGTGTCAGATTCGTCCGAACTGGAACGCTGCTGATCGAGGCTTACAGTCGGGTGACGCCCGGCCTTGCGGAGCGAGTCGACGGCTTGATGAGTACCGATCGAATAGAGCCAGGGACGGAAGGGACGCCCATCTTCATACAGGGCACGCTTCAGATGGACCTGGAGGAACGTGTTCTGGAACACGTCCTCGGCCATTGAGGTGTCGCCGAGATAGCGGGCTAAATAACGGTAGAGTTCGCGCTCGTAGCGCCGGATGAGCTCATTGAAATCGGGCGTCTGGACCGAGTCGCGGTAACGACTCATAAGCACCTCGTCCGTGGGAGCGGCGAGGTCAGTCACGGGCTCGGAACCCAGGGCCTTCATCATGGGGTACGTTCCGCCGCAGCCAAGGGTTCGAGGGCAACCGGAGAATATTCGGGTAATCGAAGAAAAAACCAAGGTTCCTGCGTCTATAGCGACCTGACTAGTGTAAACCCAGAGGCCCCCAAGCTCAAGTCGCGGCGGCTTGGCGTTGCAGAGGCTCCCCCGGTCCGGGTATCCTCCCGCCTGATCGAACCGCGACTCGGCTGGACTCGGACGAGGGAGAGTTGGGAATGGCGGCCCAGGTCACGAGCGCATTCTTGTACGTCAATGACGTTGTCAAGTCGTACGAGTTCTATAACGAGATCGTCGGGGCGGAGGTCGCCCAGATCCACAAGGCCGAGGAAGACGGACAGGTCACCCTGGCCATTGTCCGGCTCGGCCAATTCACGCTGATGATCCATCCCCAGGACGAGCACGCCGCCGACTTCGTCAACAACAAGCCCGGGATCGGCATCCATCTCCAGCTCCGGGTCGACGATATCGACGCCTTTTACCAGCATTGCCTCGACGAGGGGGCCATGCTCGCGGTCTCCGGCGAACCAGTCGATCAGCCCTGGGGCTGGCGCGAGTTCGCCCTCAAAGACCCCGACGGCTACGTCTGGTCGATCTACCAGGACAAGTCGGGCGGACAGTGGACCTGAGCCGTATCGGCATTATCCCTCGGAGGCGGCCGAGGGGAGGAGTTCCCCAACCCCGGTCGTCGGCTTGGGCTTCGGCTTGACCGTGCCCCCCGCAAGAAAATAGAGCCCCACGGCGACCAGGAAGACGCCGTAGAGGCGCTTCATCGCCACCGGGTTGAGCAGCCCCGTAAGCTTCGCGCCGATGAGGGTGCCAAAGACCAGCCCCGCCGCGATCGCCAGCCCCCACGAGACCTCGATTTCGCCTCGCTTCTTGTACTCCCAGACCGCCAGGATCGTCACCGGGAGCAACTGGGCGAGCAGAGACGTCCCCGTCGCCATCTTCTGGTCGAGCCCGAACATCAGCATGAGTGCGGGCACGATGATCAGCCCGCCCCCGATGCCGAACATCCCGCCGATCACCCCAGCCCCCAGGCCGATGCCCATCATCGTCGCGATCGCCATTCCGCCCGTCACGATGTCGCTCCTTTACCCGTCTCCGACCACGTCAGTACCGTCACACATGCCGTCAGGGCCGCAGTCTCGACCCGCAGGATCGTCGGTCCGAGGCCGACCGGCCGGTATCCAGCGCGCGTGGCCTCCTCGACCTCCGCGTCGGTGAATCCCCCCTCCGGCCCGATCATGACCGCCACCCCTCGGCCCATATCGAGCCTCGGCCCGTCGGCCAGACGCGACCCCGAAGGATGGGCGAGGACCAGTGATCCAAGACCCCCTGCCCCCCCACGTAGCCAAGTAGCCAGCGGGGTTGGCGGATCGAGATCCATGAGCCGGTCCCTGCCCGACTGCTTGGACGCCTCAATGACCACCCGCCGGAGCCGGTCGAGCTTGGACGAGCGGGGGTCGACGGCCGACCGCTCGGTGATGAGCGGAACGAGCCGGGTCACGCCCAGTTCGGTCGCCTTCTCAACCAGCCAGTCGAACCGGTCTCCCTTCGGCACGGCCGTCGCCAGCACGAGCGGGCCGGAGTGAGATCGATCAAGGCCGCCTACCTCAATGATTCTGAGGTCGACCCGGTCGCGACCGACCTCGGCCACTTCGGCAATGGCCGCCCCCCCCTGGCCGTCGAAGAGCGTGACCCGGTCGCCAATCTGGACCCGGCGCACTCGGGAGAGGTGTCGGGCTTCATCGCCATCGAGGCGTGCCTGGCCATCGAGCCAGGGTTTGGGGCAATAGAATCGATCGGCCACGAACAGACCTCCCCGCGCGATCGTCAATGAAGACTCGGGTCCGATCTTACCGATCTTAGGGATAGAACGCGATCGATGGCCCCCATCCAGATAGGGCCAGGCCCCGGAGAGTGCGCCGTGTGGCTCCGCCATTGGAACTTGATTCGCGACCCATTCCCTGCCCAGGGTGGCTCTTACGTCGCCACCCCTCCCCACGACGAGGCCGTGGCGCGGGTCGTCCACGCCGTCAGGTCGGGAGAGCGGCTCGCGGTCGTCCGCGCTGGGAGCGGGTTGGGGAAGTCGATGGTCCTCACTCGGGCCTTGTCCGAGGCACGGATACCAGGTCTCCGGATCGCCCGGGCCGACGCTCCGCCCGACGCGGCCTCGCTTCACGCCCAGATCGCCCGCTCGCTCCGGCTCCGACCGGCCCACGATCCGTCACAACATCATATATGGCAATCTCTTACGGACGCTGCTCGGTTGATCGCCGCCCAACGCGGCCGGCTCGTGATCGCGGTCGACGACGCCCACCTACTCGCCGATCGCCTTGACCTCGACCGTCTGCTCTGCCTCGACAGCGGTTCGACAGTGACTATCCTCAGCTTCGAACGTCCCGGAGACGATGACGCCCATCCTGACGCCTTTTCGATCCGGCTCGACCCGTTGACCCGCACCGAGTCGACGGCCTATCTCGCGGCCAAACTCCATCTCGCCGGACGAGATACGCCCATTTTCTCTCCCGCCGCGATGACCAGGCTTCATGCCCTGACGGCCGGCGTCCCCCGCCGACTCGACCGTCTCGCAGGCCTCGCCCTCCGCGATGCGGCCGTCCAGGGCCAGCCCCTCGTCACCGAGGGAAGAGTCGAAGTCGCCTTCCGGGAGACCCATCCCGCCCCACTCCCCGCCTGGGGGGGATCGCTCATGCTCGGTGCCGAAGGGACGTGGTAAGACTCCCCGATTGACCGGTGTCATTGGGTTCGTTTGGCGCAGGACAGCGATCCCGAGATTGGGTTGCTCTGAAAGTCTTAATTCTGAGCGATCTGCGCAATTTGAGGAATGCCCGGCAATTACTGGGCACATGCATCCATCTCGTGCTTCTTTCATGGGGTCAGGTGTCCCAAAGGCACAGGAAAAATTCGTTTCGTCACGGGGGTCATCGACCCTTCGGTGGGTTTGTTTGGCGCGGCCTGAAGCCGGTGGACGCTTCGCATCAGGGAACCCCACTTGGTATGACTTGTCAAAGAGCACGCTTGAATCATCACGGTTGGGGGACCTATCGTCCCGGCAAAATGTGGCGACTGGCGTCACATCCTGCTGGTCGTGGACGTTGGATTCGTCGATCGGCTTCCGATAAGATGGGGCGATCGGGTCGGGCACTCCCTGACAGCTCACGATTAGCGTCGCTTCGACGGCGGTCTTGAGGCTGTGGGTGATGGTCGTTCGAGGACCGCCATGCTATCGCAGATCGAGGTGCTTGCCTCTTATGTGCCCGCCCTGCTCCGGCGGCGGCTGTCGGGGGCCGGTGCGCCGGTGGCGATGCCCGATATCGAGTCGCACGAGGCGGCGGTCCTCTTTGCCGATATCTCTGGGTTTACCCGGCTCAGTGAGCAACTCTCCGATCGCGGTCCCGACGGGCTGGAAGAGTTGACCGGGGCGCTCAATACGTACTTTGATCGCCTCATCGAGCTGATCGCCGCTCACGGGGGCGACGTGATCAAGATGGCCGGCGATGCCCTGGTCGCGGTCTGGCCGACCCGGGTGCTCGGCGAACCCCTGGCCTCGGCGACCGTTCGCGCAGCGAGGTGCGGTCTGGTCCTGCAGGCGACGCTCCAAGATTACGAAGTCGGCGAAGGGATTCGCCTGTCATCGAAGGTCGCCATCGCGGCGGGCGACGTGGTCATCATGCACGTCGGCGGCGTCTACGACCGCTGGGAGATGTTGATCGCCGGCACGCCGATGGTCCAGATGGGGCACGCCGAGCTGAAGGCCAGCCCCGGCGAGGTGATCGTCTCGCCCGAAGCCTGGGCGATCGCGCGTGACGCACTCGTCGGGGTGCCTCTCGAAGGGGGATTTCTCCGGCTCACGGCCGACAAGCAACCGCTGGTGCCGAGGCCGCTCGACTCGCCGATGCCCGGCCCCGACGCTGAGTGTGCCTTGCGGGCTTATGTCCCGGGCGCGATCCGGGCGCGGCTGGTCGCCGGACAGACGGGGTGGCTGGCCGAGCTTCGCCAACTGACGGTCCTCTTCGTCAAGTTTCCGCCGCCCGACCTCCATCGCCCTGACGCGTTGGAGTGGACCCAGCGAGTGATGACCGCGCTCCAGACCGCCGTCTATCGCTACGAGGGGAGCGTCAACAAGCTCAGCGTCGATGAGAAGGGGACGACCCTCGTCGCCGCGTTCGGCCTGCCGCCGCTCGCACACGAAGACGATGCGCGGCGGGCGATCCAGGCTGCGCAGGCGATCTACGCGATCATCAAGGCACAGGGCCTCCGGTGCGCGATCGGCATTTCGACCGGCCGAGTCTACTGCGGTGAGGTCGGCAATGATCATCGACGTGAATATACGACGATCGGTCGCACGGTCAATCTTGCCGCGAGGCTAATGCAGGCGGCAATCGAGGACAACGTGATCCTCTGTGACACGGCGACGGCCCGCAGCGCCTCGGCCGATTTCCACTTCGACGAGAGGCCAGCAATCCGGCTCAAGAATATTGAGCAGCCGGTCATTACTTATCGACCGCTTGGACGGATCTCGAAGTGCGGCGGGGGCCATGCGTCGGTCGGGCGTGGGGCCGAACGGGCGATCCTGTCGAGCCGACTTGACGCGGTTCGCAAAGGGCGAGGCGGGCTGTTGTTCGTCGAGGGAGACGCTGGGATCGGCAAGTCGCGGCTCGTCGCAGACCTGGTCGAAGCGGCCGAGGCACGCGGGGTGGCCACGCTCGCTGCGGGCGGGGATGCCATCGAGCGGTCCAGCCCCTATCATGCCTGGCGATCTCTCTTCGGCGGACTCCTGGGGATTGACGAGGCCGACGATCCCGACGAGCGATCGGCGCATGCCCTGGCCAGCCTCGCCAACGAGCCGGAGTGGCTCCGGCTCGCCCCGTTGCTCAACGGCATCCTCCCCGTCGACTTGCCCGAGATCGACCAGACGCGACACATGATCGGCCAGGTGCGGGCCGACAACGTCAATGCGCTGCTGATCGGCATCCTTCGGCGTGCCGCGCAGGCTGGGCCGACCGTCGTGATCCTCGAAGACGCCCACTGGCTCGATTCGTCGTCGTGGGCGCTGACGCATCAGGTCATCGAGGCGTTGCCGGAGGCGCTGTTTGTCGTCACCGCCCGGCCGTTCATGGCGACCTTCCCAGGCGAGGCCGCAAGGCTGCTTCAGGTCCCGGGCGTGCAACACCTCCGGCTAGATTCACTCGACCCCGAGGGAATGCTTTGCCTCGCCTGTCGCCGACTGGGGGTCGACTCACTGCCGACCTCGGCGCTGGAGTTGATCCTCGATAAGTCGCAGGGGAATCCGTTCTTCTGTGAGGAGTTGGCGTCGGCTCTGCTCGACGCGGGTCTGCTCGTCGTTGATGAGGGCCGATGCGAGATCGCTTCGGGTGTTGATCTCAAAGCTGTGAGCATCCCGAATCACGTCGAGGGGGTTGTGAACGGCCGGATCGATCGACTCACCCCGCCGCAGCAGCTCACGCTGAAGGTCGCAAGCATCATCGGCAGGATCTTCGCGGTCAGGCTGCTGCACGACGTCTACCCGATCGAGCCCGAGCGTGCGCAGTTGCTTGGCCAGCTCGAATCGCTTTCAGGTCTCGAACTGATCCGGCCCGACGAGCCCGAGCCCGACCTCGCGTACATCTTCCGACACGTCATTACCCGAGACGTCGTTTACGACCTGATGCCGTCGGCCCAGCGGCGGACCATCCATCGCGCGGTGGCTGAGTGGTACGAGCGGACCCAGGGCGAAGACCTCGCGCCATTCTATCAACTGCTCGCCTACCACTGGACCCACGCCCATGACAACCTCCGGGCGATCGACTATCTCGAAAAGGCCGGCGAACAGGCCCTCAGGGGCGGGGCCTATCAGGAGGCGATCGGCTTCTTCGGCGAGGCGTTCGACCGCAACGAACACGCCCGGCCCAAGGTCGATCCCGCGCGAACGGCGCGATGGGATCACCAACTCGGCGAGGCCCACCTCAGCCTCGGGAATCTGTCCAAGAGCCGTGAGCACGCGATCCGAACGCTCGTGCCGCTGGATCGGCCGGTCCCGAGCCGCGTCCAACTGCCGGCGGCCTATGCCGCGCAGATCGCCCGGCAGGTCTGGCGACGGTTGCGTCGCGCTCGCCCCGGTGGACACCCGGCGGTTCCTGACGCGACCTCTCGACTAGCGTCGTCGGCCTTCGGGCTGATCGGACAGCTCTGTTACTTCGAGCAGGATCGGGGGCTGGGAGTCTATGCCGCGATCCGGGCGCTCAACCTGGCCGAGGCCGACGGCGGCCCATCGGTCGAGCTGGCGAGGGGCCTTGCCGTGATGTGCATGGCCAGCGGTCTCGTCCCGATCCACTCACTCGCCGAGAAATACGGACGCCTTGCCTTCGCGGCTGCCGCGAAGCTCGACGACCTGGGGACGCGGGCCTGGGTCCTCCAGTTGACGGGGATGTATTACCTCGGCGTCGGCCGGTGGTTCGAGAGCCGGGAGAACCTTGAGCAAGCGGTCGCGCTCAGCCGACAACTCGGCGACTGGAGGCGATGGGAGGAGTCGTCGGGAGAGCTGGCCCGACTTGACTATTGCCTTGGGTCCTTCGACCGCGCGGCCGACCGTTTCAGGGAATTCGGCGAAGTCGCCCGGAGCCGGGGGCATGGCCAGGCGAGGGTCTGGAGCCTGAACGGCCAAGCGAAGTGCCTCTTACGATTGGGCCGGGTCGAGGAGGCACACGCCCTGCTCGAAGAATCGACGGCGTTGGCGGGAGAGACGAACAGCATCGGTGATGCAATCCTGAGGGCAGGTCTGCTCGCCCACGTCCACCGCTCTCGCGAAGACTGGCCCGCCGCGCGCGACTCCGCCGACGAGGTGTCTCGGCTGATCCGGCACCAGCCGCCGATCGTCTCCTATACCCTCGAAGGCTACGCAGGGGCGGCCGAAGCCCACCTCGCCTTATGGGCCATCGCGGCGAGATCGGGCGGAGGCGAGCCAGCCCGCGCCGCCTGGGCGTCGGTCGCGGCCCTGCGCAAGACCGCGTGGGTGTTCCCGGTCGGTCGGCCCCGCGCCTTCCTCTACCTGGGCAAGGCCCGCTGGCTCGCAGGCCAGCCGGCCGCTGCCCGTCGTGCCTGGCGGAAAGCCCTCCGCGTGGCCGAGGCGATGCGAATGCCCTTCGAATCTGGACTCGCCCATTTCGAGATCGGCCGACATCTCGAACGTCGCAACCCCGCCCGCGCCGAGCACCTGGAGCGAGCGACGTCGATTTTCGACGAGTTGGGTTCGATCGGCGACCGGGATCGGTGCCTTAAGGCCGACACCGAATAGCCGATTTAGCACCAGCGTCTCGGAACGAACAGGCCGGCGAGTTGTCCTTGGGACAAAACCTGCACCGGGGTAGGCACGTCGCCGTCCCACTCCGAGGCTCAAACCGGCGTCTTGAATCCCATAGCCCGGGCGACGCACCAGCCTTTCCGGGCCTCAAAGAGCTGGAAGGCCCCGGCCACGACGAGGAAACCGCCGATACCAAGGAACGGCCCCCGGGGGAGCCCCGCGAACGCCGCCCCGACGGAGATTGCCCCGAGGACCAGGCAGAGGATGCCGCCATTCCTGCGGACGGTTCGGCCTCTTGCGTCGATGTTGCACTGCATGGGTAATCCCCCCTATTCCGATGGATGATTAGGATCAAGTCTAAGTCGCAGATCTCTTGTAGGAGCAACCCCTACAAAGACAATCCCTTCGCCCTGGAGAGCAGAGGCACGAGGATCACCCACCTCGTCCGCGCCACCTGGAAAGCCCGCCAACTCGCCAAAGACGACTGAGCCATCGACCTCAACGGCCACGCCCAGCCTGAGCCTCGGCCGAACCCTCAGTCGGGCATCGCGGAGGTGCCTTGCCTGACGTTCGTCGTCGGTTGAGGCGTCGCCGTCTCTCGCGAGAGGTGTTCGGCCTTTCGCTCTTCAAAGAGTTTCCAGACGAGATAGACCACGATCGCGACATTGAGGACGAGGACGATCACCTTGATCGTATTGACCTTCTTCACGACTTCGTAGGCCTCCAGCGGGATCAGCGAACCCGTCGCGACGACCGTGAGATATCCGGCCCATCGACGTCTCAAAACGAGGCCCGTCCCCTCGATCAGATAGAGCGCGGCATAGAAGAATGTGCCGAACCCGACCGCCTTGAGTCGGCCCCGGGGAACGCCCGAGATCCACGAAATCGCCGAGTGGAGATAGTGGCTGTGCGGGTCAAGCCGCATCAGGGCGACCGCGTTCTCCAGGCCCTCGCCGACGTCCCGCTTGAGCAAGCGGAACATGCCGACCCCGGCCGAGAGGCAGAGCAGGCCGCCGAGCAGCTTGAAGCCGCCGATGATCCGGAAGCCCAGAGGTTCGTTCGGTTCGGGATGGTCCACAGATTGCGACCTCGTCTGTTCGGGGGAAACTTCGCTGACCGCGGCCAGACATTCATGCGACAATCGGGCCACTTCTCTCGAAATCGCGAAATCGAACGAAGGGCCAAGAACCCCTCCCGATTCGCCTTCCCGTACTCTATCTTGTATGCGGAACCCAGGTCGGATCACACCGAAAAACGAAGGGCCGTCTCATGGCGAAGAAGAAGGGCGATTCGCCCGAGAAACGACCCAAGTCAGCCCCCAAGAAACCCGCCGCGCGGCGACCGCGACCGAAGCCGGCCGCCGACCCGGTCACGCCGCTCGGTGATCGTCGAGCCATCGAGGGAGCAATGTGGGGTGCCTTGGCCCCCTCGGGTGATGATTCGGCGGTGATGCGTGCCCAGGAGATCATGTACGACGCCGTCGGGCAGACAGACCCCAAGAAGCGGGCCAAGCTCGCCAAGCAGGCCCTCACCGTCTCGGCCGACTGCGCCGACGCCTATGTCCTCCTTGCCGAGCAGGCCAAGGGGCGGCAAGACGCCCTGGACCTCTACGTCCAAGGTGTCGCCGCGGGCGAGCGAGCGATCGGACCGGAGACCTTCCGCGATGATGCCGGCCACTTCTGGGGTCTGCTCGAAACCCGCCCCTACATGCGGGCTCGCTCCGGGTTGGCGATGACACTCTGGTCGCTCGGCCGTCGCGAGGAGGCGGCCGATCACCTCAGGGACATGCTCCGCCTCAACCCGGGCGACAATCAGGGCCTGCGCTACACCCTCGCCGCCTGGCTCGTGAATCTCGACAGGGACGAGGAGCTGGCGAAACTCCTGAAACAATTCGACGAAGTTTCGGCCATGTGGGCCTTCACCAAGGCCCTCCTCGCGTTTCGGCTGAGCGGAGACACCCCCGCGAGTCGCAAGATCCTCCAGGCGGCCCATCAGACGAACGAGCATATCCAAGACTATCTGACCGGCGACAAGATCATCCCCACCCAGCCTCCCGGATATTACTCGCCTGGCGAGACCTCCGAGGCAGCGATCTATGCGATCGAACACCTGAGCGCATGGAAGTCGACGCCCGGGGCGGTGACCTGGGTGAAATCGACGCTTGGGGAGAACGGTCCGAAGTTCAAGGAACCCGAGTGGACCGCCGCCCCCGACGATCGGGTCAAGGGACGTCTCGCAAAGGTGCGGCAACAACCCGACGTGTGGCAGTTGGATAGCCGACTCTTGCCGAAACTGATGTCCGACGACGGCACCCTCGTCCAGCCCTATTTCCACATCGTCGGCAATCGGAGCAAGGGCCTGGTCCTCGCCCAAGACATGGGACTGGAGCCGCCGACGGCGGGGATGCTCTGGGACCTTGTCGCCAGGGCCATCCAGAAGCCCTCGGCCGGCAAGCCACACCGTCCTTCGGCGCTGGAAATGCCACTTGGCCCCGACTGGGACGAACTCCAGCACCACCTCGAAGAGATCGGTATTGAGTGCGTCAGGGCGGACGAACTCGATTTCATCAACGCCCTCTTCGCCGACCTCACAGAGCACCTCGATCAGGCCAAGGAGCCGAGTCTCCTCGATATCCCGGGGGTCACGCCTGACCGGGCCGGCCAGTTCTATGAGGCGGCGGCCGAGTTCTACCGCGCGGCCCCGTGGAAATCGGCCCCGAGCGACAACCCGATCCGCGTCGACGGCCCCGCCGTCCAGGGCGGCCCCTGGTATGCCGTCGTCATGGGGCAGATGGGAATGACGCTGGGCTTGGCCCTCTACAACGACATTCGTCTCCTGAAGCGACTCTTGACCGGACGCATGGGCGACAAGAAGAGCGCCCTGGAGACGGAGGCCATGAGCCTCACGTTCGACCCGGAACGCGACACCAGCGAGGCCGACCTGCTCGCGATCCGCGAACACGGGTGGGCCATCGCCGGTCCTGAAGCCTACCCGACGTTCTTCTTCAAGGAACGAGGGATGAGTATGAGGCCGCTGACCCTCTCGGAGATCGACCTGCTCGAAGCCTGTCTCCGCGCGATCCCAGCATTCATGGCCGCCCGGAAGCCCGGTGACGCCAGCGCATGGACGGTCGACCTCGACGGCTCGCCCCTCAGACTCGCCTGGGACGGCGGGAGTTGACGTCGTCTCGACGAATCGGTGTCCGCGCCTGCCCCAAATTCCGATAGTCCTAGTCGGAGGCAGGGTGCATATCCACCCTCGAACGTCGGAGGAGCCGGTCGCATTGACCCGTTATCGTCCCACGTCCGAGGGCAACTCCGTTGAACTGGTTCCTCTCTCAATTCCTACCGACCACCCCGTTCGGCTGGGCCTCAATGCTGATCCAGGCGATCACCTGGCCCGCGACCACGATCCTGATCGCGGCGATGTTCCGGAGCGAGGTCCGCCAGCTCCTGGAACGCCTCGTCCACCTCAAGGTCCGCGACGTGGAGGCCCGGTTCGAGCGAGCCCTCCGCGAGACAGAAGACCTCGCCCCCCCGGCCGTCGAGTCGAAACGGGTCTTCCACGAGCTGAACGGTGCGCCGGACCCGGCCCCTCGCTCGCCTCGGGCCGCGATCTCTGACGCCTGGGTGATGCTCTCCGCGAGAGTCGATCGACTTGCCGGGACGTCAGGAGTCGAAACGACGAAGGCGTTGGCCGAGCAAGGCCTTCTTTCGGGACCGACGCTCCTGCTCTTCGAACGCCTCCGCCAACTTCACGAGCAAGTCGCCCGAGAGGATCGCTGGGAACCGACAGCCGACGGGGCCGCACGCTATTCCCGCCTTGCCAGGATGCTCGCGACGACGATCGTCCCGGGGCAGTGAGTGGGAGTCCGTTCGTTCGGCCGGGCAGGGGCCGCGACGATCCGTTGCCGCACCCTGCCTGTTCGCTTAGAGTACGGTCGGTTCCGCAGGTCTGCACATCCTACCCCGCGACGACCGTGAGAGGATCATTCGATGAGCGTTCAGACCCCCACCTCGCGGGAGGAACAGGTCGATCTGTCGATACCCGAGCGTCCCCTGCTCCCCCTGCCGGCCGGCTGGCGATCGCTGTCCGCCGGGTTCCTGGGAGTCGCGAGACGGCAGCCCGGCAAGACCGCGATCATCGACAGCCTCGGGGCGAACCTCACCTACGGTCAGACCCTGATCCGGGCCTTGGTCCTCACCAGGCTCCTCAAGCGGACTCTCGGGAACGAGACCTATGTCGGACTGCTCGTGCCCCCGGGGGCTGCGGCGGCCGTGGCGAATATCGCGGTGGCGATGCTCGGCAAGGTCGCGGTCAACCTGAACTACTCCGCCAGCAAGACCGTCATCGACTCGTCGATCTCGCAGTGCGGCATCCGGCATATCGTCACGACGCCCAAGCTCCTCGACAAGATCGGCTACAAGCCAACGGGTGAGCTGATCTATCTCGAAGACCTCGCGAAGACGGTCACGCTCGCCGACAAGCTCTGGTCGGCCGCGATGGCCAAGTTCGCGCCCCTCGCGTTGCTGACGCGAGTTCGACCCGGCTTCGGACCGAAGCTTAGCGAGGCCGCGACGGTGATCTTCACCTCGGGATCGACCGGAGACCCCAAGGGGGTGGTCCTTACGCACTCGAACATTCTTTCCAACGTCCACCAGATGGACACCCACCTCGACCTCCTGCCCGAAGAGGTTGTGCTCGGCATCCTGCCGTTCTTCCACACCTTCGGCTATACCGTGGCGATCTGGACCGTGCTCCTGCTCGGCAAGCGAGTGATCTACCACCACAGCCCGCTCGACTACCGGATTATCGCCGACCTGATCGAGACGCACGGCGTGACGATGGTCGCCAGCTCTCCAACGTTCATGCGAAGCTATTGCGAACGGTCGAAGCCTGGCCAGCTCGGCTCGCTGATCCACATCCTGCTCGGATCGGAACGGCTCAAGCCCGAGGTGTCGGCCCTGATCCGCGAGAAGGTTGGCCGAGACCCGATGGAGGGCTATGGCACGACCGAACTGTCCCCGGTCGTTTCGGTTAATACGCTGACCGACATGACTACGCGAGACGGGCGGACCGTCTACGGGAATCGCCTCGGGACGGTCGGGATGCCTCTGCCCGGCACCGCCGTCAAGACAACCGACCCCGACACCGAGGCCGACCTCCCGCGCGGCTCTGTGGGGATGATCTGGGTCAAGGGTCCGCAAGTGATGCAGGGCTACCTGAATCGGCCTGAGGCGACCGCGAAGGTCATGAAAGACGGCTGGTATTGCACCGGCGACCTCGGCTATCTCGACCCCGACGGGTTTCTCAAGATCACCGGCCGGCTGAGCCGGTTCGCCAAGATCGGCGGCGAGATGGTGCCGCTCGACGGCGTCGAATCGGCGATCCAGGAGGCCTCCGGCGTGGGGGCCGACGCGGTCGCCGTGACCGTGGTTCCCGACACGAAGCGGGGCGAACGGCTGGTGGTCCTCTATACTGACTTCGGCAAGCCCGTTGAGGATGTCTATCAGTCGCTCACTTCGGGTACGATGCCGAAGCTCTGGATTCCTTCGGCGCGCGACTTCTTCGAAGTCGACGAACTCCCAAGCTTGGGCGTGGGCAAGCGAGACCTCCGTCGCCTGCAGGAGCTGGCCGCCGAACGGCTCGCCGCGCGGTTGGATTCGCCTTGATAGGGAAGAACCTCCGCATCTTCTTTCGACTCGGTCGATCGTTCCGGATAGAATAAGAAGAGTCGTCGGCTTCGTCGAAGCGGCTCCCCGGAGCATGGGATGAAAGTCGATCTCGAGGTCACATCAGGGCCGCACGCGGGAAAGGTCTACCACTTCGACCGGCACGACACCTTTGTCGTCGGCCGGTCGTCGCAGGTCCAATTCTCTGTCCCTGACGACGGCTTCCTGTCGCGGAATCACTTCTTGATCGAGTTCAACCCACCGGCCTGCCTCTTGCGTGACCTCGGCAGCACGAACGGGACGAAGGTGAACGGTCTGCGGGTCGAAACCGTCAAGCTCCGCAACGGCGACCAGATCAGCGCTGGGGGCAGTTCGTTCGTGATCCACGTCGAGGAGTCGTCGGGCGAGGCCGCGAAGGTCCGTTGCATGGGCTGCGGCGCAGTCGCTCCGATCGAGTTCTGGGTCAGCGGGTTCGGCGAGGCCGGGCCAGTCTCGTGGCTCTGCCCGGCCTGCCAGGCTCACCGCAAGGACTATCCCCGGACCCACCCCGACTATCTCATCGACCGCCAGATCGGCAGCGGCGGCATGGGCTCGGTCTATCTCGCGCATCACCTGCCGTCGAACAAGCCGGTTGCGATCAAGATGATGACGCCCTCGGTCGCCGCGAGCGAGCGGGCCAAGCTGCGGTTTGAGCGCGAGCTCGACGTGCTCAAGCATCTCAAATACCCAAAGATCGTTGAGTTTTACGACGTCTTCGACCTCGACGGGCAGTATCAGCTCATCATGGAATACGTCGACGGCAAGAACGCGCTGGCTTGGGTCAGTTCGCTCTCAGGGCCGCTGTCGGTCTCCGCCGGGGCCAGCATAGGCGTTCAGCTCCTCTCCGCGCTCAATCACGCGCACGAGAACGGATACGTCCATCGCGATGTCAAGCCGTCGAACCTGCTGGTGATGGGCCAGCCCAACCACCCTAAAGTCAAACTTTCCGACTTCGGCCTCGCCAAGAGCTTCCGCGACAACGCGGGATTCGCCGGGCTGACCCACCAAGGGGACATCGGCGGGTCGAGCGGATTCATCTCCCCCGACCACATTCGCGACTTTCGCGAGGCCAAAGAGCCCGCCGACATCTACAGCGCCGGGGCGACCCTTTACTATCTGATGTCGGGCCAGTATCCGTTCTTCAACTTCGACCCCAACCGCGCCGACTCCTACGTAATGATCCTCGAACACCCGGCCGTGCCCCTCCGCGCCCACCGGCCCGACGTTCCCGAGGGTTTCGACAAGATCATCCGCAAGGCACTCGAAAAGCACCCCTCAATGCGATGGAAGTCCGCCGCCGCGATGGCGGCAGCGCTCCAGGCGTTCGTCGGGACGCCCTGACCTAGGCTAGGGTCGGCTCAGTTCACTCGATTCGAGGGCACAACCCGTTCCTCGGAGAACCGGGGGATCGGCTTCTTGATCGAGACCGAGTTCGCCGTCCTCCAGACCGACGGGAGCCGGTCGGGCGGGCGCGTGACAAGCCCGACGCGGGTGCATCGGCCAATCGAGAGGTCAAAGCTGCCTCTCGCGCCGGGCTGTCCGTAATCGGGGGTATATCCGAGGAAGACTGCCGCCGAGATCGCGGCGACCGCGAGGAGCCGGGCTGGCGCTCGATCACGTCTGACTGATCCAGCTTCCGAAGCCTTGCCCACGCCAATGGCCACGAGCGCGATCAACGCCGGGACGTAATGGAAGACGTAGCCCGGCACGCCGAAGTGGATCGTCAGATGAAACGCGAGCGCAGGCAGGACGCTCAGGAGCAAGATCGCCGGCAAGAGCCAGTCACGCCTTCCCCGGAATAGCCTCGCTACGCCAAAGGGGACTGCCAGCAAGGCGAGGCCAAACGTCCAGAGCGTCGCGAGGCCGAGCTTGACGACGTATCGCGCCGAGGCGTCGACCAATCCGAGATAGAACACCGAGTTCATGTAGCCTGCGGTGTGGGCGAATTCTTTACTCGCCTCGCGATAGCGGGTCCAGCCGCCGACCTCGGCCAGCATCGGCAGGAACCAGGCGAAGTTCAACCCGACGAAAAGCGCGGCCGGGCCGATTGCGGCCTTCCAGCGATGTCGCCAGAGGATGACGAGGAAGACGGGAGACCAGAAGGTGCCGATGTCTTGACGATAGCCCGCGCCGAACGCCAGGATCGCCGCTGCCGCATAGGGATGCCAGGGCTTCGGATCGCGCCAGGTCCGCACCACGACGCCGAGCAGGAAGGCCCCGACGAGCGGAATCGCGGTGTAATTGCCGGCCATCGCCCCGTAGGTCCAGAACGTCGGCGCGACGGCGAGAACGGCCGTCGCCGCGACGGCCGTATTCGGCCGGACGACGGAGCGGAGCCACCACCAGACGCTGGCCAACGCCAGGACGCTCATGCCCATATCGAGGACGACAAAGCCGCCGTAAATGTCGCCGATCCACTGCCCGATGACCCGAACCAGGCCGAGAAACAGTGTGTGATGCATCGGCAGACGATACTGTCCGATCATCTCGATATAACCGATCTCATCCCACTCGAACGGCTCGGGACGCGCGAATGGGAGCCGCGTAAGCACCACGAACGCCAACGCCGAACCGAAGACCGCAAGCAGCTCTTTAATCCCGACATCGGGCCGCACACCGGTCGACACGTCTTGAACCTCTGGGCACTCCGCCATGAACCCGACTCCTCCGTGCGCGAACGCCGACCTTCAGGGATTGAGCCCGTCAGAGTAGTTTCGAGTTTCACAGGATCAAGACGACAGCCGACAGCGCCGCCTCGTCTTCCCGAACTGGGGCTGTTACACTCAGCGGCCTGAACGGGATCGAATTACGCCAGGCGAGGGCTGCGAGGTTGGAGCGATTTGGCACGGTGGCGATCGTCGGGGTTGGTCTGATCGGCGGCTCGATCGGGCAGGCGCTCCGTGAACATGGGCTGGCGAGGCGTGTGGTCGGGATCGGCCGAGACGCCGCGCGGCTCGCTGAAGCGCAGCATCTCGGCGCGATCGATGTCGCCACGACCGAAATCGCTCGCGGGGTCGCCGAGGCCGAGATCGTCGTCGTCTGCACGCCCGTCGATCGGATTGCTTCGGACATCATCGAGGCGGCCCGGGCCTCGCCGCCCTCGGCCCTTATCACCGACGCCGGCAGCACGAAGCGAAAGATTGTTCGAGAGGTCGAGGCCGATTCGTTGGCCAGAGGGAAATTCGTGGCCGCGCACCCGATCGCCGGGTCGGAGCGGTCGGGCGTTGCGAATGCCCGCGCCGATCTCTTCGCCGGACGTGTCTGCGTGCTGACCCCGACCGAGCAGACGCCCCCTGCCCTACTCAACCGCGCCCGCGACTTCTGGTCGTCGCTGGGTTCGCGCCTCATCGAGATCGATCCCGCCACCCACGACGACCGGCTCGCCCGGACCAGTCATCTGCCCCACGCCCTCGCGGCGGCCCTGGCGGCGCTCGTCGGTCCCGATCTCGTCCCGCTCGCCGCCGGTGCGTACCGCGACGTGACCCGCGTCGCCGCCGCCGACGCCGCGCTCTGGACGCCGATCTTTCTTGAGAATCGCGACGCGATCCTTGACGCACTCGACGCCTACGACCGCTCTCTCGCCGGGTTCCGCGCGGCCCTCGAAGCCGGAGATGAAGCCCGACTTTCGGCCTGGTGGAACCTTGGTCGCGAGAATCGGCGCAGATTCGAGGGCCAAAACGGAGGAGGGACCGTCGCATCGTAAGCGCCGAGAGGGTAGAATAAGTTGAGCTTGGCAAGACCGTCGTGAATTGAACCGTTGAATTTCCTCGATTTGTCGACAAGAAATTCTCAAACCACCGAGTGCCCTGGAACGCCAGGGCCGAAACCGAGCGGTCGTCCCTCATGCTTTGGCACTTACAGATCGATCCCGCCCCCGGTCGCGTAGACCGCTCGGGCCGACAAGCCGCCGCCGACGCCGCCGAACTGGGCCTCACCGGCCCCTGGACCGTCGCGGCCTCGCGCGGCTTCCTCGTCGAGGGAGACCTCACCCTTGATGACCTCGACCGCGCCGCCCGCACCGTGCTGGCCGACCCCCTGGTCGAGACTTACGCGATCCGCTCGAGCCGCGAACAGGTCGATGGCGCAGGGACGTTGGTCCATGTCTTACCCAAGCCCGGCGTGACTGACCCCGAGGCCGAGAGCGCGCTGACGCTGCTCAGAGACCTCGGCTTCGCTGTCTCGGGTGTCCGCACGATCCGCTCGTACCGGATCGAGGGGCCGGCCGCGACGCTACCTCGGCTCATCTCGCGCATCCTCGCCAACGACGCGGTCGAGCAGGCCGTTGTAGGTGCCCTGCCGTTCGACCGAATCGGACAGGGCCACCCCTATACATTCCGGCGAGTTGAGACGCTAATCCGAGGGCTCGACGACTCGGCCTTGATGGTCCTGAGCAAGCAGGGCCAGCTCTACCTGAGCCTCGACGAGATGCGCACGATCCAGGCCCATTTCGAGGAGCAAGGCCGCGAGCCGACCGACGCCGAACTCGAGACGATCGCCCAGACCTGGAGCGAACACTGCTCGCACAAGACGCTCCGAGGTCGGGTTGAGTTCGAGGGCGAAGTGATCGACAACCTCCTTAAGAATACGATCTTCAAGGCCACGACCGACCTCAACCTCGACTGGCTTGTGAGCGTCTTCTCCGACAACGCGGGGGTCGTCCGGTTCGACGACGATTTCGACGTCTGCTTCAAAGTCGAAACGCATAATCACCCGTCAGCGATCGACCCCTACGGCGGAGCAAACACCGGCCTCGGCGGCGTGATCCGAGACGCGCTCGGCACCGGACTCGGCTCAAAGCCGATCTGCAACACCGACGTCTTCTGCGTTGCCCCGCCCGACTATCCGACCGACCAGCTCCCCACCGGCGTCCTCCACCCGAGGCGCGTCCTCAAAGGAGTGGTGGCGGGAGTGCGTGACTACGGCAACCGGATGGGCATCCCGACGGTCAACGGTGCGTTGGTGGTCGATCCCGGCTATCTGGCCAACCCCCTCGTCTTCTGCGGCACCGTCGGCGTGATCCCGCGTGGAATGTCGTCCAAGTCGGTCCACCCCGGCGACCGGATCGTCGCCCTTGGCGGCCGGACCGGGCGCGACGGTATCCACGGGGCCACGTTCAGCTCGGCCGAATTGACCGGCGAGAGCGAGAGCCTCTCCGGAGGCGCGGTGCAGATCGGTAACGCGATCACCGAGAAGATGGTCCTCGACGTCATCATCCAAGCCCGCGATCAGGGCCTCTTTCGCGGAATTACCGACTGCGGCGCGGGGGGGTTCAGCTCGGCCGTCGGCGAGATGGGAGCCGAGACCGGGGCCGTCGTCGATCTCGAAAACGCACCCCTCAAGTATGAAGGTCTATCTTATACCGAGATCTGGATCAGCGAGGCGCAGGAGCGGATGGTCCTCGCCGTCCCGCCCGAGAAATGGCCTGCGCTCAAGGCCCTCTGCGACAGCGAGCTGGTCGAGGCGACCGACCTCGGCGAGTTCGTCGATACCGGCCGATTGATCCTCCGCTATCACGGCGCAATCGTCGGCGATCTGTCGATGCACTTCCTCCACGAAGGCCGGCCCAAGGTCGTCCGCAAGGCGTCGTTCACCCCGCCCGTCGAGCGCCCGGTTGACCTCGTCGCCAAGGACGATTTCACACCCGACCTGCTCGCGATCCTCGGCCTCTGGGACGTGGCGAGCAAGGAGTGGATCGTCCGCCAGTACGATCACGAAGTACAGGCACGAACGGTCATCAAGCCGCTCGTCGGCGCAATGGACGATGGCCCGGGCGACGCCTCGGTTGTCCTCCCCGTGCGCGGGTCGATGCGAGGACTGGCGATCTCATGCGGGATCAACCCGCGTTACGGCCGGCTCGATCCTTATGCGATGGCCAGCTGCGTCATCGACGAGGCGATCAGAAACTGTGTCGCGGTCGGGGCCGACCCGGCGAGGATCGCGATCCTCGACAATTTCTGCTGGGGCAACTGCGAGCGGCCCGAGACCCTGGGGGCGCTCGTCCTTGCCGCACAAGCGTGTCACGACCTTGCACTCGCCTATGGCACGCCGTTCATCTCGGGTAAAGACAGCCTTAACAACGAATATACGCATGAAGGCGCGAGCCTCTCGATCCCGCCGACGCTGCTCATCAGCGCGATCGGCCAGGTTCCCGACGTGCGCAAATGCGTGACGATGGATCTGAAAGAACCGGGAAACATCGTCTTCCTCGCGGGGATGACCCGGCTCGAACTCGGCGGCTCGCACTGGATGATCAGTCAGGGACGCGACGAAGGCCGCGCCCCGCAGGTTGACCCCACGCTCGGCAAGGCGCTGTTCTTCACGATCCATGAGGCCATCAATCGCGGCCTACTTCGCAGTTGCCATGACCTGAGCGAGGGCGGACTCGCGGTCGCAATCGCCGAGATGGCGATGGCCGGGTGCCTCGGCCTTGACGCTTCGCTCCGCGACGTGCCGTGCGACGACGAATCAGCGCACGACGTTGCCCTGTTGTTCTCTGAGTCTCCCTCCCGGTTCCTTCTGGAAGTGAAACCCGAGCACGTTCGCGAACTGATCGACCTCTTCGGCGAGCTGCCCATCGGGCGGATCGGCGAAGTCATGGGGGCCGATGCGGCCCGCCTGGTTGTCCGCGGACTCGGCGGCGATCCCACGATCGACGCCCCTCTCTCTGACCTGAAGTCGGCCTGGCAGGCCCCTCTCCGCTGGTGAAACGATGGCGAGGGTCGGGATGGCCCGGCCCAGACCCGATATCCGCTCGATCTGCTGTTCAAATTTCTTCGGATTAAAAAAAGGACTGACTAAATGCTTCGTTTCGTCACATTCGTCGATGGTTCGAATCTCGACGGTGTGCTCAAGCACCTGAACCTCCGCGTCGACGATTACGGGTCGTTCTATCGGCACGTCTTCGAGCAGAGTGTGCAGTACTGGGGCCGGACATTCGCCGAGGGGTCGCCCTGGCCCTCGGCCCAGCATTCGCGAATCTACTGGTATGTGGTCGGCAAGATGGACGAGTGGGACCTGAACGACCCGAAGGCCGAAGCCCGGCTTCGCAGCCGGTTCGAACTCAACCCGAGGCTCCGAGACAGTTACCTCGAAGACATCACCCGGCGCTATCCCGACCTTTCCCCCGAACGCCGGATCGACGAGGCCTGGGCGGCCTGCTTCGCCGAGACACGCGAATGGTATGACGGCAAGCGACGCGCTCTCGAGCGCAAGAAGCGCTTCTATCACGGGGTCCAGGCCGCGACCGACTTCGTCGAGATCCGCCAGGAAGGGCACTGGAAGGTTGACCTCCTGCACCACACCGTCAACGAGAAGGGGCTCGACACCAGCCTCGCCGTCGACATGGTGGCGCTGCAAGACACCTATGACATCGCCATCCTGATCTCGGGAGACGCTGACGGCATCCCGGGCATTAACTACGTGAAGGGCCGGTCGAAGCACGTCGGCGTGGCCGAGTTCCGCCGAGGCGCTCCTGCCGACTTCCCGACCAAGGGAGCCTCGTCCCGCCTCAAGATCGCGGCCGACTTCGTTGTCCAGGTCTACGAGGCCGACCTGATCCGCCGCAACCTCGCCTACCGCGCCGAGGCCGACTATCAGTCGCCGCATTATATCCCGAACGACACCAGCTACTGATAAGAATACGTTATCCTATCCGATCCCATCCCCCCGTTCTGGGGGAGGGTGAGGGTGGGAGGTTGAGCTGCCTTTCCGCCCCGAAAGCGTCTGACCCACTCCCCCACCCTCAATCTCACCCACAAGGGGGGGAGAGGGCTCGAAATTCCCCGACCGGGGAGGGGTGGGCCTCAGCTTCCAAGCCTGCATCACACTTCGAGGTCCGACCGATTATGGCCACCCCTCGCGCCCTGGTTCTCCGCGCCCCCGGGACCAACTGCAACGAGGAGACCGCCGCCGCCTGGGAACTCGCCGGTGCCTCGGTCGAGACGCGCCGACTTGGCGAGATCCTCGAACGGCCTGAGGCCCTCGACGCCTATCAGATCCTCACCTTCCCCGGAGGATTCTCCTATGGAGACGACCTCGGTGCGGGCCGAATCTTCGCCACGCGGCTCGGGACCGTTCTCAGCGACGCTCTCCGGCGGTTCCACGATCGCGGGGGGCTGCTGCTCGGCATCTGCAACGGCTTCCAGATTCTCGTCAAGGCCGGGCTTTTGCCGGGCCTGGCTTCGGCCGCTAGCCTGACGCACAACGCATCCGGCCGCTTCGAGTCGCGCTGGGTCCGCCTGCTGCCGACCCCCGGCCTCACCCCGTTCCTCACCGACTCCGACCCGATCGAGCTTCCCGTCGCCCACGGCGAGGGGAACTACGTCGCCGCCGACGCCTCAAGCGGCCGGGTCGTCCTCCGCTACGCCGACGCCTCAGACCGGCCGACCGAAACCTACCCCGCCAACCCGAACGGCTCGAAAGACGCGATCGCCGGCCTCTGCGACGCCACCGGCCGCATCTTCGGTCTCATGCCCCACCCAGAGCGCCACGTCGACCCGCTCCACCACCCGCGCTGGACTCGGAATGGGCCGAAGGCTGAGGGGGACGGGTTGCGGATCTTCAAGAATGCGGTTGCGGCGATTCGTTGATCTTCCAGATAGGCTCTTCCTGAGGGCCAAACAACCTTCATCCTCCCCGCCAGATCGGTTCCCCGAAAGACCTTCATTAAGAACGCGACAACGCCGGGCCGCCTCGGATGGGAGAGGCAGCCCGGCGTTGAAGTTTGGTCGATCTGGGAGAGTCAGCGGACGATCGCGTCGAACGACACGTAGCCCTCGACTCCCGGTGCGAGGGCGCCCGGCAAGTCCCAGCGCAGTTCGAGCGAGCTGGCCTTGTTCTCGCCAGCCGTGAAGACTGTGCCGGCGGGGCCGAGGGCTGACTTCGCCACGTATTCGAGCCGAGGCATCAGGCTGTCGACAATCGAGACCGCGCGGATCGGCGTGTTGCCTGTGTTTTTGTAGCGGATCGTGAAGGTCACGGTGTCGCCCGGTTCGGCCTGATCGACGCTGACCTGCTTGTTGACCGAGATGCCCGGTCGGTCGGGCGGGGTCTCGACGCCCACCGTCTCGCGTGGCGTCCAGGTCATCACCATCTGCCCGGCCCCTTCATAGACGCCGGTCACAACCGTGCCCGCGCCTTTCTGGATCGTCACCGGAGCGATTGTACCCCGGTTGCGGACGGCCTTGGCGCGGCTCTTGATCCCCTCCGCCCCTTCGATAATTCCCCTGGACGCGACGTTTATGCTGTTCTCGTAACCGTTCAGGACGAGAAGCTCTGACTTCTCTCCCGCGAAGATGCGGCCCCCCAGCCCCGAGGCACGGACGCGGACGCGATTCGTCTCGGCGGTCGTGTTCTGGGCGAACCGCTTCGGACCTTGCCGCATCGCGGAGACCGACGACTTTTCGAGCCGATCGGCCTCGCGGAGGATCGTGACGGTCTGGGACTCATTCACTCCGAGGACGGTCCGCACCGAGGCGAAGCGGGGGGCATAGATGCAGACCGTATTCGTCGGCAAGACTCGGGGCCGTTTGTCGTCTCGGAAGAGGATGAGGGCGTCGCGCGGGTCGATCCCTCGAAGACCGCCGTCGCCACCGAAGTGAACGGGGATGTCGCGGTCGCCGCCGTCGCAGAGATATTCGTCGCGAGGCAGCCAGCGCTGGGTCGCGGGGGGGGGCGTGCCCCTGACCGGGCCGCAGGGCAAGCCGCAGCGATCGCCGGTCGACGTGGTGAATGGGCAGCCGCCGGAGGCGAGGCCGTCGCCGAGGGGCTGGCTCAGCTCGGTCGAGGTCGGCTTGCGACCGCCGATCCGGATGATCGCCATGACTCGCCCGAGCGCCGAGGCCACCTTGAGAGGCTCCTCGGCCGGGTTAAGCATGACACTCGGAGGCTCGTCCTTCGCGGTCCGGATGGGGAGGGCCTGGTCGGGGTCTTCGAGATAGACCACCTGCGTGATCAGCCGACCTCGGTCAACGGCATCGAAGAGGTCTTCGGCGGTGAAGGCGACACGGATCGGGAACTTGCCCGGGTCGATCTTCGCAGGCCGGTGCAGGTGCCCGACCACCTCGATCACTGGGAACAACTCGGCTTCGGGCCGATCCGGGATGTTCGAGATCCGCAACTTGTAGCCGACGCCCACCTTGAGGCCGACCGTCGCCACTCCCTGGCCGTCGCCCTGGGGGACCGGCTCGGGCGTGGGGCCGAGCACATCGATCTTCAGGCCGGACGGACCTTGGAACCGGACGACCTGGATGTCGTCGGCAAGCGTCGGCTCGGCCGGACCTTCGACGGTCGTCGCCGTGCCGGGGGCCGACTCGTCGGGTTCGGCGACGGGGCTCGACGTGATGGGCGATTGAGGGGGCTTATCCTGTGCCATCGCCGAGCCGACGAATCCCGCCAGCAACAGGCCCAGCGACAGGGCGAGGCGCACGGGTGGGCCAGCGTGACGGATCGATCCTGTACGGCTCATTGTGGGGGAGTTCCTGATCGGAGGCTGTAGGGGTGGGGTGGGACCACTCCGCGGAACCCACCGTGCTCTCTGCCTACGTCGAATGCCCCGGCAGGCCGCGGTCGTTCACGCGTTCCGCCGGGGCGATGGTGTGAGTTTCTGGTCCCACGAGGCCGGGTCGGATAACCCAGCCTCGGGGGAACGGCGTCAGTTGCTCGGCGACGCCGGGACGGGCAACGGGGCCTCAACGGCCGGGACTGCCAGGGCGGGCTCGAGCGCCGGGGCCGGGGAGAGGCTCACCTCACCCGGGACCGGGTTCGGGACGACGGCCGGTGCCGGGGTCGTGGGCACCGGGGTGGGAGCGACCGGCTTGGGGACGACCGGGGCCGGAGCCGGGGCCAGCGGCGACACGGCGGGTTCGACGGCGGGATTCGGGATGAGCGTGGCACCGGTCGGCGGGATGATGACGTTCGGTGCGACGCCCTCGACGGGCACGCTTTCCACAGACGGGGTCACGACGGCCGCGCCCACTGGGCCGTTGTTCATTTCGAGGTTGATGCTGCCCAGGCGGACGATCAGGAGGATCGTGCCTCGCTTGTCGGCCTCAATGATCGGGTCAACGCCGGGCTCAAGTCGCGTCGAGACGAGGGTCTCGGGCACGCCGGAGATCGCCAGTTCTTGGTACTTGGCATCGGGAAGATAGATCACCTTCGTGACGAAGTTGCCACCATCGATAACCTGATCGAAATCCTCGGACGTGAACTGGACCGGGATCGCGTTGTGGGTCAGGTAGGCGTCGGTGGCCGGGGTCGACGGGGCAACTTCGATCGTCGGGTAGAGCACAGCCCCGCCCCGACCGAACTCCGAGATCCTCAGCCGGTAGATAAAACCCTGGTGAAAGTTATATCGATCCGGCACGCTCAGACCGGGGGTGTAGACCTTCTCGCCGCCAGGTGCAGCGGCTGTCTGCCAGCTAATCTTCATGTCCTTGGGGTCAAGGAACGTGATCTGGCTACGGACGTTCGGGAATCGGCGACCGGCCTGCGGGCCGCCCGGACCACCGCCACCCGGGGGCATGACCATCGGTCCGCCCGGCGGGGCCGGTCCTTCAACCACGGCGTTGTGACGGAAGAGCTTCAGGCCGCCGACGTGAGGCTTGGCCAGACCATCCCCAGTCGTCGCCGCAGCCACGAGCAGCAATGCGAGAGTATTCATGAGACCTCCTTGAGCCCCAACGAGCCTCCGCCTCCGCCCTTCGGTGCGAGCGGGGCCGGTCGGGGAGAACACGCACCATCCTAGTGACTGACTGACTGACGCTTGGCCCCCGAAATGGCCGAGGGTTCCTCCGAAACCTCGACGGATCGCGGACCGGGAAGACAGAGAGCGGAAAGCGATACGGTAAGAGCGTCCGAGGACCAGAAACCCCTATTTATTCCCCGCATCTTGCCCTCGGCTCTCCGTCTTCCTCCCTCACTTCCACGCCTGGGACAACGCCCACCAGACTTGCGTCCCGAGACGCCTAGCGATATGATCGGGCATTCCCTATCAGACCCTTGAGAAAATACCCTATAACCCTCCTATGCCCAACATCCGCCTCGTCCCCTTGATCGCTTTGCTCGCCTTGGGACTGCTCCTACCCTTCGGGGCCTTGGCGCAGAATCCAGGCGGAACCGTCGCTAAACCAGCAGGCGTTCAGGGCGGGATTCCCGTCCCCGGACTCGCCAAGGAAGAGCCGGCAACCCCCGCCGAAGAGGTCCTCGATAAGTCGATCGCACGGCTCAAGAAGATCGTCTCGTTCTCGGCGGATATTGCTCAGACGGTCGACATGCTCAATCAGAAGTTTGAGATCAAGGGGAACTACCTCAAGGCCTCGAACTATCGCATCTATCTCAAGCTCGCGGTCTCCGGCCTAGGCGACACTCCCGCGACGACTCTGCAAGTCTGCGACGGCACGACCTTGTGGGAATTCCGCCAGGTGCTTGACACGCAGTCCTACACCAAGATGACGATCCCCGCGATCCTCAAGAAGCTGAACGACCCCGTTCTCGAAGGTTCACCGCTCCGCGAGATGATCGCCACGCGGATCGGATTCGCCGGCCCCGAAGCAATGCTCGTCGGGCTACGCAAGACAGTCCGGTTTGACCAGAAAGCCGACGACACGTTCGAGGGCAAGAAGGTCTGGATTATTCGAGGCCAGTGGAAAGACCGCTCAGGACTCGTCGGCCCCGGCCAGCAGCCCCCCTCGGCCACTGCCCCCCTACCCCCCTATATCCCCAGCAACGTCTACGTCTGGATCGGTCAGGACGACGGCTGGCCGCTCAAGATCGAGATGGTCGGCAACGCCCCCTCGATGCTCGGCAATCAGGATTTCCGCCGGCTCGGCCCTGATGGTCGCCCGATCGGACCCAAGATCCCACCGCCGAAGGTCGACCCGAGCCGAATCGTTCTGGCGTACAAGAACCTCAAGCTCAACCCGGACCTCAAGCCCGAGACGTTCGCCTTCCAGGCCCCTGCGGGGGCACCGAACGTTCAGGACGGTACCGACGACCTCCTTACCTTCCTCGACCGGGCCATCCAAGAAGAGACGATGCGAAAGAAGGCAGAGGCCGCTAAGGGCGACAGCTCTTCGGTGCTCCCGAACCCGATCGACGTCCCGAAGACCGACTCAGGTCCATCCGCCCCGGCAAATGCCCTACCGCCCACCTTGGCACCGGCCCCCGTCGCTGGGCCGGCGGCCCCCGGATCGCCGAAATAAAGGGATTTCACGAATCCCCCAGCGGCCCGCTCTCTGGTAGGAGACTGCGGAGCGGGCAGCGATCGCACTTGGCGACAGTCGCGCGACAGGTGAGCCGTCCGAGCGTTGCGAACTCCGCAGAGAGCCAGGCCAGGGTCGCAGGGTCGTCGCCCAAGGCCCCTTCGATCAGCGATCGAACCTCATCATACTCGACGCCCAAATCGATCCAGCCGTGCCGGACCAAGATCCGATAGGTTGCGCGATCGACGGGATAGGCCGCGCGGCCAAACCCTTCGAGTAAGACCGCATCAGCCGTTGCGGGACCGATCCCATTCACAGAGCGCAGGCCATCCCGTAGCGACTCTGTCGGGACGGATAGGACGACATCATCGTCGTCGTCGAGGGTGGCGGCGAACCACTGTGCCAGCTTCAGCAGAGGCCTGACCAGCTTGACCAACGACCGTGCGCCGCTTGTGCGGAACAGGTCTTCAACCTCGACCGGATCGGCCTCGGCGAGTTGTGTCGGCGCCATCAAGCCCGAATCGCGTAGGGCCTTGATAATCTGGGAGGTAATTCTCTCGTCGGCCGCTCGCGTCAGAAACGCTGCGGCCACAGATTCAAACGATCCGAGTTCGGCGGGGGGACGAGCCGATGCGGATTGCCGGCCTAAGGCCGTGAAGATGTCGGGGATCGACTCGGTGAAATGAGGCACCGCCGTTTCCCCGTCATCCCTCCGCGTTGCGGTCAACGTCCGATTGGTCGCATTGGACTCAGGCCGAGGCCCGGGCCTTAACGACAGCAGCGGTGAAGTCGCGGCTCAGCTTGCTCTTGCGGCGAGCGGCGGTGTTCGGATGGAGAACCCGACGGACGCCGGCCTTGTCGATCTTCGAGATCGTCAGGCGGAGGTCGGACTCGCCCTTTTCGAACTCCTTGGCCACCACGGCAGCGATAGCGCGCTTACCATAAGTCTTGATCAACTTCTTCGTGATCCGGTTGTGAAGCCGGCGCTTCTGGCTCTGCTTGAGGCGTTTGATCGCTGACGGAGAATTCGGCATCGGCTGGTTCCAAGGCTCGGAGGGTCGGGCCTGTTCGAGGCATCGACAAAAAACCACAGCCGGGATGCAGGGCCCCGGCGAATACACGAACTTACCACATTGAGGCCTACGGTATCAAGGGAGATCCCCAAACACTCCCCCCGGTTGGCCGGCACGTTAACCCAGACCCTATCAGATGAGATCGCCAATTGGACCAATTTTCCTCAACGAACCCGACAACGCGTCATCTTGTGACGAAAATTTTTAATGAACAACCTTTCCTATTTGAGAGTCGGTGCGTACATCTACAAAGTGGAATTTTCACAATCGTCGTTATTGGCATGACTGACCAATGATTCCCTGTCGCGTTTGATGGATCGAACATCGGCATTGAAATTCTGTTGAACTCGCTCACTGTTCCGATGACACAAAGCACCACGCGAACATCTGCACCAATGCCGATTGATTCTGCGATTAGGGTTGCCTTCCGAGGATGGGAGTTGAACGCAACGAGACGCTACTGCTTGCGGAACTGACACTTTTGATTCGGTTCTGGCCTGGAGATTTCAAGCCTGAGTCTAATGTTCCTCTCGGATTGCTGTAATTCGGTGACGAGAAGTCGTCCCGTTCTCAAGATTACTTTCGTCAGGTCGATCACATTACACAGAAATGAATAAGGTATGCACAATTATTATCTAATTTCAACTTTTCTATTATGCTCATGCTTTGGCGTATCGGCCAACGCCGGGCTACTCGGAACCGCCAACAATTACAACGTCTTCACGCTCAGTAATTTTACTCAGTCGGGAACGGACTCGCTCGGACGTGTTGCTGTCGGCGGAAAGTTTGACCCGGGTGGGACAATCAATTCAGGATATCTCGATGGGTCAGGTTCTTATTCGGTCGCCTCAAATCAGCCAAATAATCCCTCCATCGATAATCTCGTTGTCGGGGGCGACTACCGGAACGGCAGTACCACGATCAACGGCAACGTGGGGATTCAGGGAAATGCCTCAGTCGAAGGCACGGTCACAGGGACTTTGAAGGTTGGCGGCGATCTGACGAGGGGCTACGGGACGCAGGGTAGTAATGTCCTCGCCGGAGGAAATATCAACTACACAGGTCCCTCGGGATCGCTGAACATCACCTCAGTAGGGAACCTGTCAATCGGTGGTGGTGGATACCTAAATGGCAACATTTACTACGGCGGAACATTTACGAACCATGACAGTTACATACCGTTCTCTGGAACGAGCAATCATGTAACTTTGCCGGCACCTGTCCTACCTATCAATTTCGTTTCTGAAAGCAGCTTCCTGAAGACACTCTCCGGCAAACTCGACGCCTTGGGTACGACGGGGAACGTCAACTTCACGGGCAATACGTCCAACCATATGCTCGGTGCGTTGATTCTCACCGGGACGAATACTCAGCAGGATATTTATCACATCACTGGCGCGATGCTCTCGAACACAAACTCCTTCACCATCACGGGCAAGGCGCAAGAGACTGTAGTCATTAACGTCGATGGTCCGTTGGCGTCGATGAGTAATTTTGGCTTCACGCTCAACAATGTCGATCGTCAGCATATTCTCTTCAATTTCTACAACGGCGGCAACGCCACGACCCTGACAAGCAACGGCGTCGGGATACAGAGTAGCGTCCTCGCTCCCTTTACCGATATCAACTTCGCTGGTGGCAACATCGACGGCACGATCATCGGTAGGACGATCCGAGGGGGTGGCGAGTCGCACGAGTTTCTCTTCCAGGGAAATGTCCAGTTCCCCGACTCCACCATCGCGACCCCCGAACCCGCAACGGTCGTCTCCGCCTCGCTCGGCCTTCTCGGCGTCGCGGCCTTCGCATTCCGCCGCCGTCGGACCGCTTGAACCGCAACATCTCAGTTAACAGGAAGACCCGGCCGCGTCGAATTTCGACACGGTCGGGTCGCTTGTTTTCCTGAGATCTCGAAGGCTCGGACTCAGACCTCGCTGGCGATCCCCGCGAGCGTCTCAACACCGATCCGGTGGCAGAAGTCGCCGAAGGATTCGTCGTCGATCCTCTCGGCCTTGTAACGCGTGAGGACGGGGACGAGTTCGTCGACGACCTTGTCGAACGGGACGTAATCCTTGAATTCGACGTTGAGTCGGTCGCCCTGGGTCCGGCCGCCGAGGAAGACGGTATAGGTGCCGGGTCCGGGGGTTCCGTCGGGATTCTTCGAGGCTGAACGGCCGACAAGGCCGATGTCGGAGTTGTAAGGCCGGGCGCAGCCGTTGGGGCAGCCTGTCATCCGCACAGTGAATCGGTCGGAGTCAAGTCCCAGCGTCTTCAACTCGGTTTCGAGCCGATCCATCACGGTCGGCAAGGCCCGTTCGGCTTCGGTTATGGCGAGACCGCAGGTCGGGAAGGCGACGCACGCCATCGACCACCGACGGACCGTCGACACCCGCTCTACCCTCGCGATCCCGTGAGCTTCCAGCAGCGCCTCGACCTCGGCCTTGCGTCCGGGCTCGATGTCGGTCAGGAGCACCTTCTGCTGGCAGGTGAATCGCGCCGGGGTTGCGTAAGTCTGGAAGAACGTCCGCAGGCCGGTCGCGAGGCGGAAGTCGCCGTCATCCTTGATCCGGCCATTCTCGATCGGGATACCGATCCAGAGCTTGCCGTCGCCCTGCTCGTGCCAGCCAAGATGGTCGTCGACATCGCTCACCTGGACCGGCCTGGGGTCTTCGAGCTTGCGGCCGAGATATTCCTCGACCTTGGCGCGGAACGTCGGCATCCCCCAGTCGTGGATGATGTATTTGAGCCGGGCGCGCTTGCGGTCGGAGCGATTGCCGAAGTCGCGATAGACCTTCAGGACCCCCTCGCCAATGGCGAGGATCTCTTCGCGAGTGACGAACGCCAGCGGCTTGGCGAGGTAGGGGAACGTCTTATCGGCGCTTGGTGTCGTACCCAGCCCACCGCCGGCGAGTACGTTATAACCGACAAGCACGCCATCTTCGACGATCGCCAGATATCCAAGATCATTGGCGTGGATATCGGTGCAATTGTCTTCGGGCAGTGCGAAGGCCGTCTTAAACTTGCGCGGGAGGTAGGACTTGCCGTAGATCGGTTCGACGGCGTCGTCTCCGGGCGTGACGACCTTCACCGGCTCGGGATCGGGCAGCAGGCTCTCGACCTTCTCGCCGTTGAGCCAGACCTGATAGTAGCCCGTCGACCGGGGCGAGCAGTGCGAGGTGAATCGATCGACGTCGGCCTGCATCGCCCGTCGGATGCCGTCGTCCAGGGGTGCGGGGCAGCAGAGGACGTTGCGCTCAACATCGCCGCACGCCGCGAGCGTCGAGAGCAGGGTCTCGTTGATCGTCCGCATCGTCGTGGCGAGGTCGGTCTTGAGCACGCCGTGGAGCTGAAGCTCCTGCCGGGTCGTGATCCTGAGCGTGCCATTGCCGACGGTCTGCGAGAGGTGGTCGTTCGCCAGATACTGCGCTGCGTTGCATTTGCCGCCGGGGATGCGGACGCGGATCATGAACTCGAACGCCTTCTCTTTCCCCTCGCGCTTCATCTGGGTGCGGATATCGCGGTCGTCTTGTTGATAAGATCCATGAAACTTGAGGATCGTGACGGCGTCTTCGCTGAAATGCGTCGTGCCGTTCTGCACTTCGTCGGCGATGTGCTGATAGAGATACTGGCTCGCAGCCTTGATGGCCTCAACCTTGCTGAGGGGCTTGTCGATCCCCTGGCGTTCCACGTCCATCGCGTCCGGGCCTCCTCGGTCAGGTCGAGCCAAATTCAGGCTAAATATCAGTAACTGCATCAACATAGAGAACAATGGGATTATAGCGGTTTGTGCCTCTTGAATCAATCCAAAGGACACGGACCTCTTGCCGCATCACTCATCTTTTCTGGTCGATCATCCCGTCTGGGCAGGCCCCTCGGGTGCGGATACACTGGTCGGGATTGACCAGCGTTACACCGCGAGACCCCCCGCATGGCAGGCTATCACCAGGAAGGTCCGAAGTCAGCACGGATGTATGAGGTGATCTTACCGAAGAAGCTCGGCTATTTCGGCAAGGTGCAGGAGGTGCTCGAAGACCTGTTCAACGAGGACGCGATCCGCAAGATCCCGTTCGTCAAGCGGACGATCCTTGACCACCGCAAGGCCGACCAGGCATTCGACGAGGAGGGTTGGATCAAGACCCTCTGCCGGGCCTCGCGAGGGTATTCGATCTACGAGATGGATGGCCGTTATCTCTCTCCCAACGGCCCGGTCGACGAGCGGGTTCTGGTCATCCGGTTCATCTTTCACAACGAGGGCAGTGACACCGCCGTTCAGCAGGCCGAGTTCTTTGCGGTGTCGCTCGCAGTCGTCAATCACCTCGTCGCCCACCGATTCGCCGAAGAACTTGGGGTCGAGGACGAGATCTGGTTCCTGGAATACACGCATACGCAACTGGCCATCTGGCGCAAGGATGCAGCCGGGGCCAACGCTGACGAGGAGTCGGATCGATGAATGTCGCTGACGTGATTGACCGCTATGAGATGGGGGGACGTCTGCTCGCCACCGCCGTGGCTGGGGTCACGCCCGAGAAGGCGAGCGAACGGGTTGGCCCAGGCATCTGGAGTGTCGCCGAACTGGTCGCACATATGGTCGATAGCGACAGTGTCGGCATCGAGCGGATGAAGCGAGTGATCGCCGAGGAAAACCCGACGCTCCAGGCTTACGACGAGAACGCCTGGATGATCCGGCTCGACTCGAACGCGATGCCGGTGGACGAGGGGGTCGCCCTTTTCGCCGCCAACCGCAAGTGGATGGTCCGCATCCTCCGCAAATGCACCGAGGCCGACTTCGCCCGCGTCGGCCAGCACACGGAAGACGGCCCGAAGTCGCTCGCCAAGCTGCTGGCCGGATATATCAGCCATCTCGACGGCCATCTTCGCTTCCTCTATGCGAAGCGCGGGTCGCTCGGCACCTTTATCACACCCCGCTACTCGCAGGATTGAGCCTTATCCATGGGACGCCTCTTCGCCGGAACCCCCTGGGACCGACCACCAACCTGCGACCGATGCGGCAAGCCCGAAACCGAGTGTGGCTGCCCGCCGCCGGTCAACACGCCGAAGCGGCTCCCCCCCGAGACCCAGACCGCGCGGCTCAAGCTCGAGAAGCGGCCCAAGGGAAAGCATGTGACGGCGATCTCTGACCTCGATCCCGACGGCAACGACCTCGTCGACCTCGCGGCCAAGCTCAAGGCCCGCTGCGGCTCGGGTGGGACTGTCAAAGATGGCGTGATCGAACTCCAGGGCGACCACCTTGCCGCCGCCGAGTCCGCGCTCAAAGCCATCGGCTACAAGACGAGGCGATGATGGACCGACCGGCGCTCCGCCCCTATCGCCTGCTCGCCTTCACGCTCGGACTGGCCGTGCTGGGCTGGCAATTCGTCAACCTCGGCCTCGGCCGATTCTGGC
>JANXSY010000149.1 GCA_025356435.1 Isosphaeraceae bacterium | reverse complement strand
GTTCGGCGAGTCGGACGTATGGACCCTGTTCCACTCGTTTGCCTTCGACTTCTCGGTCTGGGAGATCTGGGGAGCGCTCCTCTTCGGCGGACGACTCGTCATCGTGCCCTATTGGGTCAGCCGATCGCCCGAGGCTTTCCTCTCCCTGCTCAGAGACGAACAGGTCACGATCCTGAACCAGACGCCTTCGGCCTTTCGCCAACTCTGTCACGCCGAGGAGACGCTGCCTTCCGAAATCGATCTCGCGCTTCGATTCGTCATCTTTGGGGGCGAAGCGTTGGAGCTACAGAGTCTTCGGGGCTGGTTCTCGAGGCACGGTGACACCCATCCACATTTGATTAATATGTACGGGATCACGGAAACGACAGTTCATGTCACGTACCGCCCAATTACCGCAGACGATCTCGACTACGGCCCCTCCGGATGCCCAATTGGTCGACCGATCTCCGACTTGCGGCTCTATTTGCTCGATCCCCGACTCGAACCCGTGCCGATCGGAGTCGTTGGCGAAATCTATGTCGGTGGTGACGGCCTGGCACGCGGCTATCTGGACGACCCCATCCTCACGGCCGAGCGTTTCGTCCCCGATCCGTTCGGTCAAAAGCCGGGTGCAAGACTTTATAAGTCGGGCGACCTGGCCCGACGGCGACCGGATGGAGAACTCGACTACGTCGGCCGGTCGGACCATCAGGTCAAGATTCGCGGGTTCCGGATCGAGCTTGGCGAGATCGAATCGGCTCTCTTACGTCTTTCAGACGTTCTAGAAGCGGTCGTGCTCCCCCGCGGCGACGGAGACGACCGTAAGCTCGTCGCTTACGTTGTGCCACAAACGTCCAAGAGCCTCGAAGCCGCCGAACTGCGAGATCGGCTCAAGGCGAAACTACCCGCCTACATGATTCCGGCTTCGTTCGTGACCGTCGAGCGTATCCCGCTGACCGCCCACGGAAAAGCGGACAGGGCGGCCTTGCTGGCCCTCGGTTTCGAAACTCCGAGATCGAAATCAACCTCTTTCATCGCCCCACGCACCGAGGGCGAAGAGAAAGTTGCGACCGTCTGGGCCGCAGTCCTGGGTCTTGATCGCATCGGGTCGCTCGACAATTTTTTCGACCTCGGCGGCCACTCGCTCCTGGCGACGCAGGCCGCGTCCCGGCTTCGTGACGCATTCGGAGTCGAGGTTCCTGTCCGGCTCTTGTTTGAAGCCCCGACTGTAGCCACACTCGCCGCCCGGCTCGAATCGCGGCCATCGATTCATGGGGCCCTCGCCACCCCGCCGATACGCCGCGTCGCTCGCGACGTCGCGCCCCGCCTCTCCTTCGCTCAAGAGTCGCTCTGGTATCTCGACCAACTCACCCCAGGCCAGGCGGCGTTCAACGTCTCGGCTGCAATTCGGATCGTCGGCCCTCTCGATCTGAAGGCCCTGGAACGGAGCCTGAACGAGGTCGTGCGACGTCATGAGGCGCTGCGGACGACGTTCACGACGATCGACGGCCGGCCGGTCCAGATCATCGCGCCGAGCCTCTCCGTGCCTCTGGAGACCGTTGACCTGTTGGGGATGGCGGCTGACTGTCGCCGGACCGAGGCCGAACGCCTCGCAAACGCGGAAATGCGCCGACCTTTCGACCTAGTCACCGGCCCCCTGCTTCGCGCGACCCTCTTTGTGCTCGGCGAGGGTGACCATGCAGTACTTCTGACAATGCATCACATTATCACCGATGGCTGGTCGTTCGGGGTCGCAGCCGGAGAACTCTCGGCGATTTATGCCGCCTGCCGCGACGACCGCGCCTCGCCGCTGGCCGAGCCTGCCTTTCAGTACGCCGACTACTCGGCATGGCAGCGATTGAGACTTCAAGGAGAGGCCCGAGACACCCTCATCGACTTCTGGCGACAGCACCTTGACGGGGTCCGACCGCTCGAACTACCGACCGACCGGCCTCGCCCCGCCGTCCGATCGTCTCGGGGAGATGTCCGACACTTTTCGTTGCCCCGACCTCTCTCCGAGGCCCTGATCGACCTGGGAAGGCGAGAGGGGGCGACGCCGTTCATGGTCTTTCTGGCGGCCTTCCAACTACTCCTCTCCCGCACCAGCGGACAGGATTCGTTCGCCGTCGGCTCGCCGATCGCCAACCGCAATCGCAGCGAAACCGAGACCATGATCGGTTATTTCATCAACATGCTTGCCTTGCGTGCAGATCTTTCGGGCGAGCCGACCTTTCTCGAATTAGTCGCCCGCGTCCGAGAGGCCGCGCTCGGGGCGTATGAGCATCAGGATCTGCCGCTGGAACTGGTCGTCGAGGCACTCCAGCCCGAGCGTGACTTGAGCCGGACCCCGCTCTTCCAGGCGATGTTCGTCCTCCAGAACAACCAGATTCCCGACGTAGTCCCCGATGGACTGACCCTCGACTCATTCGGCGGCGAGGCCGGCACAGGAACGGCGAAGTTCGACCTCTCGCTGGCGATCGCCGAGACCTCCGACGGCTTCATCGGCTCGTTTGAGTATGCGACCGACCTCTTCGACGAGGCGACGATCGACCGCCTCCTCGCTCGCTTTGAGATCTTGCTGGCGGCCGTCGTGTCTGGGCCCGAGCGTCGAGTTTTCGAAATCGATCTGACCACGGAAGCCGATCGAACGGCCCTGGCTAGGTGGAACGCGACTGTCGTGCCTACACCGGCCGACATGACTTTGCATGGCCTGTTTGAAGCCCAGGTCGACCGCACCCCGGACGCCATCGCGGTGGTATTCGAGGGAATATCACTCACGTATCGCGAGCTTGATCGGAGAGCCGAGAGGCTTGCACATCGCCTGCGGGCCTTCGGTGTCGGGCCAGAGACTCTGGTCGGTATCGAAATGAAGCGTTCGCTCGACCTGCCCGTCGCGATCTTGGCGACATTGAAAGCGGGCGCCGCCTATCTTCCGCTCGACCCCTCCTATCCGCATGTCCGGATCGAATCGATGATCGTCGACGCGGGAATTCGCGTCTTGCTGACCGATCGCGACTTAGTCGGCCGACGGGACGGATTGGTAGTCCTCTGCGTCGATTCGGATCAGGAGGTTGACGAAGGCCGCCTGGAGTTCGCGCTCGACCCGGATCACCCCGCTTATGTAATCTATACGTCCGGATCAACAGGCATACCGCGCGGGGTCGTGGTGACGCATCGTTCGGTCGTCAATCATGCTATCGCGACAGCTCGACTCTTCGACCTCTCTGCCGCCGACCGGGTCTTGCAATTCGCGTCACTGAGCTTTGACATCGCCGTCGAGGAAATTTTCCCGGCATGGTCGGTCGGGGCGTCGGTCGTCTTTCGGAGTGAGGATCTCCTGCCACCGGTCGAGTTCTCGGAGTGGATAGGGAGTGAGGGGATCACTGTCCTTGACCTGCCGACAGCGTACTGGCACGCCTGGGTAGCTGGCCTGGATGAAGCAGACTCGCGATTGCCAGAGGGTTTGCGACTGGTCGTCGTCGGCGGAGAGGAAGCACTGACCGCGACCTACACGGCGTGGAGGGATCTGGGCGGAGACCGGATTCGATGGATTAACACCTACGGCCCGACCGAGGCCACCGTCATCGCCACCGCCTATGAGCCGCTGCCCGGATCGGAGCCCGATTCGCTCCCGATCGGCGGTCCAATTGCGAACGTGAAGGTTCATGTGCTCGACTCCCGGATGCGTCCCCAGCCGATCGGCGTGACGGGCGACCTTTATATTGGCGGCGCGGGGGTGGCCCGCGGTTATCTCGGCCGACCGGCACTGACGGCCGAACGGTTCGTGCCCGACCCTTTCGGTGAGCCCGGGGCACGTCTGTATCGGAGCGGAGACCTCGCCCGCTGGCGGCCCGATGGGTCTCTCGAATTCCACGGCCGAATAGACGACCAGTTGAAGGTCCGCGGCTTCCGAGTCGAACCGGGAGAAGTCGAATCGGCGCTTCTCGACTTCCCCGGTATCCGCCAAGCCGTGGTGACTGCCTATGACGGCGGCCTGGTGGCCTATGTCGTTCCCCAAGAGGGGCAAAGTATCGACGTTTTTTCGTTGCGGCATGACCTCAAGGATCGTCTCCCTCGGCAGTTCGTCCCTTCAGCGATCATCCGTCTGGACGCCTTGCCCCTGACCCCTTCGGGCAAGGTCGATCGATCAAGATTACCTCGTCCCGATCGGGCCGATACGGGACTCGAGCGAGAGGTGGTCGCGCCACGAGATGACGTTGAGGCTCGCCTCATTTCTCTCTGGGAAGAGATCCTTGCGGTGCGGCCGATCGGAGTGACTGATGACTTCTTTGACCTCGGCGGCCACTCGATGCTGGCGATTCGTCTCTTGGCGAGGATCGAACAAGAGTTTGACCGCAGATTACCGCTCACGTCGCTCTTCCGGGGAGCGACCATCGCGGAACTTTCGGTGCTCTTGCACGCCGGCGACATACCATCAGAGAGGTCGGGACCGTTGGTTGCGATCGGTTCGGGAAAATCGGGGCACCCCTTCTTTTGCGTCCATCCTTCCGGCGGGATCGTCTACTGCTTTCAAGATCTGGCCCGTGAACTCGGCGACCGACCTTTCTACGCCTTCCAGTCTGAGGGACTCGACGAAGATACGGCACCGCTCGCCCGGATCGAGGACATGGCGTCGCGCTATGTCCGGGCGTTGCGTCAGCAACAGCCTGACGGGCCTTATCACCTGGGCGGATGGTCGCTGGGCGGCTTGATCGCCTACGAGATGGCGCGGCAACTCTCCGACCTGGGGGAGTCGGTCGCGACCGTCGCCTTGATCGACGTCGAAGCCCCGTCGCCGAGTGGACCCAAAATCTCACCGAAACTTCAAAAACTAGCGGAAAGTCTGGGAAGTCTGGAGATTGGGACTCTTTTCGGGGGCGATCCGCTCGAGGATGCGATGGTTCTGTCGGCCTTCGGTGAGGAGATGGTCCGGGGCCTGGCGGGCGGGATGCGTCGTTTGAAGGCTCATATGCTTCGCATTGACCCCCACGAACGTAAAGAGTTCCTTTTCCGTCTCCTTAAACTCGATCGCATCTATCCGCTCGAATCCGGGCCGGAACGGGTCGGACGGTTGTTAAAAGTGTTGCGGGCGAACGTCATCGCCGGTGCCCGCTATGCCCCTTCGACGCCCTATATGGGCCGGTTGACAGTCTTCCGGGCCGGCAATCGCACCGACGTGTCGATCGACCCCTCGCTGGGGTGGGGGCGACTGGCCCCTGGACGCGTGACGAGCCATACGATCCTCGGTGACCATTACGGTATCTTGAAGGCACCGGGGCTTGCGATGCTCGCCGCGATTTTGAATGACGAACTCGACGGACGAGGGAGTATCCCGCGATGAAACTCTTGGGCTTCTTGCTTCGGAGATCGCGTGGGGTTGTCATCCTCTCGATCGGAGCAGCGGTGGTCAGCGGCGCAGGCGGCGTTGCGATGATTGCGCTGATTCATGCCGAGCTGAGTCGCCAGACGGGCTCAAGCGTATTGCTCGCCTGGGCCTTCGCCAGCCTCTTCCTCCTCGTCGCGGCGACGAGATATGTCTCGCAGGTTGCCATGGCTCGGCTCTCGCAAGCGGCGGTCTCTGATCTCCGGACGTTGGTCTGCCGGAAGATCTTGCAACTCCCGCTGGCGAGGTTCGAGGCGATCGAGAAATCGTCGCTCCTGGCGATCTTGACCGAGGACGTCGAGATCATTTCGTATGCCTTGGTTGGAATGCCGCAAATCCTGATCAATCTGCCACTGATTGCGATCTGTTTCGCGTTCGTCGGCTGGCTGTCTCCGCTTGTGCTCGGCTGCGGAGTCGTGTTCGCCCCGCTCGCCATCCTGCTCTATATCGCGATCATATCGCCCGCGAGAGGCCATCTCCGGGCGGCTCGCACAGGACAAGACATTCTGGTGGGACACCTTCGAACGCTGATCGATGGGTTCCGCGAACTCAAGCAGAATCGCGACCGGAGCGATGCCTTCCTGGAACAAGGTCTTATCCCTGCCGCCGCGACGGTCCGCGACCGCGTCGTCTCCGGTCAGACTCTCTTCGCGATGGCCGAGGGCTGGGGCCAGCTCGCTTTTTTCGGGTTCCTCGGGGGTCTCCTCTTCCTCCTGCCCGCGATCGTCGTGCTTGACCGGGCGACCCTCGCGGGAGTCGTTCTTGTCGTGCTCTACCTCATGGGGCCTCTCGACGTGATCCTCACCTGGATGCCTGTCATGGGACGTGCAAGGGCGTCGATCAACCGGGTTGAGGCACTCATCCCCTCGCTCGAAATCGAGACCCCTTCGCAAGTGACCGCATCTCCGACCGGAGTGGCGATCCCCGCGATCCGTCAGGCTCTGCGACTCGAAGGCGTGACCTATGCCTATTCCGGCGATTCCGGCCGCGACGGCTTCTCGCTGGGACCGATTGATCTGACTTTGCACCCAGGCGAGTTGGTCATCCTCGCCGGGGGCAACGGTAGCGGCAAGACGACGATGGTGAAGGTTTTGGCAGGCCTCTACGAGCCGGATGGTGGTCAGATCGAGGTCGATGGACGCGCCATCACCATTGCGGAACGCCCGGCCTATCGGCAGATGTTCTCGGTACTCTTCGCCGACGGCCATGTCTTCAAAGACCATATCGGGCTCGACCGGCCCGGTCTTGAAAAGCTCGCCCGCGCCGGACTGGAGCGGCTAGGCTTAAGCGGTCGGGTCTCCTATAACGACCTCGCCTATTCGACCCTCGACCTCTCGCAAGGCCAGAGACGTCGTCTCGCGCTGCTCAACGCGTGTCTCGAAGACCGGCCGATCTGCATCTTCGACGAGTGGGCCGCCAACCAGGATCCCCAATTCAAGAGAGCCTTCTATCATGAAATCCTCCCCAAACTGCGAGACGCGGGAAAGGCCCTGCTCGTGATTAGCCATGACGAAGAATATTACGACGTCGCCGACCGCCTCATTCGACTCCGTGAAGGGATGATCCTCACCGATTTCGCTCCGGGCCAGGAAGAAGGCCTCGGCTTAGAGCAGCCTCGATACACGGGGAATCCGGCATGAAAAAGCTTCTCGCGATCATCGCCGTCCTCTGGGCGGGGGGAGCTATCGGTTACTGGTACTGGGACGACGCCAGGTCGAATCGACCTCGTTTCCGGACGACCACAGTCCGTAAAGGCGACCTGATGACGACCATCAGTGCGACCGGGACCCTTGAGCCGGAAGAGGTCGTTGACGTCGGTGCACAGGTTGCTGGCGAGATCATTAGCTTCGGCGAAGACCCCGGCGATCGCGCCAAGACGATCAGCTACGGCACGAAGGTCGACAAAGGAACGGTCCTCGCCCAACTGGAAGACAAGCTCTACAAAGCCAGAGTCTCCCAGATGCGAGCGAGCCTCGCACGCGACGAAGCTGACGTTCAGCAGGCGAAGGCCAAGCTCCGCCAGGCCGAGCGTGACATGGAACGGAACCGCAAGATCCAGTCGCGCGGACCGGGCTTCTTGGCACCCCAGGATCACGACAGCGCCCTGGCCGCACACGAGACCTCGACCGCAGCCCTGCTCGTCGCCGAGAGCGTCGTCTCGGTCGCCCGGGCCAATCTCGAAGAGGCGACGGCCAACCTCGGATACACTACGATCAGGTCGCCGGTGAAAGGGGTGATCCTCGATCGCCGAGTGAATATCGGCCAGACCGTCGTCGCCAGTCTGAACGCACCGAGTCTATTCCTGATCGCCAAAGACCTGAGCCGGATGGAGATTTGGGCTTCGGTCAACGAGACAGATATCGGATCGATCCACCCCAATCAGATCGTCCGATTCACCGTCGGCCCCTTCCCGAACGAACCGTTCCAGGGCAAAGTCTCGCAGATTCGCCTGAACGCGAGCATGGTCCAGAATGTCGTGACCTATACCGTCGTCGTGGCGGTCGACAACGCGAGCGGTCGACTTCTGCCTTACCTCACAGCGCGGGTGGAATTTGAGGTCGAAGGGCATCGAGGTGTCTTCCTCGTCCCGAAGTCCGCGCTGAGATGGCAGCCGAAACCCCTCCAGGTCGTTCCCGAGGAGCGAGAAGAATATGCTCGCCTGTTGGCAAGTCGTGGACGTGGTCACGACATGCCAAGTTCGTCTGGGGCGAAAGAGGGCATCTTGTGGGTGGCACAAGGTGATACGACTCGGTCGATCAAGGTCCAGGTCGGCCTCAACGACGGTATTCTCGCCGAGGTGAGTGGTGAAGGGATCAACGACGGTACCGCCGTGATCGTCGGCGTCGAGCGGCGTGAAGAGGCGGATGACGCCTCGTTCCTGCCACATACTCAAAAACCGGCCGAGAGCAAAACGACCGCAGAAAAGCCGAAGCGATAAGCCGCCCAAAGCCCGGCGGACGCGACCAGGAGCCTGACTTTGGCCTTCATCGAGATACGCAAACTCTACAAGAACTACCGACGCGGCAATATCGAGGTCCCCGTCCTCAAAGGGGTCACGATGTCGGTCGACCGTGGCGAGATGGTCGCGTTGATGGGCTCGTCGGGTTCGGGCAAGACGACACTCATCAACATTATTGGCACGCTTGATCGCCCTACCAGTGGAGACTATTCGCTCGACGGCGAAGAGGTCTCCGACCTGCCGATTGCCGAACGAGCACTCCTGCGGAGCCGCAAGATCGGGTTCGTCTTCCAGAACTTCAATCTGCTCCCTCGCCTCACTGCGCTCGAGAATGTGCTCCTGCCGACTTCTTATGCCTCGAAAGCCACCGGAGACGACCAGGGGCGAGCCAGGGCCCGTGCCCTGCTCGAACGTGTCGGCCTCGGTGATCGATTTGACCACGAGCCAGCTCGGCTATCCGGTGGCGAACAACAGCGCGTTGCTATCGCACGCGCGTTGATGAACCGATGCGATCTCCTCATCGCCGACGAACCGACCGGCAATCTCGACTCGGAGACCGGCGAAGAGATCCTTGGCCTGTTCCGCCAGCTTAACGTGCAGGACGGCCTGACGATCGTCCTCGTCACCCACGACCCCATCGTGGCGACCCACGCTGACCGAATCATCCGAATGCGTGACGGACTCGTGATTGACGACGAAGGCGCGATAGGCCCTCGCGTCGTCAGGCCCGCAGTCGCCGAATCGCCTTCATCACGGCCTCGTCGTCGCGGAGGTCTTCGAGAACTGGCAAGGACTTCGATCACGGCCGTCCGATCGCTTCGTCGCAACGCCCTGCGGTCGGCCTTGACGACCCTGGGCATCATCATCGGCGTTGCCTCGCTGATCGCGATCGCTGAGGTCGGCAAGGGGGCCTGGGTGGCGATCCGCGAGATCCTCACCAAGATGGGCGTCGACAACGTCCTCGTGCAGGCCGGCGCCGCATCGCGGAATGGCGTGAGTCTCGGCAGCGGGAGCATCAAGACATTGACGCCCGAGGATGCCGAGGCCATCCTCCGCGAATGTCCGTCGGTCGTCAGTATGGCCCCGATCGTCTACGGTCGCGGACAGGTTGTTCGCGGCGGTCGCAACTGGGTGCCAACCTCATTTTTCGGCACGACGCCGGGTTACCTTCGCGTGCGCGATTGGGACGACATGGCCGAGGGCGAAGCTTTCTCCGACCAGGACGTTCGCGACGGTGGGATGGTCTGCATCCTGGGTCATACGCTCGTCCGCGAGCTGTTCGCCGACGAGTCGCCACTCGGCCAAGAGATTACAGTCCACGACGTTCCCCTGCGCGTCATCGGCGTGCTCCGCCGCAAAGGGGCCGACATCGTCGGCGAAGACCAGGACGACATCTTGCTCGTGCCGTGGACGACCGTGAAGTATCGGATCAGCGCGGTAGCCTCTGGAGATATCGGATCAGTCGACTCGCCCCTCCACGACGAGGCGGATCAGATCAACATGCTTCGACGCCGCTATCCTCGGTCGGAGCCGGGCCTATTCCCTGTCTTCTCGGCGACCCAACAGATCGACTCTCCTCGCCTTGGCCGCCTTTCCAACGTCGACTCGATCCTCGTCCGGACGGCGTCTACCGACGAGATCCCGGCGTCGATGGAACAGATCCGGCTGCTCCTCAGAGAGCGTCATCGGATCGGGCCCGGTCGCGACGATGACTTCGCGGTGAAAGACTTCACCGAAGTCATCGAGGCGGTGCGGGGTACGGTCGGACTCGTGGCGGGATTGCTGGTCTGTGTGGCGCTGATCTCGCTCGTCGTCGGCGGGGTCGGCATCATGAACATCATGCTCGTCTCAGTCACCGAGCGCTATCGCGAGATCGGACTGCGGATGGCGGTGGGGGGGCGACCGAACGACATACTCCGCCAGTTCCTGGTCGAGGCGATCGTGCTCTGCATCCTCGGCGGGGCCGTGGGAATCCTGGTCGGTCGCGGCTCGTCGGTCCTCGTTCGACTCCTCGCCCACTGGCCGACCGAGCCCTCTCCGCTGGCGATCCTCGCGGCGGTATCGATCTCGATCACGATCGGCGTCATCTTCGGCTATTACCCCGCATACAAGGCGTCGAGGCTCGATCCTATCGAGGCTCTACGATACGAGTAGGATACCCCCTCAGCGAGGATATCCCCAAGTATCGAAGCTACGGGCCCAGGCCGCGACGATCCTCGCCCGGGTCGCGTCGTCAATGTTCGGATGTCGGTTCTTCTTATAATCAGCAACAGAGGCGACGTAAGCCTCCATCGCAGGCCGGACGTCCTCAAAGTCGCCCATCTTCAGGCTATCATAAATCATTTCGAGTTGCCCGATCGGATCTCGTTCAAGATCTTCGTAGGCGATCTCGACGAGTTGATGCGGAGGGACTGTCTCGCAATCGTCGAAGTAGGCGTCGTACATGGTCTGATATGTCTGGAGAACCGACTCGACGTCGATGCTCTTCGGACCGCCCTGCAACCGAAAGATCGGAGGCAGTGCCTTAAGGAGCCCGATCGTCGAGACAAAAACCGCATACGGGTCGCGACGAATATGAACGAATCGGGCGTCGGGGAACAGTTTGAGCAGGAGCCGGACACGGGCCGTGTGCGGGGGCGACTTGAGTATCAAGGGTTTGCAATATTTCAGTGTTAGCGACTTGAGAAACTTCTCATAGGCGTTGGACCACGAAGCGACTTCGTCTACTCTGGCCTCGTGCAACGTCAGATATCGGCGATAACCTTCGTTACTACGCGGAAAGCACCAATCCATGTACGGCGAAAGGCCGGTCGTGTTCATCATGGCGACCTCGTCTTCCTGCACACGGCGAGGGAGCATGAACGGCTCGACCAGCGGCGCAAGCCATCGCTCTGTTGCGAGGAACGTCGTCGGATTGAAGGCTTGATACCGATTCGGTGAGGCGAATCTCGGGTCCGTCGCGAGCAGTTCGTGGAGGTAGGTCGTCCCGCTCCGATAATGACCCAGGATGAAGATCGGGGCCTCAACGCGGGTCGCTTCGATCGCGGACGCGGATCGGCGTTTTACGTGCCACGCGACGATCGAGTTCCAGAGACTCACACCGGTGATCCAGGCACATCTCGGCCAGCGAAGCGGGCTGATTCGAAATCGTTCGCGACGGAGAAGCTGCAGCCAGTCGCCGAATGTGATGCCTTCGAGGGGATGGACCAAGCCCTGAGCGAGCCAGAGGCGGAAGAGGTTAATCATTCGCGAATCGACCTCTCATTATTTCAGGTCGCCGGCCCAATCCCCGCAATACCGGACGGACGTTCGGGGTCTGAGATGTGTTCAGAATCTTCCACGAGTCGGCGAGACACCTCCGCGACGATTGAGGTCGAAGAGTCTGATCGGGTTGACCACCCCGCGCTGCTCTCGTCGCACAACATTCCAATCGATCATGTCTGTCAGACCATACCACGTCACGCCCACGATCGGGGAGTGGCCGGACTTGCCTGCGACCAAGCGTGTGGCCTGATCTCAACCCGTTATTCGTCGGTCAGCGACAACTTCGTCTCTTCGCATCGTGCATAGATCGCCTCAAGCTCAGGCTCAAACTTCGATAAGAGATGACGGCGTCGGACCTTGTGGGTCGCGGTGATCTCTTCAGCCGCGAGTTCGAGCGGTCGGCCGAGGATGAGCACTTCCTTGACCCGCTCGGGTTTGCTCACCCCTTCCATTAAGCGAATGACCCGTTCCCGCAAGAATTGAACGAGGGGACCGGTGGTGATCAGGTCGCGCATCACATCGATCGGACAGCCTAGTTCTCGGGCCTTCTCGCCAAGCAGCGGCAAGTTCGGAACGAGCAGGGCCGATACGAAGGGACGCCGATCGCCGTAGACAACGGCCTGGTCGATATAGGGATCGCTGACGAGCAGGCGTTCGAGTTCGCTCGGGGCAATGTTCTTGCCGCCCGAAGTGATGATGAGGTCTTTCTTGCGGTCGGTGATCGTGAGATAGCCATCGGAGTCGACCTGCCCGACGTCTCCTGTATGCAGCCAGCCGTCTCGGATTGCCTGACTCGTCGACTCGGGGTCGTTCCAGTAACCCTTCATTACATGAGGGCCTTTGGTGAGGATCTCGCCGTCCTCCGCGATGCGGATCTCGACACCCGGAACGGCCTGACCGACCGAGCCGAGCCTCCACGCATTGTGCCTGTTGAAGCTAATGACGGGCGAGCTTTCGGTCAGCCCATATCCTTCGAGCAAGGCGAGCCCCGCTTCGAGGAAGCCATCGGCGACGTGCCTCGGCAACGGAGCCCCGCCCGAGGAAAGCCGACGGATTCTCGGGCCGAAGATCCGCCGGAGTCGCTCGGCCCGTTCGCCGACAGGCAATTCCCGGACGGCCGACCAGACCTTTTCATAGAAACGGGGGACCGACGTGAAGTCGGTCGGCTGGATCTCGGCGAGGTTGACGAGGAGAGTATCAATCGACTCGGCGAGGCAGACCGTCGCCCCGGTGAGGTTAGTCACGCAATGGTCACAAGTGCGAGCATAAATATGACTATAGGGCAACCAGCTCAGCAGAACATCGGTTGATGTCGATAAACTAGCACCGACGGTCGCCTCGGCGTTGGAGACGAGGTTCCCGTGCGTGAGCATCACTCCCTTCGGTCGGCCGGTCGTCCCGCTCGTATAGATGATCGTCGCGAGGTCGTCGGCGGAGAGCGAATGCTCTCGTTCGGCCAGATCGCCCGCGAGGGCGGCCCCTCTCTGCTGACCGCGCTGGAGTAGACCGTCCCAGGTGAGGAGTCGCGGAAAGAGGTCGGACCGGGCGGGTTCAAACGAGACGACCCATTCGAGGTCGGGCAATTGGTCACGAACCGCTTCGATCTTATCGAGTTGGGCCTGACTGCTGACGAAGAGACCGCGACACCCGCTTTGCTGAAGTTGGTACGCGGCTTGGGGCGAGGTGAGCGGTGCGTGGAGCGGGACATCGGCCGCGCCTGCGGTGAGGATCGCGACGTCAGCGATTAGCCATTCGTAGCGGTTTTCCGAGAATATCCCGACTCGATCCCCCTTTTCGATCCCGAGCGAGATCAGGCCAGCAGCGGCATGATCGGCGCGGGTCCGATAGGTCTCCCATGAGATGTCGTGATAGAGGCCCTCGCGCTTGAAGCGGAGCGCGACGCGAGGGCCGAATCTCTGGGCCGAGGCCCGATGCATCGTGACGAGGTTGAGATGAGCGTTCACGGCGACGCACCTGGACGGAGGAGGGGTTCGGTGGTTCGCAGAGGCTAGCACGCCTCGAAGATGGTCGCTACCCCCTGCCCCTGCCCCACGCACATCGTCGCGAGACCCAGCCTTGCCCCTTCGCTCTTCATCCGGTGGAGCAGGGTCGTGACGATCCGCGCGCCGCTCGCACCCAGCGGGTGGCCGATGGCGATGGCCCCGCCCCGGAGGTTGACCTTCGAGTCGTCAAGGCCCAGCAGCTTCATCACGGAGAGCACCTGAACCGCAAACGCCTCGTTCAGTTCGAAGGCGTCGATCTGTTCGAGTTTGAGGTTGGCCCGCTTCAGCGCCTTGTGAACGGCGGGGACAGGGCCTATTCCCATCTCGCTCGGGTCGACACCTGCCACGGCCATTGATCGGATTCGAGCCATTGGCTTCAGGCCCAACTCCGACGCCTTCTCTTCGGACATAATGAGCAGTGCCGCCGCCCCGACGTTGATCGGCGAGCTATTCCCCGCTGTCACCGACCCGCCCGCCGGGTTGAATGCGGGGGGCAAGGCCGAGAGGGCTTCGACCGAGGTGTCGCGACGAATGCACTGGTCCTGCTTGATCTGCACCTTCTCGCCCGCGTCGTCGCGGCCCCAGGTCGCGACGATCTCGCCGAGGAACAGCCCCGCGTCTGTTGCCTTGGCGGCGAGGTGGTGGCTCCGAAAAGCGAACTCGTCTTGCTTGCCACGCGAGATGCGATACTTAGCCGCGAGGTATTCGGCCGTGAGACCCATATTCATGATCGCTTCGCTATAGCGACGAAACAGAGAGGGCGGAGGATTATAGTCCTTTGACATCGGCACATGTTCCATATGCTCGACCCCGCCCGCGATCTGGATATCCTCGCAGTTGGCGGCGATGCTCATCGCCGAGTCGTTGATCGCCTGGAGGCTCGATGCACAGTTGCGGTTGATTGTCACCCCGCCAACTTCGACGGGCAATCCCGCGACGAGCGAGGCGATTCGCGCGATGTCGAAACCCTGCTCGCCCTGCTGCTGCACGCAGCCCCAGCGCACGTCGTCAATGAGATGGGGATCAATGCCGGTCCGGGCGATGAGCGCGTTGATGACGTGCGCTGAGAGGTCTTCGGAACGGACGTCGCGATAGTTCCCTTTGTCGACCGATGCGCGGGCGACGGGTGTTCTGATCGCGTCGATGATGACGGCATTTCTCACGGGACTGCTCCTCTCGACCTGGAGAATCTTCAAGCGGTCGCTGTCAATTTCGGCTGAGGATAGAACGTCTTCCCGGTAGATTGGAGCTTCAGGAGCGACTCTGTCGGCTCGAACCGACTTCCGAGCGACCGATACTTTGCGAGCCGTTGCGTGATCTGATCGAGCCCCACCGCGTCAGCCCACCTGAGGATTCCGCCGAGGAACGGCGGGAAGCCGATCCCGAGGATCAGCCCCATGTCGACATCCGCAGGCTCGCGGACGATCCCCTCTTCGAGGACTCTCGTCGCTTCGAGCAGCATCGGCAAGAAGAGGCGGTCGGTGATCTCCTCCTGCGAAAGACCGTGCGAGACCGAAGGATCGGCCTTCAGGAAGGCGGCGAAGGCCGGATCGTTCAAGGGCTTGCTGCCCTTGCCCGTGTATTGTCGGAAGCCCGCTCCGGTTTTCTTGCCGAGCCGCCCCGCCTTGACGAGGTCGGCCAGAACTCGGCTTGAAACCGAGCGGTCGGCATAAGCGTCGGAGAGAACCTTGCCCGCATAGAGCGAGGTATCGAGGCCGACGAGGTCTTGCAGCGCGATCGGCCCCATCGGCATGCCGAACTTCGTGGCGGCGTGGTCAACGTCGTCCATTGGCACGCCCTCTTCCAGCAAGATGAGAGCCTCGTTCATATAAGGGAACAAGACACGGTTGACGAGGAAGCCCGGGCAGTCGTTCACAACGATCGGCGTCTTGCGGATCTTCTTGGCAAGGGCGACGATCGTCGCGACCGTCTCATCGCTCGTCTTCGCCCCTCGGATCACCTCAACCAGTTGCATCCGGTCGACGGGGTGAAAGAAGTGCATCCCGATGAACCGATCGGCGTGCGGCGCAGCCTCGGCCATGCGGGTGATCGAGATCGTCGACGTGTTGCTCGCCAGGATGGCATCGTCGCGGAGCACGCCCGCGAGCTTGCGATAGACGTCGGTCTTGACCGCCTCATTCTCCGTCACGGCTTCGACGACAAGGTCGCAATCCGCAAAGATTTGCGAGGTTGTCGACGTGTTCATCATCGCGAGCATCCGCCCGAGATCATCGGGCGTCGCGTGGCCGATCTTGATCCGGCTCATCACGACTTCGCTTGCGCGATTGAGGCCGTCCTGGAGCCGTGCTTCGTCGACATCGACCATCGCCGTCGGAATGCCCGACCGCGCGTGGGCGGTGGCGATCCCGGCCCCCATCAGACCCGAGCCGAGGACTCCCACTCGCTTGATCGGCCGGGGCTGGATCGAGGGATCGGTCACTCCGGGGTCGCGAGAGAGGCGATTCTGCATGAAGAAGACGCCGATGAGGTTCGCCGAGATGGGCGAACCGACCAGTTCGAGCGCCGCCTGTTGCTCGATCTTGAGGCCCTCTTCGAGCGTGCGATTGCAGCCCTCTTTGATCGCCTTGAGGGCAATCAAGGGGGCCGGATATTGCCCCTTCGTCCTACCCCGGATCACGCCTTCAGTGACGGCAAAGGTGAAGTTCATCTGGTCGTCGCTGAGGCCGACGGGCTGCCGTCGTCGTTCGCGATTCCGCTTCCAATCGCCCGACTCCTGGAGATATCCAATGAGGCGAACACCTTCATCGATCAGTCGCTCGGCCGGGACCGCGTCAAAGGCTAACCCTAGGTTGACGGCTTTCGTGGGCGAGACCGACTCGCCCGAGCAGATCATGTCGATCGACGGGGATACGCCGATCAATCGGGGCAATCGCTGCGTGCCACCCCAGCCGGGGAGGAGGCCGATCTTCGTCTCGGGAAGGGCGATCGACGTATGCGAGGCCTTGGAGACAATTCGCTCGTCCATCGCGAGCACGAGTTCGGTGCCGCCCCCCATGCAACTGCCGTCGATGAGGGCGACCGTGGGGAACGGCAGCGAGGAGACGGCGGAGAAGAGCTTGTGCCCGAAGCCGATCCCCACCCCGACCTGTTCCTTGGTCGCAAACGCGAGCGCGGCGAGTTCGTTCAGATCGGCACCCGCGATGAACTGAGCCGGCTTGCCGCTGCGGAACAGCAGGCCGTGCAGGTCAGCCTCTTTACTCAATCGCGCGACGAGTTCGGCAAGCTCGCCGAGTACCTTCTGGCCGAGGGTGTTGACCTTCTTCTCGGGCAGGTCGAAGGTCAAGACCCCGATCCGGTCGGGCCTGATTTCCCAGTGAAAGGCTTGGGACATGGTCGTATCCTCGCATCAAGTGACCGTATTGCCATCGTCGGAAACGACCGTCTTCGGCTCACGCGTCCTTCGGGGGTTCTTGATCGTAAGGCATCAGGATTTTCTCCGGGGTGATCCCCGCGATATCCTCGAAGCCGCCCGCCTCGATCGCCTCGCCAAGCTTGGTCACGGCGCGGAAGTAAGAATCGCTCGGGCGCTTGCCTGTCAGTTTCCGGGTCAGGTCTTGGCAGAGGATATCAGCCGCATCCTGGATCAGCGGGCTCGATTGCTTGGCGGCCCACAGGCTCGTCGCCAGGATGACGACGAGGTCTTGCAGTCGCTGCGACAACTCCGACATCCGGCACTGACGGTCCGCGAGCTTGAGCTGATGCTTCGACATCGTCTTGCTGATCTCGATCCGACCAGCGGCAAGGCCGCGATCGGCGAACTCGGCGTGGGCCTTCAGGTTCTCGGGCAACTGGGGCCACTCGGTCTGTCGATTGCCGGTGAACATCTCGCCTAGACGCCATTTCGCGTAGGGGAGCGCGGCATCTTTCAAGGCCCACGCGTGCGCCGGGTTGAGCGGGTTCGGTGTGCGGATGCCCGACTTCACCAGGGCATGGCCGATCGGTTCGAAGAAGGTTTTGCCATGGTCCTTGACCAGCGACTTAAAGAAACCCATGCCGAGAATCTCGCCCTCTCCCTCGTAAATACAAGGGGCGAGATACTCGTGAACATTGTCTCCAAACATGTGCCCATGAAGAAATGCACGCCCACCGTGGGTCTTCATGAACAGCTCGATCGCCGCTTCCTTCTGGGCTTCTGAGCCGAAGATCTTGGCGATGATGCATTCCATCTCGCCGCGATAGCCCTGGTCGAGCAGCCACGAGCACCAGGAGACGAGGGCGTCGCATCCTGCGATCAGGGCCGCGAGCCGGCCGATCCGGCGGCGGACGAGTTCACGAGAGCCGATCTTCGCCCCATAGGTGCGGCGAAAGTCAGACCAGGGGAGCATATTGGCCATCATCGATCGCATCGTCCCGGCGGCATTGGCGCAGAGCGCGACACGGCCGAGGTTCAACCCGTGATAGGCGATCGTCAGACCGTCACCCCGGGTTGCACGGAGCAGGTTTTCCTTGGGGACTTTGAAGCCCCGAAACCGGAGCCCGTTGTTGTAGGAATGCTTGAGTGCATAGAGACCATACTTGACGAGCTGAAAATGTTCGTCTTCGTGATCGGGAAGGTCGGCGATCAGCACGGCCGGCTTGCCGCCGATCAGGCAGACGAGCCCGACCGTCCGGCCGGGGATCGCGTTGGTGATGAAGAGCTTCTCTCCATCGACGATATAATTGTCGCCTTCAAGTCGAGCCGTCGTCTTCAACGCGGTGAGGTCAGACCCCGCGGCGGGCTCGGTGAGCGCGAAGGCCGAGAGCCGATCGCCAGCCGCCAGCTTGGGCAGATAACGTGACTTCTGCTCGGAGTTGCCGAAGGTCCGCAACGGGTCGACCGCTCCGATACAACCGTGGACGGACGCCAGCCCCGCGACAGTCGCGTCGATCGTCGCCATCTTCGTCAGGAACTGCGCGAACGCCTGGAAGGGAGTCCCCAGCCCTCCGTATTCGCGGTCGACAAGCAGTCCCCAGTATCCGGCCGATGCGAGGTCTTTGAAGACGCGATCGGCGATCTTCCTATTCTCGTCGAACAAGGTTCCGGCCGCGATGTGGCGGCGGACGACCGCCATCGAGGCGTCCATCGCCCGCTGGCAGTCTTCGGGCACCTTCGCGGGTTCGGGCTGAAAGAGTTCGACGGGGAGGTAATGGTCCCAGATCGCGCGATGAATCGGGCTGTGCGCGGTCTGATAACGGGTCGCGAACATCTCCTCGACCTGCTCATCGGCACGGTCAAGGGTGCCGGTCTTCCGCGACTCCTCCTCGCTCTTACCGCCGAGCGTGAGCGCAACCTCGACGAACGTCTTCGTTTCCGGTTCCACTAGGTCCTGGCTCATGGTCCCCTCCGAGGTTGAAAGCGGCCGACACTCAGGCGACCGGCTGCGACAGCAGCCAGTCTTCCAGGATGACGTGCTCGATGAACGGGACGCGCAAAAGCGATGCCTTCGCCGGCAGGACGTGGGCCAGCCAGGCGTGCCGATTCATCGTGGTGACAAAGTCGTGACCAATCTTCTGCAAGGTCTTACTGTGGATATGCTTGGTCACATTATTGCTGAGCCGCGAGAACGTCGCGGGGATCAGATTCGGCGCGGGTCCGACGTGGATCACGGTCTCGACGCCTGCGTTGAGGGTCGTGTCGATCGCGTCCCAGAGCCGCTGGGGCTGATCGGTCCAACGGATCATGAGGTCACGGCTGTTCTCGTGATCGTAGCTGGCTTTGCCCGTAACACAAGAGACTATCGTCGGCCGGGGGAGTGACGCTCCCCCCTCGATCTGATACATCGCGGTCGCCGTGCGATTGGGGATGTTCTTCCGCCAGACGATGGGCGAATGTAAAGGAGGCCACCGATTTGGGTTGCGCCGGAGCATTGTGCGGCCCGGAACATGGGACGGGAGCATCGCTTCGAGCCGGTTGAGCGAGTCTCCTTCGGCGAGGATTAACGCGGTATTGGGAGAGAGAAACGCCGAAGGCCCGATCAGGCCCCGTCCTTCGCTGCTGACGAGGCGACAGACTCGCTCCACTTCGACCTCATCAAGGAGCGGCTCGCGAGTGAAGAGGACTCCCATCGTCGTGTTCTCAGCCAGCTCAGCACAGTCAGGGGCGAGCGCGAGCGGGACCGGAAGGAGTTGATCGAGGGCGTAGACTCCCCCCGCGATCATCGCCGCAAGCTCACCAATGCTATAGCCAACACAAAGCCTCGCGGCCGAAATGGGAATGCCGAAGCAGTCATCAAGGAGCCGAAGCTGGGCAAGCTCCATGCCAACAATCAGCGCCACGTCGTCGGGAAAGGAAGAGAGCGTCGACTCCTCCCGGGCCTCGACGCGGGCCGCGAGGTCGACGGGCCTGTGTAGAGTATCAGCGGCGACCCGCGAGACCTCGGCGAGGACTTCACGGACTCGCGGTCCGAATTGAGGATGGGCGAGCAGTTCGTCGCTCCGGCCCGAGTTGGAAACGTCGTAACCGCGAAAGGCGAAAGCCGCCCGGCTCATCTTGTCGAGGAGCGGCCCGACGACCGGGGCTGAAACGCCCGGAGAGGTCGAGCCCGAGGCGTGCGCCGCAAGGTCGGTGAGCCGAGCACGGCGACCGCGCTCGCGCAACGACCAGAGGCGACGCGGCCAGGATCCGATTTCCTCTTTCATGGGACCGATCCCCTTCATCGAGGAGATTCGTCGGGACGAAATACGACGCAAGAGACGATCAACGGCCTCAAGTCTGCGTGCCCGCGCTCATTCAATTATAGGCCCGCATTTCAAGCAGAGAAGCGAGGCACGCTGGTTCGAGCGATCGGTTACACTGACTTTATCGATTTCTCGGCGGCCGACGATCGACCAGCCTTCCACCCTTCAGGATCAGAGCTTATGGGTAGCGACGGGCGAGTCGAAGAGGTACCAAACTTTCCGGACCTCGTGTGGGTACCGGTGCAGTGGGGAGATCAGGATGCGTTCGGGCACGTCAACAACACCGTCTTCCTCCGCTGGTTCGAAATCGGACGAATCTCTTACGTCGAACGCCTCGGACTGTCACACAACGTCTCCGCACAGAGACTGGCCCCGATCCTCGCGGCGATATCCTGTTCCTTCAAACGTCAGGTGACCTACCCAGACCGCATTCGCGTCGGCACTCGAGTTTCCCGAATTGGAAACAGCAGCCTCGTCATGAACCACGTCATCTGGAGCGAGCAGCACGGCGACAACGTAGCCGAAGGGACCTCGACCGTCGTCCATTTCGACTACGGGGCGGGCAAGTCCGTCCCAATCCCCGACGAGATACGCCGAAAAATCGCCGAGATCGAAGCAGCGGCGCAACCCTGATCCCTCGCGAACCGAATGGATTTCACCTCCATGTTTGACCTCTCGGCGATCCAAAACGCACTTCTTGAGTTTGGGCTCGATGCCTGGCTCTTCTACGATTTTCGCGGCAACAATGTTCTCGCCCGCCGAGTGCTCGATCTTGAAAGCAAGGTGCCGACGTCCCGACGCTTCCTCTACCTGGTGCCCGCAGTCGGTCCGCCACGGAAACTCGTCCACCGGATCGAAACCAGCACGCTCGATCACCTGCCCGGCGAGGCGACGGTCTATCTCCGCTGGCAAGAGTTCGAGCGCGGCATCGGCGATCTCGTCGCCGGGCTGAAGCAAGTCGCGATGGAATACTCGCCACGCAACGCCAATCCCTACATCTCTCGCGTCGACGCCGGGACGATCGAACTCGTCCAGAGCTTCGGGGCGGAGGTCGTCGGCTCCGGCGACCTGATCCAGCGGTTCGAGGCGTCTTGGGATGACTTACAGTGGGCGATGCACCTCGAAGCCGACCGACACACTCGGTCGGCCTATGATCTCGCCTGGGGCCTGATCGCCGACCGGGTCAGAGCGGGCGGGTCGATCCGCGAGACCGAGGTGCAGCAGGCCATCATGGATCACTTCCACGCCAACGGGATGACAACCTATCATCCGCCGATCGTGGGCGTCGGGCCGAACAGCGGCGACCCTCATTACGAACCGATCAAGGGTCATGACGCGGTCATCAGCAAAGGCGATTTTGTCCTGATCGACCTCTGGGCCAAGCTCGATCGGCCCCGCGCGGTTTACAGCGACCTCACCCGCGTCGGTTTCGTCGGCGAGACCGTGCCCGAGCCGTATCAAGAGGTCTTCAAGATCGTTGCGCAGGCTCGCGATACCGCGATTGACCTGGTGCGGATGTCGTTCGCCGACGGCAGAAAACTCCGTGGTTACGAGGTCGATCGCGCGGCGCGTGACGTGATTGAGAAGGCGGGTTATGGACACGCCTTTATTCATCGGACCGGCCACAACATCGGCCAGGAGACCCACGGCAACGGCGCGAACATGGACGACCTTGAAACCCACGACGAGCGGTTCGTCCTTCCGGGCACCTGCTTCTCGATTGAGCCGGGGATCTATCTCCCGGAGTTCGGCGTGCGGAGCGAGGTCAATGTCTTCGTCGCGATCGACAAGACGGTCCACGTCACGGGCGGCATGCAAGAGGAAGTCCTTGCCATCCTGGCCTGATGGCTGGGAGGCACTACGAAACAGGAGAGACGCATGAGAGTCGCGGTTACGGGCGCTACAGGGTTTCTGGGCCGTTATATCGTCGAGCACCTGACTCGATCGGGCCACCAGTGCCAGTGTTGGTATCGGCCGACCGCTGATCTCAGCGGGTTTGACGTATCAAAGATGCCGATCACCTGGATTCCCGGCGAGATCAACGACCGCGCGGCGACGCTCGACCTGATTGAAGGCTGTGACGCTGTCGTCCACGCTGCGCTCGATCATCCCGGCGGCGGATTTCGAGGTGGGGAGGGAGATTTATTCACGTTCCTCGACCGCAACGTCATCGGTACGATCCGACTCATCGAACTCGCTCGATCCGCGAATGTCGGGCGATTCGTGTTCATCTCCACCTGCGCGGTGCATGAAGTGATACTCGACGACCGGCCGCTCGACGAGACTCACCCGCTCTGGCCGAAGTCACATTACGGGGCGCATAAGGCCGCGATCGAGGCATTTATATCCAGTTATGGCCACGGAATGAAGTATCCGATCTGTGCGCTACGACCCACCGGGATCTACGGCCTCGCACGACCGGCCCCCGCGAGCAAATGGGCCGGCTTGATCGCCTCGGTGTCGCGGGGAGATTCGGTTGAATGCGTCCGGGGCGGCAAGGAAGTTCATGCCCATGACGTGGCCAGGGCAGTCGAGATATTGCTCCATGCCGACGGGATTGCTGGGCAGGCTTACTCGTGTTATGACCGCCACATCTCTGAGCTTGAGGTGGCCACGATCGCCCAGCGGCTTTCGGGCAGTCGAGCCGTGATCTCCGGACGACCGATCTCCCCGAAGCACGAGATCGCGACCGGAAAGATCAAGGCGCTCGGCATGACATTCGGCGGGATGGAGCGACTCGAGGCGACGATCGGTCAGATCCTCGGCGCTACGGCTCCCGGCTGAACCCGGCGTGCAAGCCAGTTCGCGAGAAACTCGGCGAAGGCCGCCCCGACGACGACCCCGATCGCGTCGGCGACAGCGTCCCAGACGTCGGCATCGCGGCCGACAATCGACGTCGCCTGCCCAAGTTCGGTGATGACCGCGAGGAAGAGGCCCGCGATGACGATCACGACGACCGCCCGGCGTGAGAAGGCTCGCCGCCACAGGAAGGCGAAGACGGCGAAGATTCCCAGGTGGACGACCTTGTCGAAGTGAAGCCGACTCAGCAGAGACGGCACCCCCTCGTCCGTCGGCAAGCTATGCCTGGGCATCCAGCAGAGGACCAGGATGAGGATCGTCCAGAGCACAGCGATCCAGGTGGAACGAGTCATGATCGTGCGGTCTCGATGGGAGCATGGTGTCCATCCGACGCTCGCCGCTCCAACCCGAGCTTGAGCGTTTCGAGGATCAAATCGGTATCGTAGACACACCCGCCCCAGGCCCCGCCCCCGACCGCCTGGAGCGCGGCCCAGAGCCGTGTATCGTCGGCGATCTCGGGGTCAGCGGAGAGGTCGGGATGAGGTCGGCGATCGGCCAGGGTCTTCGTCCCCCATTCGACGCCGAGATCGCTCCCGGCCTCGCCCACGAGGTCGAGCGTTCCTTCGAGCCCGATGCGGTCGACAACGATCCGCACCAGGTCGCCGTCACGGAGCCGCCCGATCGGCCCGCCCGCGAGGGCCTCGGGGCCGATGTGGCCGACGCAGGCACCCGTCGAGACCCCCGAAAACCGGGCGTCGGTGAGGACTGCGACCTGTTTGCCAAACGATAGGTGTTTGAGTGCCGACGTGATCTGATAAATCTCTTCCATCCCCGCCCCGATCGGCCCCCGCCCGATCAAGACGAGCACGTCGCCGGAGCGGATCGGGTTCGGCCCCTGCCCTTTGATCGCGGCGATGGCGTCACGCTCTCGGGTGAAGACGCGGGCCGGCCCGGTCTTGCGGTAGACCCCGTCGGCATCGACCACGGAAGGGTCGATCGCCGTGCTCTTGATAATTGATCCTTCGGGCGCAAGGTTGCCCTGGGGGAACGTCACGGTGCTGGTGAGCCCTCGCTCCTTGGCCTGCGCGGGGCTCATGATGACGCCGTCGGGATCGACGCCATCTTCGGAAAAGAGCCGCTCTCGCAACCGGGAACGCCGCTCGCTCTTCTCCCAGGCGTCAAGTACGTCTCCAACCACCTCGCCCGAGACGGTCAACGCGCCAAGGTGGAGGAGGTCCAATTTCCGGAGATGGAGCATCACCTCGGGAACCCCACCTGCGAGGAACGCTCGGATGGTCGGATGGTAATCGGGACCATTGGGGAGGACGCTGACGAGACGCGGGACTTTCACGTTGATCGCGTGCCAGTCGGCCACCGTCGGCCGTTCCAGGCCCGCCGCAAATGCGATGGCGGGGATGTGGAGGAGCAGGTTCGTCGAGCCACCGAACGCGGCGTGGACGGCCATCGCATTCTCGATCGCCTGGGGAGTGAGGATATGACGGGTCGTCAGACCTCGTTTCGCGAGGGCGACGAGCGCCCGGGCCGATCGTCGCGCCATGTCCAGCCAGATCGGCTGCCCCGACGGGGCCAGCGCGGCGTGGGGGACAGTCAGGCCGAGCGCCTCAGCGACGACCTGAGCCGTCGCGGCCGTGCCCAAGAATTGACATCCGCCGCCGGGACTGGCACACGCACGACACCCAAGTTCCGCCGCTTCCTGAAGCGTCAACTCGCCGTGAGAATACCTCGCTCCCATCGACTGGATCTTGCCCGCATCCTCGCCCTCGGCGGGTGGGAGCGTCACGCCTCCTGGGACGATCACCCCGGGCAGGTCCCGAATCCCGGCCAGGGCCAGCATCATCGCCGGGAGACCCTTATCGCATGTCGCGATGCCGAGGATGCCCTTGCGGCGCGGGAGCGAACGAATCAGGCGACGGAAGACGATCGCCGCGTCGTTGCGGTATGGCAGGCTGTCCATCATCCCCGCCGTGCCCTGCGTCCGACCGTCGCAAGGGTCTGAGACCATCCCCGCGAACGGGGCAACGCCGAGATCCTTCAACTCCTCGGCCGCCTCCTTGACGAGCAGGCCGATCTCCCAGTGCCCTGTATGGAAGCCCAGCGCGATTGGTGACCCATCCTCCGCGCGAAGCCCGCCCTGCGTGCTCAGAATCAGGAAGGGGTCGCGGGCAACTTCCCCCGGCGTCCAACCCATCCCGGCATTCTGACTCAGGCCGAAGAGGTCGCCCGAGGGCCAGTCGCGGAGCATCTCGTCGGTGAGAGGAAGCGAGCCGACCGGTCCGTCCGCTTTCGTCCGAACGTCGAAAATCGATGGGTCGGTCGGATCGATCATCAGGGCGGCGAGATTCGATGGGGCCGGACTCGCGTCGGACATGGGGTCACTTCTCTTCTTGGATGACGGAGGAGTAGCCCCCGATCAAACCAACTTGAGCCGTTCTCCGCAACCACGAGGCGCAACTATTTCCCGAAATCGGCACGATGTCTCCCGAGCTTCATACGCTCATTCGCGATGACCAATATGCCCCATCGATCAACAACACCATTAACTATCTATATACAATCATATCTTCGATTTATGTGCCCGGGCCTCGCACCAGCTTTGGAGTCAACGGTCGAGACCGTCGGACTGTAGAGCGAATTGGTCAAGCTCTCGCGACGAGTTCTCGGATCGCCTGTCCGCCGTCGACGAGACGGATCGGGCGGCCGTCGGGCGTCTCAAACTGGTAGTTGGGATCGATGCCGATCGCGGTATAGATCGTCGCCGCGAGGTCGGCCGGAGTGATCGGACGATCGAGGGGTGAGTCTCCCTTGGCGTCGGTCTTGCCGATGACCAGGCCCTTCGGCAGCCCTCCTCCCGCGAGTAGGGCAAAGTTGGCGCGACCGTGGTGATCTCGACCGCCGTTCGGGTTGATCTTCGGCGTCCGGCCGAATTCGCCCATCATCACCACGAGCGTCTCGTCGAGCCGTCCCCGCGCGGCGAGGTCGGTGATCAGGGCCGCGACGCCCTGGTCGAGGGTCGGTGCCAGGGTGTTCCTGAGCATCGGGAAGTTCTGGGCGTGGGTGTCCCAGCCGAGCTGGCCCTGGCCGCGATCGTTCACCGTGACAAACGCGACACCCGCCTCGACGAGCCTCCGAGCCAACAAGAGGGTCTGGCCAACCGGATTACGGCCATACTTCTCGCGGAGTTCGGCCGATTCGTCGCCGATCTTGAACGCCGTCTGCGCGGCCGATGAGGTGAGCAGGTCATACGCCTTGGCCGAAAACTTGTCGCGAGTCGCCGTCAAGGGGGTCTGGCCGACGTCGTTGGCGAAGTGGTCGAGGCTCTTCACCATCTCGCGACGCCGACGGAGTCGGTCGAGGGTCAGGCGGTCGGGCGGGGTCAGGTCGCGGACTCGGAAGCCGTCGGCGTTCGGATCTCCGCCCACGGCGAACGGGTCGAAAGCCGGCGTCAGATAACCACTGCTCGCAGCGATCGGGGCGTCGGGAGCGGCGACGTAGGAGGGCAAGGCCCGTCGGCTTTCCGACAGAACCTTGGCAACGACGCTGCCGTAGTTCGGATAGAGGGTAGCCGGGCTCGGCCGATAGCCCGTCATCAGGTGCTGCGCCGCCCTGACGTGGTCGGCCTCGGGGGACGTGACGCTCCGAATCAGCGTGACCTGGTCCATCACTTTGGCGAGCTTCGGCAAGATCTCGCTGATCTTCAGGCCGGGAACCGACGTGTCGATCGGCTTGAATTCGCCCCGGATGTCAGGGGTCGCTCCGGGCTTGGGGTCGAAAGTGTCGATGTGCGACGGCCCACCCGCGAGCCAGATCAGGATGCAGCTCTTGACCTTCGTCGGCTTCACGCCGCCGGGGCCGGCCGCCATCGATCGCAGTCGAAACAGGTCGGCCAGGCCGAGGCCGACGCTGCTGGTGAGCCCAGCCTGGAGCAAGGCCCGACGGCTCGGACCGCGGCAGTCGCCAACAAGGTTCCTGAAGCCAGACATCGCGTCCCTCCGATCGAAGAAGAAGAGCTGGGTCACCGAACTGCAAATATCAATGATTGAATGCGAATTCTCGCGAGTTGAGTAAGGCCCAGAACAGGTCTTCGGCGACCTCGCGGAACGAGCCCGCCCCCTTGAGTTCGGCCGACCAGTGCGAGAGTTCCTCGGCGGTGGGGGGCCGGCAGACGGAGCGGAGATAGAGGTTTTCAACGACCTCCTCGGGCGTGGGCTTCAATTCGAGCATGTTCGCCAGATAGCCATT
>JANXSY010000052.1 GCA_025356435.1 Isosphaeraceae bacterium | reverse complement strand
TCGGCCCAGACGCTCAGGTACCGGCAAGGTTGCCGAGCGGGGTCGGAAAGATCGGCGGTCGAACCGAGGTCCGGGTCCATCCGTAAAGTATGCCCACCGCAGCGCCACAGACTCGGCCCTGGCACGCTCCCATACCGCATCGGGTTTGCAGCTTCGCTTCGAGCCAAGAGCCGTGTCCGGCGAGTGAGGAGTAACACACGTCTTCACAGCGGCATACGATCGTGTCCGGTCGCGCCAGTGTCTGAACTTCGTCCCGAAGCGCGAATGTCCGATCGAGTCCTCTCGCGAACAACCTTGCTCGCTCACGCCGCCCGAAGAGTTTGCGAGCACTGACCTCGTCTCCGGCCGCTGAATGTCCCGCAATTTGTCCCTCGACGAGCGAGAGGTCGAGCCCGCCAATACCGGTGATCTCCCCCGCCGCGAACACGTCTGGTATGGTCGTGCGCTGTAAGGTGTCGACCCCGACGAAGCCTTGGGCCATCGAGCACTCCAGGGCCAGGGCTAGCTCGGTATTTGGGACCAGACCAAACCCACACGCAAGATAGTCGCACGGCTCGCGCCAGGTCTTGGGGCCGTTGCTGAGCGTGACCGCACCGACCTCCGCCGCGACCGGCCAGCAGCCCGCCTTATACCGCGTCGCTCCCATCGAGAGCTTGAGGCGGATTGCCTGCTTCAACTTACCCGGCTCTCGCCAGAGTCCGAGCCCGAACCGCGCGAGCTTGCCGATCGGAGCCTGCTCAGCGACAAGCCGGACGTCGGCTCCGTGCCGCTTCAGATAGGCTGCGACCGCGAGCAGGAGCGGACCCGACCCGGCCACGACGACGGACTTGCCCTCAATCGGCAGCCCCGACTTGACCAGAGCCTGGAAGCCCCCCGCGCCAAAGACATTCGGCAGGGTCCAGCCGGGAAACGGTAGGAACAACTCGCGGGCGCCCGTCGCCAGGATCAGTCGATCATAGGACAGCTCGACCGCACAGCCACTGATCTCGGCAAGCAGAACTCCCGAACCAATCGGACCAAGCACCTGAGTCGCGTACAGATAGTCAAGCGATGACGAGCGAATCTGTTCGAACCAGGCCGCCGCCTCGCGAGTGGATGGCTTGTGCCCCTCGTTCCTCCAAATCTGGCCTCCAGGACCGGGATTGTCGTCGACGACGCCGACGCGGCTCCCGGACGAGGCTGCCGCAACGGCCGCAGCCATCCCAGCGGGGCCTGCGCCGATGACCAGGATGTCAAATGCTCGACTAGACGGCATCGGTGACGACCTCCATACCGGCGGCGCACGGCGTCTGGCACGTTCTCCGTTGTGCTTCGCCGTTGATCGTTGCACGACATTCGAAGCAGATGCCCATCCCGCAGAACGGGCCGCGCGGCTGTCCGCTGACCGATCGGCGGAAGGCGACCGCGCCCGAGATCATCAGCGCAACGGCCACCGTCGTTCCTTCGCGGACATCGAACGGACGACCGTTGATCGATATTCGCAGTTTTTCAGACATGAGGCGTCACCGTCATGAGTCGGGCCGGCCAGTACGGCTCGGGAGGGATCGGCGAGGTACGGCCGCCAACCTGCGCGGCGATGAGTTCGGCCGTGCCGAGCGAGGTTGAGATTCCCAAGCCCTCGTGTCCCGTCGCCAGGAAGAGGCCCGGGTGTTCGGGATGCGGCCCGATGATCGGCAACGAATCCGGCGTCGCTGCGCGAAATCCGGTCCAGACGCGAATCGCCGAGAGTCTCGAAAGCGTCGGCATATATTCGAGCGCTCGTTTGACCATGCGTTCGAGGATCGGCCGATCGACCTTGGGATCGGAGATGTCATACTGGCGGGACGAGCCGAGCAAGACCTGTCCCGTGCGCCTCGGCTGGACGTTGAACGCGACGGAATCTCTATCCGACCCATGAGCGCTCTTCAGATAGCCCAACTCAAGCACCTGATGACGCAGATATCCCGGATAGCGGTCGGTGATGATGAGATGGCCCTTCCGGGGCCGGATCTCCAGCCCGGGTGTGAGCGTCGCGGCATGCCAACCCGCCGCGTTGACGACCGCGTCAGCCTCGATTTGCTCGCCATTCGCCAGCCTGACGCCATGCCCCTCGATCGCGACCACCGGCGTACCGATCCGGGCCTCGCTCCCCATCGACAACGCCTCATCGAGCAAGAAGCGCGCGGCGCACGGCGGATAGACCACCTGGTCGCGTGGCAAGACCAGCCCACCTGCGAGGCCGGGTCGTAAGTTGGGTTCCTCCCGCAAGAGCGCCCGCGAATCGAGCACGTCCGACGGGAGTCCACGCTCGTCGTAGAACCGCTTTTTGCGATCGATCTCGACCATCTCTTCGTCGTCGGCCGCAACCCAGAGCGTGCCGCACCGGTCGAACTCCACCGAAGCGGGCAGCCGCTCGCTCAACTCATCCCAGAGGGTTTGTGAGTAGCGAGAGAGCGCGAATTGCGGCTCGGAGTCGTCCATCACGGGGATGTGGCCCATCCCGGCCGCCGTCGCACCGCTGCCGACGGGGCGACCGTCGACGACGATGACGTGGTGCCCGTCACGAGCCAAAGCCCGCGCGATCGCCGTCCCGACGATCCCCGCGCCGACGACCACGACTCGCCCCTCACTCATCCCCGAATCCCCATCGCCAGCGGGTCGTCATCCTGCACGAGCAAGCTCGCCTCTGCATTGACATATGCCGTGCCGCGAATTTCGGCAATCACCCTACCATCGACGACCCGGCCCACGCCCTCGAACACGGTGCCGATGATGCTCTCCTGCCGCCAGATCTCGCCTTCGGCCAGTTTGCCATCGGCGATCAGACAGGCGATTTTCGCGCTTGTGCCGGTCCCGCACGGAGACCGATCATACGCCTTGCCCGGACAGAGTACGAAGTTCTTGCCGTCGGCCGCGAGCGAACTTGGCGGACCGAATAACTCGACGTGATCGATCTCCTGGCCGCCCGCCCCTGTGATCCCCCGACGATTCAACGCCCGGCGAATCTTCCAGGTGAAGTCCATCAGAGGATCGAGATGAGCAAGGGTGAGATCGTGCCGATGATCGTTCACCAGGAAGAACCAGTTCCCGCCCCAGGCGACATCGCCCGTGACCGTGCCGAACCCCTCGACATCGACCGCGACACTCTTCGCAAACCGATAGCTCGGCACGTTGCGGACGGTCACGTCGTTTGGAGCGTTGAGTGTCGCGGCGACGACCCCGACGGGGGTCTCGATCCGATGCGTACCGACACCAATCCGCCCGAGGTGGGCAAGCGTGACCAGCAGGCCAATCGTGCCGTGGCCGCACATCCCCAGATATCCAACATTGTTAAAGAAGATCACCCCCGCCGCGCACGATGGGTCGACCGGCGCGCAGAGCATGGCCCCGACCATCGCGTCGTTGCCCCTCGGCTCATTGACCACGGCTGAGCGGAACGTATCAAATCGATCGCGGAACACGGCGAGCCGTTCGGCCATGTCTCCGTGGCCGAGGTCAGGCCCGCCAGACACGACCACACGGGTCGGCTCGCCGCCGGTGTGAGAATCGACAACGCCGATGCGATGCAGGTTCGTCATCGATGGACTTTACCTCACGTGATCACGTCGGCCGGTTGGCGATCGCATCACGAATAATTTTCAAGACCTGTTCACGTTCCGGTCCGACAATGGGAAGTCGCGGGGCACGCACGGTCTCGGTGCCGAAGCCGCACTCGGTCGCGGCGAGCTTGATGTACTGGACAAGCTTCAGATGTGTGTCGAGGTGGAGCAGGGGGGTATACCAGCGATAGACCTGCCGCGCGGCCTCGAACTGGCCGTCCCGCGCGAGGTCCCAAAGCAGACGGTTCTCGCGGGGGAAGGCGTTGACCAGGCCCGAGACCCACCCCTCGATACCCAGGACGATGCTCTCGAGCACGAGGTCGTCGACGCCGCAGAAGAGGAGGTAACGGTTGCCGACAGCATTGCGCAGGTCAGTGATCCGTCGAGGGTTTTCGGACGACTCTTTGATCGCGACCAGCGTCGGCTCGTCGGCCAGTTCGACGAACATCGCCGGAGTGATGTCGACCCCATACGAGACGGGGTTGTTGTAACACATGATCGGCAGGTCGGTGGCGCGGGCCACGGTGCGAAAGTGGGCGATCGTCTCGCGGGGGTCCGACTTGTAGACCATCCCCGGCAGGACCATCAGGCCGTCGACACCGATTTCCTTCGCCGCCGACGCGAACCGGCAGGCACCGGCCGTCGTCGTCTCGGCTACCCCAGAGAGAACCGGGATGCGGCCCGCGACGTGGTCGACCGTCGCCTTGAGAACGACGTGCTTCTCCGTGAGGTCGAGCGAGCAATTCTCGCCGACCGTGCCGAGCATGATGAGGCCGTCAATCCCAGCCTCGATCATCGCGTCGATGTGAGCCAACGTCGCCCGAAGGTCGAGCGACTGGTCGGCTTGAAATTGCGTCGTGGCGGCCGGGAAGACACCCTGCCAGAATACTGACATCGAATTATGCTCACTTGTGACAGATAGGAGTAACTCGACGTCCAGGATCACTCGGGGGATTCGACGGTCACGGCCATGACGATCGGTGCCGTGGCGTCTCGGCCCTTGATCAATTCGACGCTTTCGATCGGCTCGCGCCGTTTCGGGGCGACGCTGAGGTAGCGGAGCTGCTTGCCGCCGAGAGTGAAGGCAAACTTCGAGCCGGGCACGTCGATACGGCGGATGTAATCAGCGAACTCGACGCCGTCGCGGAGCGGGTGGTCTTCGACCTTACCGTCGGCATAGTGGAGCCGGACGATCATCGAGACCGTGTGTTGATCACCGCCGGTCGAGCCCCAACCACTCACTCCGCTGAGAAAGTGGATGGCTTTCACCGGTCCGTTGCAGGGGATCGTCACGGTCTTGGGCATCTTCGGCGAGGTCGTCCCGTTCGGGCTATAGAGCATGATCGCGTTGGCGACTCGACTGCCTTGCGGGTCGACGAGCTGAAATGGGACGCCTTCAAAGGTCTTGGGCGACCAGTCGGGGAAGACCATTCGTTCGGCCGTCGACTCCTCGTCGAAGAACATTCCTTTGGTGGTGACGACGGTCGCGGCTTTGCGGAGGTCGAGGGGCAGGAACTTGCCGCGCTGGGCGAGAAAAGCGAGGAGGTCGCCGATCGCGTCGGCTGAGACCTGCTTCTCGAAGCCTTCGGGCATGAGCGACTTCTTTGAAGCCTTGAGTTCGTCGATCTCGTCGCGCTGGACGCGGTGCGACTTACCCTCGGCGTCGAGCAGTTCGACCGACGTCTTGCTCTCGGAGGCGAGGATGCCGTTGATGACGCGGCCATCGGCGGTCGAGAGCGAATACTGAACATAGTTCCCTTCGACGCTCCGACTGGGGTCGAGAATGTTCACGAGCAGTTCGCTCTTCGGGTGCGCGGACATGCCGGTGAGGTCGGGGCCAACCTTGCCCCCTTCGCCGCCATACATGTGACACTTGGCGCACTGTTCTTTGAACACAAGCCTGCCTTTGGACGCATCGCCCCGGGCAAGCACCCGAGCGGAGAGGCTGTCGATCACCTTCTGACGGTCGAGGTCGGGAAGACCTCCGCCTCGGGCGATGAACGCCTTGGCCCGCGATGCGATCGCCGAGTCAGGGTGCGAAGCGAGGGCCTGCTTCTGGTCGAGCGAAAGGTCGTTGAGCGAGATCGACCCGTCCTCGACGCCGTTCAGGTAGGCCTTGGTCCATTCGGAGCGTCCCAGCAAGGTCTTGACCGCGAGCGGACGAACGCCCGGCGTCAGCGATCCCAGCGACTGGACGATCGCAACGCCCGCTTCAGGGGCCTCGCTCTTGCTCACGGCGTTGATGACGCCCGAGGCAAGCGCGGGCGAGGTCTTCGGGCCGACCAGGGCGATCAGGTCACGCGCGGTGGCGGCGTCTTTGATCCGAAATTCGACAAGCTGCCGCGCGGCGTCGATCCGGTCTGGATCGGGCTTGGAATGGTCGCGGGCCAGGGCCAGGAGGGCGGTGGCGATCTCGGCCGAATAGGCGGCGAAGGCGTCGGACCCCCAGCGATTGCCGAGGCTCGCGAGCTGTCCCCGCGCCTCGGCGTCGAGCCTGGGCAGCAGGCTCACAAGGGCCTTCACCGCCTCGGGGTCGAGCTTGACGACCTTGTCTTTGGCCGCCCCTCGGAAGATGCCGCCGATGATCGCGCCGGAGGTCTTCGGCTCGGCCCCGGAGAGCGAAGCGAGCAGCGTGTTGATCACGTCGCTCTTCCCACCTCGGGCGGTGTGCTCGGCGACGCGACCGATGATCGTCAGGGCCTGCGCGTTCGGCTTCGTCTGTCTCGACCGCTCGGCGATCGCCTTGAGGAAGGCGAGATCGTGCGCGGCCGAGGCGGAGGTCGCCGCGTCGCGGAGCCACTGATCGCCGTCAGTCGCACCGGCGAGCAGCGCCTCAGCGAGGGCGTCGCCCGCACCGTTTGATCCCGGCAGGTCGGCGATCGCGAGGAAGGCCGCGAGGCGAACCTGGGGATCAGGGTCGCTGAGCAGGGCAGCAGCGACGATCGCCTTCATCCCCTCGGACCCCGGCAAGACCTGCACCGCGTTGCGACGGACTCCCGCTGACGGATGCTTGAGCGCCTCAACTGCCGACGCGAGCACCTCGGCACTCTTGCCATCGACGACGCCCAGCCCCTTCAGGGTCCAGAGGGCATGAATCGCGGCGGGATTGAGGCCGATCGCGTCGACCGACTTGTCGGCGATCAGCGCGATCAGCGCGGGCACCACGTCGAGCTTGCCGCGCTCGACCAGAAGCCGCTGCGAGTGGAGACGCCAGAGCATATTGTCATTTTTGAGCGCGGCGACGAGTCCGGGTCCGTCGTTTGGGTCGAGCGTCAGCTTCGGCGCGGCCTTGGCGTCTTTCATCACGATCCGATAGATTCGACCGTGAGTCTTGTCGCGGATCGGGGTGACATAGGCGTTGCCCTTGCCGTTCTGGAAGCCCTCGGGCACCGGGTTGTGCTGGATGATGAAGTTGTACCAATCGATCATCCAGACGTTGCCGTCGGGGCCGACCTCGCCGACGATCGGCGAGGTCCATTCGTCGTCGCTGGCGACGAGATTCCAGGCGTTGTTCGAGGTGAAGTCGCTCCCTTTGGGGTGGAGCGTGAACGTGGCGAGCAGGTGGCCCGTCGGCTCAGCGACGAATGCTGTGCGGTTCCAATACTCACTCGGATAGGCCCGCGCGGTGTAGAGCGCCGAGCCCGCGCCCGCGGTGAATCCACCGTGCCAATCGACCTGCCGCACCTTCTCGGTGATCGGCCAGAATCGGTTCGACGACGCGATGTTCTTCAGGACAGTCGGCGACCAACCCTTGACCGACTCGTAATAGCGATTGGCGATCGGCATATAAACGCTCGGGCAACCGTTGGCCGTTGAACCGAACAAGAGCCCTTCCTCGCTAAAGCCGACGCCCCACGAGTTGTTGTTCGTGTTGCGGAGGAATTCGAGCTTCGACCCGTCGGGCTGGAACCGATAGAAGCCCTGACGGAAGTCATGCCGCTCACCGCCGACGGTGCCGTTGAACGCGGCGTAGCCGACCATCCCATAGATCCAGTTATCGAGACCATAACGCAAGTTGCTCGGACCGGCGTGGGTGTCGCTGACTCCCCAACCCGTCAGAAGCACCTCGCGGACGTCGGCCTTATCATCGCCGTCGGTGTCTTTGAGGAAGATCGTCTCGGGCGCGGAATGCACGATCAAACCGCCGCGCGAGAACGTAAGGCTGGTCGGGATGCTCAGCCCTTCGGCAAACACCGTGAACTTATCGGCGCGGCCGTCGCCGTCGGTATCCTCGCAGATCTTGATCCGGTCGTGACCCTTGCCCTCGGGCTGTTTCTCGTTGGGATAGTCGGTTGTCTCGGCAATCCAGAGCCGACCCCGGTGATCCCACGCCAGCGCGATCGGCTTGGCGATTTCGGGCTCAGAGGCGAACAGCTTCGGCTCGAACCCGGCGGGAAGCGCCATGTGCTTGGCGGATTCGGCCGGATCGACGGGGCGCTGCATCTTGCGGACCGGTTCGGCCTGAGAGCCCCACTTCGCCCCGTTGACGTAGATGGGAATCTTGGCGCTCGCCTCATAGGTGAACGGCTTGAGACCGCCCGCGACGCGGGGGCGGCTATCGAACACGTCCCCTTTATTCGCGGCCCAGCGAAGCCCGCGTTCGATCAGATCCTGAAAGCCGGGCTGATCCCACGTCCGAGTATCGTGCCCATACGCGGTGTAGAAGACGCGGCCCTTGCCGTGGGTTCGGGTCCAGGTCCAGGGCTCATCGCCGTCTTTGTCCGAGCGGACCTGAAGAACGTGACGATTTTTCGTGTTATGCTTGGTGTGAACATAGGTCTCGTCCCAGGTGTGGAACGGTTCGAGCCCTTTCATGATCGGATCGGCCGCATCAACGACCTTCGTATCAAACTCGCCGGTGCCGTGGCGGAGGAACTGGGCACCCATCAGGGCGACGACATCATCATTGTTGCGGAAGCAGTAGGAGGCGCAGTGGATCGGAGCGAAGCCGCCTCCGCCCGCAACGTAGTCGAGCAGGGCTTTCGCCTGGTCGGGCGCGATGGTATCGGTATTGGCATAGACGAGCAGGACATCATACTTCGCGAGGGTCGTCGGGTTGAGGTCCGACATCTTCTCGGTATAGGTGATCGCAATCCCTCGGCCCGCCATGACCGGGATGAGCTGCGCCACGCGGTCGGAAGGGAGATGATGGCCCCGGTCGCCGAGGAAAAGCACCGTAAGGGGCTTCGCGGATTCAGCGGCAATCGTCAGCGATGGAGCGAGGACGATGGCCAGTGCGGCCAGCAGACGACGGATCATGGCTCGGTTTCCTTTACGATTCCGCGTGACGACCTGCAGGGAAGGACGAGCGGGGCGAGGTGTGCATCATTCATGGTAAGAGAAGGGACGCGAATCCCGCAAGACCTTGGGACATCTCGTCAGGAGGATTGCAAAGTGAGGATTTCTTGCGAGCGGGAGGTCTTGAGTTGGCCGGTGCCACCCGAAATCTCCCAAGAAATCCTCACGTTGCAATCCTGCGACTTTAACGTCCCCCAACCACCGTGAACTCCGCCGACGACCCCGACGGCTTGGTCACTTCCACCTTCAACGTCTTGCGGGCTGCCGTGTCGACCCGGAGCGTCAGCTTGTGAATGCCCGGCTCAAGCTCGACCACAAACGTCGTGCCTTCGGGGGCCGACTTCTCGTCAACCCACGCCTTGATCCCGTCAGCCGACCCAACCGAGACGGCGACGGGTCCGGCGGCGGTGACGTTAACCTCGCCTTGAAGGAAGACGACCGGGCTCTCGGCGATCCCCGAGAAATCGGCGAGCGGGATGCTTCCGGAGGAGAGCGCATAGGCCGGTGTCCATCGGGTCGTCTCGGCCGCGAGCACGTCTTTCTGGAACAGGTCATCATCGGGCACGGCTTGACGCAGGTCGTCGGGGACCGGCTTGATCAGTCGCCATCGCTGGATTGTGGGGACGGTGTGAATCGCATAGGGGCCGGGCTTGCCCAGCTCGGAGAGGTATTTGAGCAGATCAACAAACTCAGCGCGGGTGAGGAAGTTGACCAGCCCCTTCGGCATCAGAGAGCCGCCATCTTTGCTGTCGTCGATCTCGGCGGTGGGGATGGTCCGAAGCTCGCCGGTGGCCTCGCGGAGGACGATCCGTCGGTCATCCTTATCGGCGACGATCCCGTGATAGACGCGGCCGTCGGTCGTCTGGACGACCTTGGTGACGAACTCCTCCTTGATCGCCTGGTCGGGCACCATCAGCGAGTTGATCAGGTAGTCGACCGGTGAACTCGCGCCAACCGAGCTGAGTTCAGGACCGACCCCGCCCGCCGCTCCCGAGACGGCGTGGCATTTCATGCAGTTCAAGTCCGCACGCCGAAAGACCTGCTCGCCTCTCGCCGCGTCTCCTGACTTGTTCACGTCGGCGACCAACGAATCGACCTCGGCCTTGCCAGGCGGTTTGACCTCGTTGCTGATCTTGGCGGCTTTCGAGAGCACATCCACGAGCGTTGCGTCAGACCGACCCAGGGCATACACGGCGCGGAGGGCGAGCCGTGCCGAATCGACGGGGATGTCTCCCTGATTGATCGCGGAGGCGAGCGCTTCGGTCGCGTCTTTGCGATCGAGGAACGGGGCGAGCATCGGGGCGAAATCCTGACCTTTTGTCGCCGCCTTCAGCACCAAAACGGCGGGCTCGGCCGCGGCCTTGGCGTCGAGCCGCGCCAGGGCCGCAACGGCGAGGGCGCGGACGGTCACAGGCTGGTCGAGCTTCGTCAGCGCTGAGATCGCGGTCTTGTTGGCGTCGCCACCGAGCGTGGCCATCGCGTCGAGTGCGGCGGTGCGAAGCGGATCGGGCGACGCCTTGTCCGAGGCCAGATCGCGCAGACCTCCCCCCAGACTTTCGACTCCCCAGAGCCCCGCAAGCCGGATCGCGGCGAGCCGGACCGATGCGTCGGTCTTGGGATCAAAGAGCGCGGCGAGCGGTGCGAGGTCTCCCTCAGGCCGCGCCTTCTGGGTGATCGAGGCTTCGGCCAGGGCATCGACGGCCTTGCGACGGCTCGTCGCGGAGAGTCCTCCGGGGGCAACCGCCTGATCGAAGAGGAACCGCAATTCCGCAGGCTTACCGCCCTTGCCGATCCGCTCGATGATCGCGGGTTTGCGGTCATCAGGCAGTCGCTTGAGCAGCTTGATGAGCGGACTCTCGGGGACCTCTTCATCGGCGATCGCCGTCGCGGCGAACACGGCGAGCGAAGCGACGAGGAAATGGCTCATTCGAGCTGAAGGGATCAGCCTCATGGCAGACGGGACCTCGGAAGGGGCAGGGGCGGAAGCAGTCTTCGGGAACGGACATCTGGTCCCCTCCCAACCTGTGGGGGAGGGGACCAGATCGATTACTTCTTCTTCTCAGCCTTGATCCGGCGGTCGAGAGTCTTGTTCGTCTCGTTGAGGGTATATTCCAGATAGTCATCCGGAGCCTCGGCGAGCGACTCGGTAGCGATCTCCTGGGCTTTGGCGGCGTCCTTGCCGGTGAAGAAGCTCAGGGCGCGGACGGCTTCGAGCCGGACGCGGGGGTGTTTGTCGTTCACCTGCTTCTGGAGCAAGTCCAGCGGGTTCTTGACCCGGTCTCGCCAGTAGCAGAGAACGCGAGTCGCTGCGGCGCGGGCCTTGGGCTCGGGACAGGTGAGCATCGTCTTGAGCAGGGCCTCGTCGACCACGTCAAAGCTCTGGTGCAGCCAGAGGGCTTCGAGCATGTCGTGCCAGTATTCGGGGTCGGTCTTGGATCGGCTCGAAACCCAGGTCTTCAGGGCACCCATCACCACGGCCTCGGGATGCTCGCGAAGCTCTCGGCGCGCCCGGTAGCGGGTCCGGTCTTCGGGGGCCTTCAACAGCTCAAGAAGCTCGGGCACGCTCACCCCAGCAACCTTCGCAGGCTGGACCAGCGGGCGCTTGGTGTAGCTGATCCGCCAGATCCGGCCGTGCTCGACGTCGCGGTTCGGGTCGCGGAGCGAGTGCTGCATGTGACCGACGAGCGGGTTGTACCAGTCAACGACATAGAGCGCTCCGTCGGGGCCGAATTCGAGGTCAACCGGGCGGAAGTTGGGGTCGGTTGACGTGAGCAACGGCTCGACCGGGGTCGCGCTGAAGCCCGAGGCGGCTTCCTTCACGCGATACCGGAGCACGCCCTGGAAGCCGATGCAATTGTTGAGGAGATAGTCGCCCTGGGTGTCGTCGGGGAAGTTGCGGCTCGAGACCAGCTCGCAGCCCGCCGTCGGCCGCCACTGCTTGGTGAGAAACTCTTTCATATGACCGTGCTTCTGCGGGTAGTCCACCTGTCCCGAGAACGCGGTCCCGAAATAGTTGGCCCCGCCCGAGGCGTCGGCGACAAGATTCTGGCCCCAGTGGTCGAAGTATTGACCCCAGGGGTTGGCGAACCCATAGGAGATGAACGGTTCAAACTTCTCGGTCTTCGGCTCATAGCGGAAGATCCCCGCCTCATTGAGCCGGCGCGGGCCGTAAGGTGTCTCGACCTGCGAGTAGTGGAACGTCCCCTCATTAAAGTAGAGCGCTCCGCCCGGGTCCCAGGTAAAGGCATGGATCGCGTGGTGCGAGTCGCCCGAGTCAAAGCCGTGGAGGATGACCTTGCGGGTGTCCGCCTTGTCGTCGCCGTCGGTATCCTTGAGGAACATCAGGTTGGGCTGCTGGGCAATATAGGCCCCGCCGTCGCCCAGCTCGATACCTGTCGGAACGTGCAGCCCTTCGGCGAAGATGGTCTGCTTGTCGGCCTTGCCGTCGCCGTTTGTGTCTTCGAGGATCAGCACTTTATCATTGACCGGTCGGCCGGGCAGATACATCGGATACGACGCCATCGTCGTGACCCAGAGTCGGCCCTTGGCGTCGAAGGTCATCTGCACGGGCTTCTTGAGGTCGGGGAATTCGGCCTCAGAGGCGAACAGGTTGGCCTCATAGCCCTCGGGCAGCTTGAAGGTCTTCTTCGACTCATCAGACGAAGTCAGGTGGATCGGCTTCTTAACGTTGGTCTCGATACGGGCGAGGTCGCCGGTGTTGCCGTCGTCAATCGTCTCGGGGACCGTCTCCCCCTTCGCGACGGCCCAGACTCGCCCCTCGCGATTCTGGACCATCTTGCGGAGCTTGGCGAACTCCGCCGGGAAGTTGACGATCCCGAACGGGGCCTTGCGACCGCCGTAGATATAGCAGCCATTGATCGCGCGATAGTCGTACCAGAACTGGAGGTTCTTGTCGTTGATCTCAGCCTTGAGCTTCGCGAGGTCGGCCTTCACCGACGCCGGTCGGTCGCCGAAGAGCGCTGAGTCGAGGACGATCGCAACGTCTTTGTCGCCTTGCGGGTTCAGGTGGATGCCGTTGATCGTGAGCGGCTCTTTCCCCTTGGCAAAGAGCTTGAGGGTGGGACCGAAGAGGTCGACGAAGATCGCCCCCTTGGCCTTTGCCACCTGTGCCATTGCCTGGGTATAGAGCTTGATGTTCGCGTTATTCGTCTTGCCGTCGGTGACGTGCGGGTTGTGCAGGTCTTCGTGGGCGATCGGCGAGAGCAGCACCAGCTTGGGGGCGGTCTTGCCGTTGTATTTGGTCGAAGTCGTCTCCTTGACGAACGCTTCGAGGTCTCGCTTGAACTTATCGAGGCCCGCGGGACCGGCGAACGACTCGTTGAAGCCGAACGCGGCGATTACCACGTCGGGCTTTTCGTCATTCAAGGTGTGGCCGTGGTCCTGAAACCCCTTCGACCGGGGGCGGAGCGTCAGTTCGTCGGCCGACCAACCGAGGTTGTGAACGACAAGTTCGAGGCCGGGGAACCGGCTCTGGAGCAAGGTCTCGAAGTTGCCGAAGTGCTGCATCCGCTCGGCCAGGGTATTGCCGATGAGGATGATCCGGTCGCCCTTCTTGAGGTCGAGCCGAGCGTTCGTGTCGGCCATCGCATGGCCCGCAAGTTGGGAGAACACGGCCGCGGCAAGCGCAAGCCGGATCACGGATCGTCGTCTCATCGGTATCATTTCCTCGGGCGCGGCGAGTCGGGGTAGGAGACGTTTGGGCGGGATAGACCCTCATTATCTCACAAGCGTTCGGCCGTAGTCAATTTAGGGCCGAAGATCGAACCTGCCACCTCAAATTGTTGGCAATGTGCCACGATCCAGCCTTATGATGCGAGTCCGACATCCGACCCCACCGACACGCACAAGGATTAATGCATGACCACCAATCGAATCCATCTCTTCTCTTACAGCCTTCTCACAATTGCCTGCCTCGTCGGGTCGACCACCCGCGCGGCCGACGAGTGGGTCACTTATAAGGGGGGCGAGGGGCCGGGGAAGGGGAAGCATGTCGTCCTGATCAGCGGCGACGAGGAATATCGATCCGAGGAGGCGCTACCGCAACTCGGCAAGATCCTTGCCGAGCGGCACGGGTTCGACTGCACGGTGCTGTTCGCAATCGCCAAGGACGGCTCGATCGACCCGAACCGTAACGACAATATCCCCGGCCTCGAAGCCCTCAAAAAGGCCGACCTCATGGTCATCTTCACGAGGTTCCGCAGCCTTCCCGCTGACCAGATGGACGACATCGTTGAGTATGTCGAGTCGGGCCGCCCGATCATCGGCATGCGCACGTCCACTCATGCGTTTAACATCAAGAACGGCCACCCCTATGCCGGCTATTCGTGGAACGATAAGACCTGGGACGGCGGCTTTGGACGGCAGATTCTCGGCGAGACGTGGATCAGCCACCACGGAGACCACGGCAAGGAGAGCACGCGCGGCCTGGTTGCGCCCGGTGAATCGGGCCATCCAATCCTCAAGGGGATCAAAGATGGCGATATTTGGGGGCCGACCGACGTCTACGGTGTGAGGCTGCCGCTCCCCGGCGATATCAAGCCGCTCGTCCTCGGCCAGGTGCTGGCGGGGATGAAGTCGACCGACAAACCGGTCGTGGGTAAGAAAAACGAGCCGATGATGCCCGTCGCCTGGACCAAGACCTATAAGAGTAAGGCGGGTAAGACCGGGCGTGTCTTCAACACCACGATGGGGGCCTCGCAAGACCTCTCCAATGAAGGCGTTCGCCGGATGCTCGTCAACGCCACTTACTGGGCGGTGGGCCTCGAAGCCAAGATTAGCCCGACGTCGTCGGTTGACCTCGTCGGCGACTACATGCCCCACCCGTTCGGCTTCAACAAGGCTGTCAAGGGCATGCACCCGGCGGATTTCGCCACGAAGTAAGAGCAAGAGTTTTCCGATATCGATCAAAATCTGATCACCCGGCCACCCCGCCCCTCTCCCCCCTGGCATTCGATTTGCATGAAAGGTTGCCTCTCTGACACCGAATGACTCACATGCCGGATTGCGAGCCAACCGGATCGGGAGAGGCAACATGAAGTTGGGATCGGCCCGACAGGAGACAGGGGCCGGGTTGGGCCTTTTCGACACGCCTGCCCGCGACTATCGGCCGATCGAACAGATCGGCCAGGGAGACACGGGCGAGGTCTGGCGCGGGGAGGGGCCGGGCGGGTTCCCGGTGGCACTGAAGTACGTCGCACGCTCAGGGCACTCACAGACGCTGGATGTCGCCCGAGCGGTCCGCCATCCCCATATCCTGGTGGTGCTCGGGGCCTGGGTCGAGGACGATCACCTGGTCTTGACCACGGAACTTGCCGACGGATCGCTCTGGGATTGTTACACGGCGGCGCGGGAGCGAGGGTTGACAGGCATCGATCGCGACGAATTGATCGATGCGTTCTCTGAAGTCGTCAAGGCGGTCGACTATCTCAATTATCGTCGGCACAACCACGGCGATCGAACCGGGTTGGGTATTCTGCATCGCGGCCTGAAGCCACAAAACCTCATGGTCATCGGCGGCGGCGTGAAGGTGGGCGACCTGGGCTCAGCCTGCTGGATGGATGCGGCCGTCACCCCTCTCGCCGGACAGGTTGAAGCCCCCGCCTACGCAGCTCCCGAATTCTTTCTCGGGGCGATGTCGATCGCTTCCGACCAATACACGCTCGCGCTGACGTACTGCGAGCTGCGGGGCGGCCGACTTCCGTTCGAGGGCGACCCAACCGCTCTCATGACGGGCCACCTGATGCACGAGCCAGACCTATCGATGATCTCCAAGCCCGAGCGCGCGGCGGTCGCCCGGGCGCTTTCCAAGAGGCCCGATGATCGATGGCCGAGCTGTCAAGCATTCATCGATGCGATCCGGTCTGACATCGCCGCCGCCGCTCAACCGCCCCGAAGTGCATCGGCCTTAGGCGTTGTGCAGACATCGCAGGCTTTCGACATGGACGACGACGACCTCCGGCCCGACGGCGTCTCGGAGTCTGAGTTCGAACTCCCATCCGTCGGCTGGCCCGAGGAGCCGGTCGCGACGAGGCGGGGACGTCGGATGGCCTCGGCGTTGAAGATGGCCTCGCTCGCGACCGTGTGCGGACTGCTCGTCGTCGGCCGCTCGGCGATCTTGAGTCAGGCCTCACAGGGGAGCGATCCGAAAACCGACTCAGCGCCGGCCTCGCGTCGACTCAGCCCGCGCCCCGACTTCGTCCG
>JANXSY010000015.1 GCA_025356435.1 Isosphaeraceae bacterium | reverse complement strand
GAGTATGGCATCCTTGGCATTCATAAAGATCAAAGCTCTTGAAGGTCTTGGAGAGGTCAGGTACGTTGAGGGGTCCGCCGACGGATCAGCGGGCGGCGGTCTTTGCGAGGTCGATCTCGAAGTCGGCGATGAAGAGCTGGCTCGTGTTGTCGGCCGCGCGGCCTTTCGAGGTCCACATCATCTTCTTGCCGTCTTTGTTGAACACCGGCAGGCCGTCGAAGCCTTCGCGGTAGGTGATCCGCTCCAGCTTGCCGGTCTCGGTGTCCATCCAGTAGACCTCGTAATTCTGGTGGCCGTGCAGGCTCGTCGAATAGACGATATGGCGGCTGTCGGGATAGAAGTAAGGCCCCCAGTTCACGGCGTCGTTGGTTGTGAGCACCCGCTCGTTCTTGCCGTCGGGGGTGTTGATATAGAGCTGAAGGAGATCATTCTCCTTGCGGTCGCTTCGGTAGATAATCTTCTTGCCATCCGGGGAGAAGAACGGGCCGCCGTCGTATCCCTTCTTGTCGGTGATCCGGCGCGGGTTTTTGCCGTCGGCGTCCATGATATAGATCTCGGCGTTACCGTCTCGGAACGACGTGAAGATGATCTCCTTGCCGTCGGGCGAGTAGCTTCCCTCGGCGTCATATCCAGGGGTGTCGGTCAGCCGGACGAGGTTCGAGCCGTCGAGATCAGCCTTGAAGATGTCCATCGCAGCGTCGAAATCCCACCGATAGCGATCGGACCGGCTATACGCGGGGCTGGCCCCCTTCTCGCCCGGCTTGCCCGCGTCGAGGTGGGTCGAGGCGAAGAGGATCGACGTGCCGTCGGGGTGAAAATAGCTGCACGTACACTTCCCCTTGCCGGTGCTCACGAGCCTGGGCTTGGCCCCGGTCGCGAGCGAGAGGGTGTAAATCTGATAGTCGGTCTCGCCGGGCTGGGCGGCCTGGAAGATGATCGCCTTGCCGTCGGGGCTGAAATAACCTTCGCCCGCCTTGGCGAACCCGGTCGTCACCTGGCGGATGTTCTTGAGGTGCTTGGCCTCGTTTGCATCGGCCTCGGCCGTCGAGGGCTTGTCGGGTCCGAGCGCGACGAGGGCGGCGAGTGCGAGCAGCGAAAACATCGCGGTCCGTCTCCGTGGTCGTTAAGTCTGGCCCGTCTGGGACGCAATGTCCTGGCCGGGGCCTCTCCGTCTGCCTAGTATAAGGACGCGCTCTACGCTCGCCAAGGACTACGACCTTCCGGAGCCTCTCGCTTGAAGATCTATACCAAGACCGGCGACGCCGGCATGACCGGCCTGCTCGGCGCGGGTCGTTTTGCCAAGGACGAGCCCCGGATCGAGGCCTATGGGACGGTCGACGAGCTGAACGCTGCGATCGGCGTCGCGAGGGCCGCCGGACCCGACGCCGAGGCTGACATTATGCTCACGAGAGTCCAAAACGACCTGTTCACTGTCGGCTCCGCGCTTGCCGACCCCAATCCCGAGGGGCGATTCCATGGCGCAGTCAGCCCCGACCTCGCCACGCAGCTCGAAGTCTGGATCGACGACCTCGAAACCGAGATGACCCCGCTGACCCAGTTTATCCTCCCCGGCGGGACGAACGCGGGGGCACTAATCCACCTCTCACGCACCGTCTGCCGGCGGGCTGAGCGGCTGGTTGTCGGCCTCGGACGCCGGCCGGGTGAGTCGGTGCCGGCCCCGCTCGTCATTTACCTCAACCGCCTGAGCGACTTCCTGTTCGTCCTCGCCCGCGTAGTCAATCATCGCGCGGGGGTCGCCGACACCCCATGGAGCGGCCTGTGAATCTCGCCGGAGCCTCGGTACTTATCACTGGCGGGCGTCGGGTCGGAGGTGCCCTGGCCTTGCTGCTCGCCGATCGCGGCGCGAACGTCGCGCTGACCTATCACACGCGCCGCGAGCCGATCGAGGCGACCGTCGAGCAGGTCAAACAACGCGGCCGGCAGTCCTTCGCGATCGCCGCCGACCTGTCCCAATCTGACCAGGCCGAGCGGGCCGTCGCTGAGGTCGTGACGACGTTCGGTCGGATCGACGCACTCGTTAACATGGCGAGCATCTACGATCGTACCCCCTTCGAGACCCTCAAGCCCGCCGACTTCGACGCCATGATCGCCTCGAACCTCGCTGCCCCCTATCACTCGGCGGTCGCGGCCTCGCGGGCAATGCTCGCACAGACCGCCCGCGACGGCCTGAAAGGGAAGATCGTCAACGTCGGCGACTGGGCGACCGACCGCCCTTACAAAGACTATCTCCCCTACATCGTGGCCAAGGGCGGCCTGACAACCTTCACCCTCGCGCTGGCGGTCGAGCTGGCCCCGCACGTCACCGTCAACATGATCCAGCCCGCGATAATCGACCCCCCGCCACATCTCTCCGAGGCCGAGACGCAGGCCATCATTGATCAGATCCCACTCCAACGAGTCGGCACTCCCGACGATGCTAACCGCCTGATCCTCTACCTCCTCGAAGGCACCGACTTCGCCACCGGCAGCCTCTACCGGATCGACGGCGGGCGGTTCCTGGCCTGACGCTAACCTTCGATCGGGCCAGACCCATCCTACTAAATCTTCATCACCAAGCTCTAACTTGTGAATAGTCGCCCAGGCTGTGCAATCGTCCTAGACTAGCTAAATCCGTATGTCATAATAAACCAGAGTGTCGACGCTGACGCTTACTGTGTTCCCGCACCAAGATTAGGAGCGGATTATGGCGACGACACGGCAGATCGAGGCGAACCGGCTCAACGCTCAGAAGAGCACCGGGCCAAGGACCGACGAGGGGAAGGCGCAGAGTCGCGCCAACGCCGTCACACACGGGTTGACGAGCGAGGACCTTGGCGTCCAGGAGCCAAAGGCCGCGGCCTTCCTCGCACGACGAGAGGCGTGGTCCGGCGATGCTTATGAGAAGGGTTCGGAGCAGGATTGGGCGCTTGACCGGGCCGTCGCGGCGTCGTTTCAGATCGAGCGGTGCGAGCGGGCATATGATGGCGTGCTCGCCCGCCTTGCTGAGCGAGCGGGCACGGCCTGGGACCTCGACCGCAGGCTCGAAGTGGGGAACGTCGCGGCGAGGCTGGCGAAAGATCCGATGCGCGTCTCGCGTCGGCTCGAAGCGACAAGGCATGGCTGCGAGCTGATGCGAGAACTCTGGCTCCGGCTCGGCGAGGCGCTCGAAGACGACGGCGACTGGACCCAGTCGCAACGGTTGACCGCGCTCGACCTGCTCGGCCTCCCTCCCGACCTCCGGGGTGGCCTGACGCCGCTCGACCCGTTCGACGACAGCGACCCCGCCACCCGTCGGCTCGAGGTTGTCGTCGAGGAGTGTCGCCGACTTGGAGAGCTGCTGACCGAGGTGCTCGAACCGCTCGACGACCTCGAACGCCGCCACGCGCAGGCCGGTCCCATGGGGATCTTTTCGAAGCCCGCGCAGCTCGTCCTCCGCTACGAGCGCGACGCCTGGAGGCGCTATCGTGAGGCGAACCGCGATCGGAAGCGGCCCGCGCCCAAGGCCGAACTGAACGCACCGGAACCGGCCCCCTCGCCGACTTTGCCGCGCGTCCCCAGGTATGCGTCGGCGGAGGAAGCGGCGATTGCGAGCGGCAGGCCGTTGGAGCCGATCGCCGCGATGCGTCGCATGGACAACCTTCCCAGCAGTGTCGAAGATCCGAGCCTCTTCGCCAACCGTCACGAAGAGCACGGTCCGTTCCCGGCAGGGGTGTCGTTCGCGAATTTCTCGGTTGGCCAGGCCCGGGTCGCGCGTCCTTAAGCTCCGGCTTTCTCCCGCTTGGCAACCTGCAGGCCGTTGAAGGCGGCCTGGAAGGCGTCAATGAGCGATAAGGCATGCTTGGGAAGGTATCGCTCCATCAACTCCGCCTGAACCGGTTCTAAAAACCGCTTGGAAATGGTGCTGTCGTCGAGTTCGAGTTCCATCACCCACCCGGCGATGACCTCGATCTCGGCGACCATCAGCTCTTTCGTCTTCGCGGTGTGGCTGCTGTTCTGGTAGTGGACCATCACCGTTACGCAACGGGCCACCGTCTCCAGGACCTGTCTTTTGTCGGGCGTCATGGCCCTGCCTTTCTGAACCATTAATCATATGGAAAGAAAGTAACAATAACAGGTGTCAACGGAACAATCACTATCTATTCACCTTTTTCTGTGCGAGCGTGACGAACGAATACTTGGGATTGCTAAGTTTGAAATCCTTGGAATATCTCGGGTGACACCGGTGAGGAACGACTTCCAAACGTGTGGCCTATCTCGTGTCGCCTCGGCCACCTCGATTCGAAAATCGGGGCCACTCCATCCAGCGGCTCACTCGGCAGGAAATGGACTTTGCCATCCCCCTGACGAAACGAACCCAATTCGGCCCCGGTGGGCAATCGGGAGATCGGCAGAGCTCCCAGGTTGCGGCCGGGGTCGGGACGGGGAATACTCGACGACCATTGGATTCAACCTTCTCGCGAATTTCACATACATCAATGATAGAGGCGGCATCCGATGACGAGCAACCGGCGGGTCTTCCTGGGGACGGCGGGACTCTTGGCGACGACCAGCCTGCGGGCTTCCGCTGATGCGTCGGAGAAGGTGCGGATCGGCGTCGTTGGGGTGCGCGGGCGGGGCCATGAGCTGGCCCAGGGGTTTGCTCGACAGAAAGATGCTGAGGTCGTCGCTGTCTGTGATGTCGACGATTCGGCATTCCCCAAGGTAGTGAAGTCAGTCACGGAGATCGGCGGCAAGGCCCCCAGGGTCGAAAAGGATTTTCGCAGGCTGCTCGACGACAAGTCGATCGACGCGATCGCCGTCGCCACGCCCGACCACTGGCATGCACTCATCGCCGTGATGGCGTGCCAGGCCGGCAAGGATGTCTATAGCGAGAAACCCGCGAGCCACAACGTCGTCGAGGGGCGGCGGATGGTCGAGGCCGCGCGCAAGTACAAGCGGGTCGTGCAGATTGGCACCCAGCGCCGGAGCACGCCGCACGTCAAGGAGGCGGTCGAGTACGTCCGGTCGGGCCAGCTCGGGAAGGTCAGCATGGCGCGTGCGTGGATCCACCAGCAGCGGAAGCCGATCGGCCACGGCAAGCCCGGAGAGGTGCCGAAGGGGGTCGACTACGCGATGTGGCAAGGCCCCGCCCCCGACCGACCTTTTATGGCGAACCGGTTTCATTATAACTGGCACTGGTTCTGGAACTGGGGGACCGGCGAACTCGGCAACAACGGCATCCACGGCCTTGACGTAGCCCGATGGGGCCTGGGCGTCGACGCCCCGCTCCGCGTCACTTCCGGCGGCGGCAAGTTCTTCTTCGATGACGACCAGGAAGTCCCTGACACCCAGATCGTCACCTGGGAGTTCCCGCAGGCGACTATCGTCTGGGAACACCGGATGTGGTCGAAGCACGGCACCGAAGGAAAAGGTTTCGGGATCGCCTTTTACGGCGACAAGGGGACACTGATCGTCGACGAATCGAACTGGAAGGTCGAAGACGGCCCCATAGGCGGCGGCGAGTCGTCGGGCGGCCAGGCCGCGCACCAGAAGAACTTTCTTGACTGCATCAAGGATCGACGTAACCCGAACGCCGACGTCGAGATCGCCCACCTCAGCACCCGGCTCTGCCACCTGGGCAACATCGCCCACCGGGTCGGCCGCAAGCTCACCTTCGACGCCGCCACCGAGTCATTCCCCGGCGACGCCGAGGCCAACAAACTTCTCGGCCGAGAGTATTCCTCGCGGTTCGAGATGCCTTCGCAGGTCTGAAGCCGATGGCGGGGGATTTCTTGGCTGGCGAGGGTTATTATCGGGTGGCCCCAGTTCTCGAACCGGGGAGGTGAGAGCGTGGATCGGGTGGCCCCGGTTCTCGAACCGGGGAGATGGGATGACTGGGAACGCGCCGCGTTGTGCGGAGGTTGTCCCCGACCGGTTCAAGAACCGGTGCCACCCGAAATGTCCCAGAACTTCTGACTTTCCCATCTTCCGGCCTCATTCGGCCCTGCGATTGCAATAGAGGCTGAATGATGTTCTACATTGCTTTCGGCGTCGAAAAGACAGAACAAAGGGGACAACTCAGCCAGATCCCAAATTGGCAATTGCATGACTGCAATCAATAGTCGATAATTGGGATTGGGCTCGCATTTGGACTCGATTCATTCGGCGTTTTGGGTTATGACCCCGGCATCCTATGCCGTGTTGGGCACCGCGATTTTTTGACTGTCGGAGGTTGATGGTGAGCGACCCGAGGCGTGGACGGACGAAGCGATCGTATCAGCCTGGTGTTGAGGCCCTCGAAGCCTTGCGCCTGCTGGCCGGGATCGCGTCGATGCCGCTCGGCCCGCCGATCGCCCTCGGTTCGACCGCCGTCCCGCTCGGACCCGACACGACGGCTGTCCCCGGCAACGCCTGGGACGAGGCCCTGCTCGCGAGTCGCGTCGCCGACCTCATCACGCCGGCCCAGGTCGCGACCTCGTCCGCACCTGTTGACTCTTCGGCAATCGCCTCGGGCATGGCGCAGCTCGATCGCTATCTGAGCCGTGCCTGGTATCGCGCTGGGATCGCTCCTCAGGCGCATGACGACTGCACCCAGGCGGTCTACACGACCTTGCTCACGACCCTCGGCCGCGACCGGTTCGACTCGCTCGTCGCCGATGTCGGCCACTCGGGCATCCGCGACGTGCTCAGCCGCGAGACGCCCGAAGGTCCTGACTTCTTCCGAGCGATCGACACCGTCAAGAAGCGTGCCCAGCGCGAGAGGGTTTATCAGCCGATCGACACCGTTGATGTCCCCGACTCCTCGGCCGACGGCTCGACCCAGTCCGACTGGCGTGGAGCCCTGCGAGAGGCGATCGACCGGTCGCTCAGCCCCCGCGAAGCCGAGCTGATCCACGCCACGCTCCAGGGCCGCACACCCGCCGAGATCGCCCATCAATGGGGCGTCGCCCCCAAGACGGTAAGCAACGAAAAATCGCGAGTGATCCAGAAGCTACGAGACGTGCTCGTCGGGGCCTCGGCTTGACTTCTGGGCGAATCCAATAGAGTCCACGAACGACACTGATATCTTAATTTAGTTGTTTTCATCTGTAAATAGATGAATTCAATTCTCCGATCGGGTCGGCGTCGACATGGTCTCGCGGCGAGAGGCCGAGGCTCTGATAGATCGTGGAGAGCAGCTCTTGGGGCGTGACGGGTTGGTCAGCCGGCATTGAGCCGTGGCGATCGCTCCGGCCAATGACCTGACCACCTGGGATGCCTCCCCCGGCGAGCAGGGCGCTCCAGACGCCGGTCCAGTGGTCGCGGCCCCCTTCGGCATTGAGGCGAGGTGTCCGGCCAAACTCGCCGCTGGCGACGACGAGCGTCGAGTCGAGCAGCCCTCGACGATCGAGGTCGTCGAGCAGAGCGGAATAGGCCCGGTCGAACGTCGGGAGCACCTCGCGAGCCTGGTCGTCGAGCGTGGCGAACCCGCGCGTGCCGTGGCAGTCCCAACTCGGGCCGTTGAAAACGGTCTGATACATGTTCACAACGACAACGCGCGTTCCGGCCTCGACGAGCCGGCGTGCCTCGTGGCAGGCGTCGCCGAACGGGGTCGAGCCGTAAGACGAGCTGGGGCCTCTCGGCGCGACGATCGAGGCGGCGGTGGACGGGGCGAGCGGGCCGGCCGACTGCCCGTGCGGGATCGCGACCCCGGTATTGCCGATCAGCCCTGGCAGGATCGCGAACGACGGCAGCCCGCCCGAATGGCCTCGCAGCGAGGCGACGACCGAGCCGAAGTGGGGGAACTCGTCGTCATTCCGGCAGAGGTGGCCGGTCTGGAGTAGTTGCTGGCCGGTCTCGTGGATCGGCGCGGCGTCGTGGTGCATCGACCGGACGATCGCCACCCGGCCCATCCGCCTCGCCGTCTCGGGCAGGTGCTCGCATAGCCTCACGCCGGGCACCGCCGTCTCGATTGAGCGGAACGGCCCGCGAATCTCCGATGGGGCGTCGGGCTTGGGGTCGAAGGTGTCGACCTGGCTCGGCCCGCCGACAAGCATGAGGAAGATGACTGACCGGTCGGCGGCAGGTCCAGACCCGTGGACACCTTTCGATGCCAGAGCCATCGCGCCGAGGCCGCCAGCGCGGAGAAAGTCGCGTCGAGAGAGATCCGGACGACTCATCGTCAATGCCCCCGTTGGGATGTTCGGCGACCCGACCACCGGTCGGTCCCGCGCCGATCTGCCAACCGTACAAGAACGGACGGGTCGGTCCTAGAGACGAGGGGTCGAAAGGTTGGGTTGCAGCGATCCAGTTGACAGTCGCGGTTGTGAGGAGATTGCGTCGTTTGGCTAAACGGGGTCGATGGGGCAACTTCCGCTCAGATCGGCCTGATGTCGGGTCGATAGAGAGGAGAGAGAGCGTCGGCGGTGGATCGCCGTACGTGGAGCCGTCCCGATCGGGAGGGCTTCGAACAGCCAAGGAGGGTGAACAGTGTCGAACTTAAGTCGCGTCCTTTCCTGGGGACTGCTGTCCGCAGTGCTGGCGACCCTGGGCACAGGCCAGGCGAATGGCCAGGGGCCGACCATTGGGGGTGACAGCCCGGGAGCGCCCGGGAGTCAGAGTTCGTCGCTGGGACCGGTCCCCGGTTCGGGCGGGTCGTCCCTTGAGAATCCGGGGGGTGGCGGGCAGTTGCTCGGTGGTCGACCGGGTGCCTCGAGTCCCCGCGTGCCGACGTCGATCTCAACGCCGAGCGGATCGACGAGTACTACGCCGTCTTCATCGATCACCCCGACAGCGAGCGTGGCCCCGGCTGATCTGCCGATCTACGGGACGATTGCCGTTCCCGACCTCGTCGACGACGAAGGCCCGGCGACCGGGATGTCGCTCGACGACGCGATCGATCGAATGGTTCGAGAAAACCTTGACCTCCGCGGCAAGTTCATGGAGATCCCCCAGGCGAAGGCTGACATCCTTACGGCCAGCCTGCGGGCCAACCCGATCTTCTACGCCGACGCCCAGCTCGTCCCATACGGCCAATATACGAATGCCCGGCCCGGCGGCCAGACGCAGTATGATGTGAATATCTCGTATCCGCTTGACCTCACTCGCAAGCGGAAATATCGGACCATCGTGGCCTGCCGCGCCGAGAAAGTGCTTGAAGCCCAGTATCAAGACGCTGTCAGACAACAGATCGACAACTTATATACCGCTTATGTAGACGTCCTCGCCGCTCGGAGTGCCGTGCGGTTCTCCGAGAAGGGAGTCGAGGGGCTTCAGAAGGTCTATAAGTCGACCAATGCCCTCTTCCAGAGGGGCGAACAGCCGAAGACCGCAGTGAATCGCGTCAAGATCCAATTCGACACCGCCGAGGTGGGCCTGACCAACAATCGCGAGGCCTATCGGCGTGCCAAGCGTGCCTTGGGGGTGATGCTGCACATCTCACCGGCCGAGGCCGAGATCATGGAGATCCGCGGGACGATCCGCGACAGCTTCTCGCCCCCGCCGCCGATCGATGAGCTGTATCGGACCGCCCTCTCATCGCGGCCTGACATCATGTCGTATCGCCTGGGGATCTCGCGAGCAGAGGCTGACGTCCGCCTGGCCCGGGCGAATATCCTGCCCGACGTCTACCTCCTCTATCAGCCCTACACCCTCCAGGACAATACCTATCAGGGGTTGAAGAGCCCGACTTCGTGGGCCGTCGGCGTGACGGTGCCGGTACCGATCTATAACCGGAACCAGGGAGCCATCCAGCGGTCGAAGCTCAACGTCACCCAGACGATGATCCAGCTCGCCTCGCTCGAAGCGGGGGTCGTGACCGAGGTCCGTCAATCCGAACAGACCTACATCGTCACCCTCGCGGCCGTGAGGAAGAACGAAGACTCGGTCTTGCTTGACGCTCAGACCGTGCTGGCCGACAGCGAACGCCTCTTCAAGCAGGGGGAACTCGACGTGATCGGCCTACTCGCCGAGTATCGGCTGTTCAACGACGTTGCCCGCCAATACCTCGACAGCCTCGTGGCGCATCGGCGGAGCATGCTCAGCCTGAATACCTCGCTCGGGCGGAGAGTCCTGCCCTGACGCTCGCAAGTTGATCGGTGCGCAAAACGAACGCGGGAGGCATATCGGCCCCCCGCGTTCGTTTGTTCGATCCCAAAGACCGTTGCCGACCGACTCAGGCCATGAGCGTCTTGACGACGGCGGCGAGCTCGGTGCCGACTTCGGTGAGGCTGTAGAAGTTGTTCTTGCCCTGGCGGCGCGGGGCGATGATGCCGCCGTGGCGAAGCAGCGCGAGGTGGTGGCTGACAGCGGGCTGGCTCTGGCTGAGCTGGGCACACAGGGCACCGACGTGGCGCTCGCCTTCGGACAAGATCATGATGACCTGAAGCCGCGTCGGGTCGCTGACGTGCTTGAGCAGAATCGAGGCGCGACGGGCCTGCTGAAACCGGGTGTCGGCCGGCTTGACGGCGACCTTGACGGCGACCTTCGGGGCTTTGGTCTTCGGGGTGGCCTTGGTGGCGGTGCTCTTCGGGGCGGCTTTGGTCGTTGCCATGTTCGATCTCTCCGAGCTCGCCCTGAACCCCTTCGATGGGGCAAGGCGAGTTATCCCTGGTCGCGCGGCCCTGAACAGGATTCCGCGTATCATTTCGAGGACCCACATGGTCCGACTAAGCCGCAACGACACACGCGGTCCGACGGGCGGATCGCGTAGCGACCAGAGCGTCCGATGTTCAAGTCGGCGCTGACGGTCGTTGAAGTCGTAGCTTATGTCTCAGTATGATATATCACGACCGAAGCGATTGACAACATCAAATCTTGAATTTTACAGCGAGTGGTCGAATTCAGCAGACGTTAAGGGCAATCATTCGACGATCCCTTCACGACTCGACCTGATCTACACCCATTCCGACCAGAAGCAGCATGTCTTCTTGTAATCGCGCTATGAGGCGATGTGTTTTACGGGATCAACGAGCGTTTCAAGGGGATAGGCTCTTATTTTTGAAACCCCGCGACTTGTGAGTTGATCGATTTGAGCATCTCGGCGGGCGTCCACGCCTTGCCGGAGGCTCCGGAATCGAGGCGGACGAGTGTCCCGTCGGCCGCGATCAGGGCCGTGCAGAGGTTGTGGCGGATCTCGTTCGGCATCGGCCCGTAGACCAGACCGAGCCGTTCGGCCACCTTGCGTAGTTCGTCGTGCGAGGCGACGGCGTAGGTCCAGACGGGCGGGATCGCCCCTTGCATCGCAGCGTGCTTGCGCAAAGTCTCGGGCGTATCATGCTCGGGGTCGAAGCTCACCGAGAGAAGCCGGACGGCCTGCGACCGGCTCTTGACCGACTTCACCGAGTCAGCCAGCTCGCGAAACTTCTTGTCGACCGCCGGGCAATAGTCGGGCAGGGGGCAGCGAGTGTAGATGAATGTTAACACGACAACCTTCCCCCTTAGGTCGGAGAGCTTGAGCGCCGTCCCGTCCTGCGTCGTCATCGCGAAGTCTGGCACGAGCTCGCCGGGGCTGAGAACGGAGGGCTTGACCGCGAGGGCAGCGGTTCCCGAGCCGAAGTCGAGCTTGAGCGTCCGGGGGGCGGGCTGCATCACCTCCAGGCTTCGCAGGTTGTATTCCTTGACCAAACCGCCTGACCGGGTGACGTCGAGAGGACCTTCGACTTCGTCACCGACGCCGACCTCGTCGAGATTCGTCTTGTCTTTTGGGGTAAAGTCCATCGTCATCGCCTTCATGAACCCCGGCAGTTCTTGATGTGCGATCGTGACGACGCCCGTCTTGGCGTCGACCTCGCGGACCACACCCTTCAAGGTATAGGTCGTCGTCTCGACCGCCGGTTCGGGTGCGGCGGGCTTCGGTGGGGCCGAAGAGCAGCCGAGGGTGACGAGGAGGAGCGTGAGCGGCAGGTGGCGCAAGTGCATGATGATCCCGTAGTCAGTAGGGGAAACGATCGTCGGCGGGGCTGGCAGAGAGGTCGACGAGGAAGTCAGCCAGCCGGTTGACGGCGAGGTCGGTGAGCTTCGCGCCCTTCTCGGCCGTTGAAGGCCCGGGGTCGCCCGCGCCGGTGTTGGTGGTGAGCAGGTGCCAGGGGCGGGTGATCTCGATCCAGCCGCGATTCACGGCATCAAACCGGGTCTTCGCCATCGATCCGGCGTCGGCCTGTTCCATCGCGACCAGGTCGGGCCGGTGGGCGAGGATCATGCTCGTCTCCATCTCGCCGGCATGGTCGCCTGCGTCGACGAAGATGCTTTGATACTGGTCCGCAATCATTTTATACCAGTTGCACAAGAACAGATGCACTTTCGTCGTGAGGTGCAGTTCGCGGAGTACCCACTTGAGGTCATTGCCGCCGTGGCCGTTGAGCAAGACGCACTTGGAGATCCCGTGCATCTCGAGCGAGGCGACGAGGTCGGCGATCACCCGGGCGACGGTCGATGGGTTGAGGTTCATCGCCATCGGGAACCGCATCTGGTTCGTCTCGGTGCCGTAGGGCAGGGGGGGGAGCATGACGACCCGCGCCCCGCGCCCGGTCGCGACCTCGCACGCCCGGGAGCCGATGACCTCGACCTGGATCGTGTCGGTCCCATAAGGAAGGTGGAGGTTGTGCGGCTCGGTCGCCCCCAGCGGCAGGACGGCCACTTCGAACGGCGGGAGAGACTTGATCTGGCCGTAGTTGAGGTCGGAGAGGTTCATGCGAGTCTCGGGAGGGGCGGGTTCGGGCGGTGTGCTTGCGGATCGACGGATGACTCCGGTACGATCGGCGCGTCGCTCAGTCCATTAACCGGAGATCGTCCGCGCGATGCAAGCCTTCGAGGCCACGAACCGCTATTTCGACGAAGCCGCCGGGCTCATGGACCTCACTGGGAACATGCGCACAATGATGATCAACCCCGACCGCGAGCTGCGGGTCGAGGTGGTCATCGAGATGGATTCGGGTGAGATCGGCAACTTCGTCGGCTATCGGGTCCAGCACGACAACGCCCGAGGTCCGTTCAAGGGCGGGCTCCGCTACCATCCTCACGTCGACCAGGACGAGGCCCGCTCGCTCGCCAGCCTGATGACCTGGAAGACGGCCGTCGTCGATATCCCCTTCGGCGGTGGCAAGGGCGGGGTCAACTGCGACCCCAATAAGCTCTCACGCGGCGAGCTCGAGCGGCTGACCCGCAAGTTCGTCGAGAAGATCCACGACTTCATCGGCCCCGACAAAGACATCCCCGCCCCCGACGTCGGCACCGACGGTCAGGTGATGGCGTGGATTATGAACGAATATGCGAAGTTTCACGGCTTCCACCCAGCCGTCGTCACCGGCAAGCCAGTCGAGTTCCACGGCTCGGCTGGTCGCGAGGCGGCGACAGGCTATGGCGTCGCGATTATCGCCCGAGAGACCTTGAAGAAACTCGGTAAGCCGATCGCGGGCACGACCTTCGCTATCCAGGGCTACGGCAACGTCGGCAGCTACACCGCGCGGTTTCTCCACGCCCAAGGGGCCAAGATTATTGCGGTCTCAGACGCCTACGGCGGCCTGACGAATCCCGATGGGATCGATATCCAAGACCTCGACAAGCACGTCGCCGTGAATCGTAAGGTCGTTGGCTTCAAAGGGGGCGACCCGTTTACAAACGAGCAACTCCTGACGATGCCGGTCGACGTCTTGATACCCGCCGCGCTCGGGGGTGTCTTCGACGCCGACATTGCCCAGGCTGTGCGGGCGGGGTTAATCGTCGAGGCGGCCAACGGTCCGACCTGGCCAGAGGCCGACGCGGTCTTCAAGTCGCGCGGCATTCCTGTCGTGCCCGACATCCTCGCGAACGCAGGAGGGGTGATCGTGAGCTATTTCGAGTGGGTCCAGAACCTCCAGCACTTCCGCTGGCCCCTCGAACAGATCCAGCGTGAGCAAGAGACGAAGATGGTCGAGAGCTTTCACAAGATCTACGAACTCGCCCAGCGCAAGGGATGTTCCCTCCGCACCGCCGCCTTCATGCTCGCGATCAAGCGAGTTGGCCGGGCTCGGGTGCTTGGCGGAATCTGAGAATCGAAAATGAGATATAAGGTCGCATGAGCATCCATACGCAGTACGAAAACCCGCTCGTCTCCCGCTATGCCAGCCGGTCGATGTCGGAACTCTGGTCGTCGCAACGCAAATTCTCGACCTGGCGGCGACTCTGGGTCGCTCTTGCCGAGGCCCAGCAGGCGCTTGGGATCGGCATCGACGATTCGCAGATCGAAGAGCTTCGGTCGCGGATCGACGACATCGATTTCGACGTCGCACGGGCCCACGAGAAGCGGCTCCGACACGACGTGATGGCGCATGTCCACACGCTCGGAGACGTCGCCCCCTCGGCCCGCAAGATCATCCACCTCGGGGCGACGAGCTGCTACGTCACTGACAATACCGACCTGATCCTGATCCGCGAGGGGCTGCAAGCGATCCGCGACGGACTGGCCTCGGCCATCGACGCGCTCGGCACGTTTGCCCTTCGCTATAAAGACCTGCCCTGCCTGGGCTACACCCACTTCCAGCCCGCGCAGTTGGTCACAGTCGGCAAGCGGGCAACGCTCTGGTGCTATGAACTGATTCTCGACCTCGGCGAGGTCGAGCGACGGATCAGCGAGCTTCGATTTCTGGGGGTGAAGGGGACGACCGGCACGCAGGCCAGCTTCCTCGCCCTGTTCAACGGCGACCACGGCAAGGTCGAGGCCCTCGACCGGATGGTGGCCGAGGCGTTCGGGTTTGCCTCGACCGTGCCGGTTTCCGGGCAGACCTACACGAGGAAGATCGACTCGCTGGTCGTCTCCAGCCTGGCCGCGTTCGGCGAGAGCGCTCATCGGTTCGGGTCAGACCTACGGCTCTTGGCGCACGAACGGGAAGTCGAGGAGCCATTCGAGACCGAACAGATCGGTTCGTCGGCGATGGCCTACAAGCGGAATCCGATGCGAGCTGAGCGGATGTGCTCGATCGCGCGGTTCCTCTCGCCGCTCGCCATCGCGGCCGGCCAGACCGCCGCGACCCAGTGGCTCGAACGCACGCTCGACGACAGTGCCGTGAGGCGGATGGTACTGCCGCAGGCATTCCTGGCGGCCGATGCGCTGGTGACGCTCTATCTCAACGTCGTGCCGGGCCTGATCGTCCACCCGGCCGTGATCGGTCGCCATATCGCCGACGAACTGCCGTTCATGGCGACCGAGAACCTGCTCATGGCGGCCGTCCAACTCGGTGGAGATCGCCAGGATCTGCACGAGCGGATCAGGACGCATTCGATGGCCGCCGGGGCCAGGATCAAACAGCAAGACGGTACGAACGACCTGCTCGACCGCCTCAAGGCCGACCCGGCCTTCGAGTCGCTCGACTTCGGCACGGTCCTTGACCCAACCCATTATATCGGGCGGTCGCCGCAGCAGGTCGAAGCGTTCATCCGCGACGAGGTCGACCCGATCCGGACGCGCTATCCGAGCGCGGTCGGACAGAGCCGCGAAGTTCACGTCTGAACGAGGGTGGGGGAAGGCCCACACTGCGGGGGCTGACAACTCGTCGCGAAGACATCGCCGGGGCCGGGGGAAGGGCCGGCCCGGGGTCTCGCGACGGGTCAGACTCGGGCGGCCTGGCGGGCTTTGCGGAGACGCTTCAGCTCTTCGCGACGACGACGCTCGCTGGGCTTCTCGTAGTAGGCCTTGCGACGCATTTCCTTGCGGAGGCCGCTACGCTCGCAGAGCTTGCGGAAGCGGCGAACCGCTTCTTGGATCGACTCGCCCGAACGGACCCGTAACTTCACCACAGGCTCACTCTCCCTCGACTCATTGGAAAACCAACCGCCACCGACCGTCTGAATCGTCCATCGACGAGGACACCACCCCAACATGAAAGCTCGGCCAATCAAGGGCCGGTCGCCCATGAAGAAGGTGGGAAAGGGCAAGTGTACCGAATCAAGGGGCCGACGCCAAGCCTCATTTTCCTCAGGTCGGGGGATGATCCGGGCTTCTCTGCGGATCAACAACCGCTCTGGCCTCCCCCGTTGCCCAAACTACCCCCTCCATAGCCTCCGCCATAGCCGCGACTGCCTCCGCGTTCTTTACTGGGGCGGTCCCGCAGGGTGTGCCGTTGAGGGCGTCGATGGCTGTCTGGGCCTTATCGCCCTCGGCCATCTCAACGAAGCCGAAACCTCGACTCCGCCCGAGGAATTTGTCGATGATGACCTATCCGCTCGTCACAGTCCCGTGCGACTGGAACAGCTCGGCGAGGTCGTCCCTTTGTTTCGAACGCGAGACGGCCTGGGCAAGTACCCAGGCCGTCGATAAGGGTCGTTCCGATCGCGTCCGATCAGGCCAGGTCGCGCTCGACCCGGGGGAGGAGACTGGCGAAATCGAGCTTCGAGGGGCAGGCCTCGCGGGCGGCTTCGAGGTTGGCCCCGCTCCAGTCGCGGGCTTCGGGAGAAAGGGCGGCAAACTGTCGCTTGGCGTCGCCCCGGAACCCGTGCCGCTCGTAATAGGTGAGGTATCGCGTGATGTCGCCGAGGGCAGCTTTGGTCCCACCGGCCTCGGCGCATTGGCCGTGGCAGTCGGCACAAAGGCTGGGACGAGAGGCGAGGAACGACTGCCGGACCGATTCGAGCTCGGCCGCCTTGAGCGGGGCGAAGGCCTTCGCAGCCCGACTGTTTTCCGAGACCTGGTCGGTGTTCCGCATTGAGACGCAGACGCTGGCGAACCGTTCATCGGTCCAGATGGCGTGCAGCAAAGCTCCGTAAGGCGTAAGCCCCTTGGCCATCAGGTCGGGGGCATGCTTCGGCACTTCGGCAAGGAACGTCTCGGGATTCGGACCCGCGATCTGTTTCATCGAGATCAGGCCAATACCCGCTTTGTGGCAGGCGTCAAGGGCCTTGTTGAGTCGGGTATTCTTATCGAGCCAGGCCGTGTTCTGGACCATGATCGCATCGACAAGCTTGCCCTCGGCCGCCGCTTCGAGATATTCGGCGCGCTTGGCGTCGTGGCATGAAAAGCCGACGAACTTGGCCTTGCCCGACTTCTTGATCGCTGCAATCGTATCCTTGAGTTCTTTGCTCTTCGGCCAGTCGGTCGAGTCTATCGGATAGCCTGCGCCGATACCGTGGATGAAGAAGAGATCCACATAGTCGGTCTTCAGGGCGGCAAGGCGCTGATCGAGTCGGGCGATCATGTCTTTCGGAGTATTAGGATGATCCTTGGTCACGAGGAAGATCGACTTCCTGACCTCGGGCATCGCCTGAAACCACTGCCCGATCCCTGGCTCGGATCCGTAAGACTTCGCGGTGTCGAAGTAGCGGATGCCGTTCGCATAAGCGAAGCGAAGGATACGATTGAGGCTCTCGCTCTTCCAGGTTCCCTGGTTGAGGATCGAAACCTCGACACCTGTCCGCCCGAGGACACGGGTGGGGACGATGACCTTGCGGGCTGCGGCGTCGTCGGCTAGAACAGCCGTCGATGACCCCAGGGCTAGGGCTGAGGCACCAGCCATCGCGCCCGTCTGGAGGAATCCACGTCGATTGACCGAGTGATCGTCGTGCTCGAACATACAGACATCTCCCGAAGCCGAAGGTCGCTGAGGGGCGGAGGTCCGCGTCGTAACCCGGTGCCTCACTCTCAGAGGTTAAACCAAGGTTAGCCCGTTGTCGAGCATGTCCCGTAGCGGTGCCTTCAATTCGGCTTAGACGGCGATGACCATTTCTTTGTTGGCTTCAAGATGGATCGGAAGAATTTCTTCGCGATAGATCGGCACATGGCCGGGCGCTTCGATGCCGATCCGGACTTGGTTGCGGTCGATCTTGACGATCGTGATCACGATGCCGTCGCCGATCATGATCTTCTCGTTGATTTTGCGGCTCAGGACAAGCATGATATCCTCCGTGTTGATTCTTGAAGCCTGATAATGGTCAGATTCGTCGCAACCTGAGTCGTTCCGTTTTGCTGACTCACTGCTGCGAACGATTTAACCCTAATGCATCGATCGTGCCGGTGCGTTGTCAAATCCTACATAATCGACGCAAGTCACGGCCGATTGTGACTTTGATTTTTTCAAGTTGGATCGAGCGATGACCGAATACTGAACATAACGACCATGAGTGTTATAAGAATTGCCCAATTTTGCAGTCTGTAGTCGCGAGAAGGGGAAGTGCAGGGCGCTTTGTGGCCTGGGGATGGTAAACGCGACCGTTGAGGGTTACGATTTCGGGCGTGCGAAGCGGCCGAAACAAGAAGTCGGAGTTCCAGATCGATCTCGGAGGCGTCTTTTGCGGGTTGGTCTGGGCCACGACACACACCGGCTCGTTGACGGGCGTCCGCTGATCCTTGGCGGGGTCAGGATCGACCATCCGCGCGGGCTCTATGGGCATTCCGACGCCGACGTCGTCCTTCATGCCGTGGCCGATGCCCTGCTTGGCGCGGCGGCTCTGGGCGACATCGGCGAGCACTATCCCGACACCGACCCACGCTGGAAAGGCCTCGATAGCGGACGGCTGCTCGCGGAGGTCGTCGAGTTGGTCGCGCGAGCAGGTTGGTCGCCGATCAACTGCGACGTGACGATCCATGCCCAGGCCCCGAAGCTCGTCTCGCACAAACCGCTGATCCGCGCAAACGTCGCCCGCCTGCTCGGGCTCGACGCGACTTCCGTGAATATCAAGGCCAAGACCGGCGAAGACGTCGGCCCGATCGGTCGGGCTGAGGCGATCGCTTGCGAGGCCATCGTGCTGCTCGGGCCGGCCGTCGCCGCGCACGGCGCTTCCCATTAGGCCCCGTCCTGAGCGAGTCGAAACCGACCATGCTTCGTCTCTACAACACGCTGACCCAGGCCAAGGAGCCGCTCCAGACCGTCGTCCCCGGCAAGGTGGGGATGTACGTCTGCGGCCCAACGGTCTACTCGAATAGCCACGTCGGACACATGGTCGGCCCGGTGATCTTCGATACGATCAAGCGATATCTCGTCTACCACGGCTACGCGGTGACCTGGGTCGTCAACATCACCGATGTCGACGACAAGCTTATCAATCGCGTGCGAGACGAAGGCGCGACCGAAGGGGATATGACGACCCGCGTCAAGGCGCTGGCCGAGCGCGTGACTGCCGACTATATCGGCTGCCTCAAAGCCCTCGGCGTCGACGGTATCGACCACATGCCCCGCGCCACAGAACACATTGGCGACATTATCGTCCTCACGCAGGGCCTGGTCGACAAGGGGTTCGCGTATCCCTCGGGCGGCGACGTCTATTTCGACGTGACCAAGGCCCCGGACTACGGCAAGCTCTCGCACCGGAACACTGAAGATCTCCAGGCCGGTGTGCGGATCGAGACGACGGCAGTCAAGCGCAGCCCCGGCGACTTCGCCCTCTGGAAAGGCTCAAAGCCGGGCGAGCCGGCGTGGGACAGCCCGTGGGGGCCGGGGCGACCGGGTTGGCATATCGAGTGCTCGGCGATGAGCATGAAACTCCTCGGCGAGCACTTCGACATCCACGGCGGCGGCCTCGATCTCATCTTCCCGCACCATGAAAACGAGGTTGTGCAGTCGGAGTCATTCAGTGGCAAGCCCTTCGCGACGTACTGGCTGCACAACGGCCTGCTGACGAAGGAAGGCAAGAAGATCAGCAAGAGCGACCCCGGCACCGTCGTCTTGATGGCCGACCTGCTCGCCAAATACGACCCCGACACGCTTCGTTGCCTGTTCCTCGGCAGCCACTACCGCCGCCCGACCGACTACGGCCCCAACCGGCTCGACGAACTGGCGAAGGGGTTGCAGACCTTCCACAAGCTGTTCGAACGCTTCGAACGCGTTTCGGGTCAGAGCTTTTTCGCACTCGAAGCCCCGAAGACTCGGGTCGAGGGAGACGCGGGTCTGGCTGACGTTCCCGAAGAAATCGTCAAGCTCCGATCGGCGTTCCTCGACGCGATGGACGACGACTTCAATACAGGCGGGGCCTTGGGAGACCTCTACGAGATCGCCCGCGCGCTCAATCGGATTGCCGACGCGGCCAAGCTCGACGAGTCACAAGAGCCCGTCACGCTTGCGCCCTTCCGGGCCGGCATGGTTGTCCTGAAAGAGTTGACACAAATCCTCGGCCTCTTCCGCAAGCCGATGGTAGCCGAAGCATCGGGCGAGGGGCGACTAACCGGTCCGCTGGTCGAACTCCTGATCGAGCTTCGGGCCGACCTCCGCAAGGAGAAGAACTTCCGCCTGGCCGACGAGATCCGCAAGCGGCTGACCGGGCTGGGCGTGACGCTGGAAGACCGCGCGGGGGGGACGACCTGGCGCGTCGATTGAGGTCCAGGGAGGGCCGAGTTCATGTCGACTTTGACGAGAGAGACGGGACAGACCGAGGTCGTGATGGTCCAAGGACGGGTGGTCGGGATCGACCCCGGCCTGGGCGTCACCGGCTACGCCGTGGTAGAGTCGTCTCGGGCGGGGCCTTATGTGATGGAGGCCGGGGTGATCCGACCCCGCAAGATCGCAACCGACGCGATGGCGGCCCGGCTCAAGGTGATTCACGAGGGGGTGTTGGAAGTCCTCGACGCCTTCACCCCGTCGGCCCTGGCGATCGAGCTGGTCCACAGCCACATCCGCCACCCCCGCACGTCGATCCTCATGGCGCACGCCCGAGGTGTCATCATGCTGGCAGCGGGCCTGCGGGGGATCCCCGTCTTCGGCTACGCTGCGACCCGGATCAAGAAGACCCTCACCGGCAGCGGCAAGGCCCCGAAAGAGCAGATGCAGCACGCGATTCAGACCGAGCTGAGGCTCGAAGTCTTGCCCGAGCCGCACGACGTCGCCGACGCCTGCGCTGTGGCCCTTTGCCACTATCAGATCGCGCGGAACATGCGGGCGATCGAGGGTTACTGAGTCGTCAAGGGCTGCTGTCCGCTTGTTCCGTGGTGTAGAATTCCGAGGGCGGGCCGACGGGTGAGGTGTCCCGACTCGGAGGGGTCTTGGTGAGCGAAGCTGGTTTGCGACTGACGTTCGAGGGTGGGTCGATCGTCCTCGACGGGCTCGACGAGGAGAACTCGTTGGGCGTGCCGGGGGTAACGTACGACCATCGGACCCGCCAGCTCCGCGCCGAGGCGATCCACTATCGGACGATCGTCCAGTTCCTGCAGTCAAGAAAGATCATGTATGTCGACCAAGCCCGCGACTACAAGGTCGCGAAGTGGCCGATGCGGGTCGAGAAGCAAGCCTTCCCGCACCAAACCGAGGGGCTTAAAGCCTGGTGCGACGCCGACAAGATGGGCGTGGTCGTCCTGCCCACGGGGACGGGCAAGACCCACCTGGCCAACCTTGCGATCCACGCGGCCGAGCGACCTGCGCTCGTCATTACGCCGACGATCGATCTGATGAACCAGTGGTACGACGAGCTGATGCTCTGCTTTCAGGCGGAGGTTGGCCTCTTCGGCGGCGGCTACAACGAGATCAAGCCGCTGACCGTCACCACCTATGACTCAGCCTATCAGAACATCGAACGGATGGGGAACAAGTTCGGCCTGCTTGTCTTCGACGAGTGCCACCACCTCCCCGGACCGACCTACAGCCTCTCGGCGATCGGCTCGATCGCCCCGTTCCGGCTCGGGCTGACCGCGACCCCCGAACGCTCCGATAACGCACATGAGCAGCTCGACCGCCTGATCGGCCCGATTGTCTATCGTCGCGAGATCACTGAGCTTCGCGGCCAGTATCTCGCTGATTATCGAGTCGAGACCGTCTTCGCCGACCTCAGCCCCGACGAGCGGCTTCGTTACGAGTCCGACCGGCTGATCTACCGGGAGTTTCTCCAGTCGACCGGTATCGACATGCGACGCCCCGGAGCCTGGGGCCAATTCCTCATCGCGGCGCACCGGTCGGCGGAGGGTCGCCAGGCATATATCGCCTATCGGGAACAGCGTGCCCTCTCGATGGCCGCCCCTGCGAAACTGAAGATCCTCGAACGCCTGCTCGAACGCCACAACGGCGACCGCGTCATCATCTTCACGAACGACAACGCGACCGTGTACACGATCGCGCGACAGTTCCTCGTCCCGGTTATCACCCACCAGACGAAGACGAAGGAGCGTCGCGAGGTCTTGCTCCGGTTCAACTCCGGCAGCTATCCAATTGTGGCGACGTCGAAGGTGTTGAACGAGGGGGTGAACGTCCCGGAGGCGAACGTTGCGATCGTCCTCAGCGGGTCGGGATCGGTCCGCGAACATGTGCAGAGGCTGGGCCGCATTCTCCGCAAGTCGGGAGACAAAGAGGCGACTCTTTATGAAGTGATCACCCGTGGAACAGGAGAGGAGTTCACGTCGCTGCGCCGTCGACAGCATAGCGCGTATGGCGGGGATTGAGTGCCCGGCCGGGCGGTTACAAACGATACCTGAGACTCGCCCTGCTGGACAATGGTGTAATTGGCCTCTTGGCGTTGACTTAATCAGATGTCTGGATATCGACGTGTTCCTCGCCGCGGCACGCGTGACGTGTGGGTCGTAACGACGAACGTGACACACGACTCCCGATGTGTCCAAGCATGTCCTTGGTCCGATTTTCCTCTTCACTGAACCCTTTCCATGACAGACGGTGTCCATGCTCACCGGAAACCTCGTCCGCATTCGGATCTCGAAGGGGCGGATCATCCCCCTCTACCTGAACCGCGACAACCCCGAGTGGATTGAGGTTGCCGAGAGCCTGTTGCTGATCTTCCGCGAAGGGAAGGGGAGGTCGCGAGGCGAGATCGAGGACGAAGTCCATGAACTCGTCGGCGAGGGGCTGGCTACCCTGACGCATCGCGGGCTGGCGAAGGTGCTCGAGGATCGCGCCGAGTTCGAAGTCGTCTCCGACGTCTTGCCAGAGACCGTGCGCGAGGCGGTCTTCACGGCCGCCGCCGAGCACCGCAAGACGCTCCGCGCGGCGGGCCATCGCGCGCCGTTCCGGAGGGATGACGTTCTGGTTCAGGTCGGCGAGACGCTCGGTCTGGTGCCCGAACGGGTCACTGAGTCGCTCTTTGCCGACCTAAAGGACGAGAACTGCCTCCTTGAATTCAAGGACCTCTCGGCCGAGCGGCTGGTTGATCGATATAACGTCGCGCTGGCGCAGTCGGTGCTGCTTCGTTCGGTCCGGCTCACGGTCGAGGTCCGGGGAGAGAAGCCCGCGCGCTATCGCCAACTCTTTCGGCTCATCAAGTTTCATCGGCTGCTGGCGCGTGTCGAGGGGTCGATGAAGGACGGCTATACGATCCAGATCGACGGCCCGCTCAGCCTCTTCAGCGCGACGAACAAATACGGGATGCAGATCGCCAACTTTCTCCCCGCGATCCTCCTCTGTCAAGACTTTCGGCTCATCGCCGAGATCCTCTGGGGTCCGAAGCGCGAGCCGAAGAGCTTCCAGCTCGACGCGAACGACGGTCTCGTCACGCATTACAACGACACGGGCACCTACACCCCGCCCGAGCTGGCGGCATTCGTCGATCGGTTCCGCCAGGTCGCGCCTGCATGGGATATTTCCGAGGCCACCGAGCTGATCGAGCTGGGCCGCGAAGGGGTTTGGGTGCCTGACTACCGGTTCGTCCATCGCGCATCGGGCGTCGACGTCCATGTCGAGGTTGTCGGCTTCTGGAAGCGGTCGAGCCTTGAACGGCTGCTCCGTCTCTTGCCCCAGTTCGGTCCGAAACGCTATCTGCTGGCGATCTCTGAGCGGCTCAAGGTCGACGATGAGGCACTCGGCGAACTGGCAGGGCCGGTGCT
>JANXSY010000006.1 GCA_025356435.1 Isosphaeraceae bacterium | reverse complement strand
ACGATCCGGAACGAACCCATCATTTCGCGTCCGCCCACCTCGCCGATGGGCACGAATGAGTCGTCAAAGGGCCAATATGCGACCGTTCCGGTGTTCATGACCGTCGATCCCGACCGCAAAGATCGGCGATAGTCGATCGGTTGAGGTCTTAATAAGGTCAATAAGGCTCTCCGACGAGGGCCGAACGCTCAAGGTGCGCGCCGAGGTTCAGCGAGGTCGGTAGGAGTGAACTTCGTCGATCAGGGCGAGGACGTTGTCGACGGGGGTATGGGGGAGTATCCCGTGGCCCAGGTTGAAGATATGGCCGGGGCGTCCGGCCGCCTTATCGAGCACCCGGCGCGTCCGGGCTCGGACTTCGGACTCGGGGCCGAAGAGGATGATCGGGTCGAGGTTGCCCTGGACGGCGACCCCGGGACCAAGGCGATCCCAGGCTTCGGCGAGGTCAACCCGCCAGTCGAGGCCGATCACATCGCCCCCAGCGTCGCGCTGAAGTTCGAGGAGGGAGTTGGTGTCGGTGCCGAAATGAATGGCGGGGGCCGTTGGGGTGAGTTCCGCAAAGAGGCGGGTCATATGGGGTTGCACGAACTGGGCGTAGTCATCCGGCCCGAGCGTGCCGACCCAGCTATCGAAGAGTTGGAGCACCTGCGCTCCGGCCTCAGCCTGCATGTTCAGGTAGATGACCGTCGCATCGACGAGTCGGGACATCAGAACATTGAAGGCCCCGGGGTCGCGGTACATGAAGGCTTTTGCCTTCTCGTAGTGCCGGGAGCCGCCGCCTTCGATGGCGTAGCAGGCGAGGGTGAACGGGGCACCCGCGAAGCCGATCAGGGGGAGGTTGGGCTTCAGGGCCGATCGGATCGAGGTCACGGCCTTGAAGACATAGTCGAGCGAGTCTGGGTCGTCGAACGGGAGGACGCGGTCGACGTCCTTGGCCTCGCGGATCGGGTTGTGGATGACCGGACCCTCGCCCTTGGCGAATTCGAGGTCGAAGCCGATCGGCTCCAGGATCAGGAGGATATCGGCGAAGAGGATCGCGGCGTCGACGCCCAGCCGCTCGGCTGCGGTGACGGTCACTTCGGTCGCAAGGTCTGGACTCTTACAGAGTTCCAGAAACGAGACCTTCGCCCTTAGCTCGCGGTATTCGGGCATATATCGGCCCGCCTGACGCATCAGCCAGACTGGGGTGACGTCGTTTGGCTCGCGGCGACACGCCCTCATGAAGGGGCTGTTGGCCAGGGCGGGGGACAGGGCAGGCTGGCTCATGCCGGGCTCGGAAGGGTCGGGGTGAGTCGGGACGGAGGGAACTATCCTATCAGGCTGACCGCCCCCGGGACATCCCTGGCGACGGCCGGTCTTACCTCGCGTCTCGGTCACTCTCGAAGATAAGACCCGCTTCGGCGAGTGCCTCGGCGGGGATGGTCTCGAAGGTGGAGAGCAGAAAGTCTCGGCCCCAGTCTTCGTATTCGATGGCGTCGAGGGGCGGGAGGTCATCACGCATAAACCTCTGCGTGAGGATGAGATACGCCTCTTCGACGCCCAGTTCGACGACCGAGATCAACGCCACGGCCGGGCTCCGATCCGCTGGCCCAGGTTGAGGCCGATCGGGGCGAGCCGCCAGACGCCGTCGCCTCGGTCGACCCATCGATAGCCGAGGGGCGGCTCGGGCCAGCCGTCTTCGGCCCGTCGACGCCGCTCGTCGATCCGGACGGCCCAGAGTTCCTGGGTGCCCGCGACGAAGATGAAGGCGGCCAGGAAGACCTGGATCCACTCGCCGCTGAAGAGGAAATAGGCCCCGCCCGCCACCGCGAGCACCCGGCCGAGACCCGCCGCCACCTCGGTCGCCCGCAATCGGCCAAGCCAGCCCGAGAGCGCGGCCCTGAGCACCCGTCCGCCGTCCATCGGGAAGGCTGGGACCAGGTTAAAGACGAGCAATCCAATGTTGACATAAACGAGCACTTCGAGGAACTCGACCAGCTCGACCGAAGGGATCGATGGCGAGACGAGGACGAGCAGGGGCCAGGCGACGGCCGCGATGGCGAGGTTCACCGCCGGGCCGGCGAGGGCGATCAGCAACTCAGGCCCAGCCGAGCGGGGCATCCGTTCGAGCCGGGCGACGCCGCCGATCGGGTAGAGGGTGATGTTGGCGGTAGCGATCCCGTAGTACCGAGCCATAAGGGCGTGGCCGAGTTCGTGGAGCAACACTGACCCGAAGAGCAGGGTGGCGAACGCCAGGCCGAAGAGACCCCCACCCCGGCTGAGGATGTAGACGGGGACGAGCAGGAAGGTCGGGTGGAGGAAGAGGTCGATCCCCGCGACCCGGCCGAGCTTCCAAGGCGATCCAAACATGAGACGCGAGTCCTTTCCGAGGTCAGACCGTGAGCGGTCATAGTCCCCTATTGTACTTCGATTCCTGGAGACGGAAAGTTCGTGCCGATCGGCCCGTATCGGGATGCGGCCGGATCGGCTCAAGCCGGAGAGTCAGCCCAGCCGATAGATTCGAGAGAGTCGCCGCGTCGGAACCTCTCCCGGTCTTCGGGATGGGCGGCGGCCGAACCAGGAGGGGACCCCAGGATGGGCAAGCCGACGTCGAGAGCCAAGGCCGCGACGGGACCGATCGGGCACGAGGCCCCGCGACTCGCCTATTCGGGCACGTATGCGATGCTCGGGCTGGCGCTGGCCTTCCCGATCGCGCTGATGGTCTTTAACCCGACCCTGATGTTCGAGCGGGGCTGGGAGCAGTTTGTCGGGACGGGCATCTACGCCTGGGCCGTCTTCACGCTGGCCCGCGAGCTGCGCCGGCTCAAGTCCAACGAGTCGGCCTTCGCCGAGGCCCACGGCCTTCTGGACGCTCCGGGCACGATCTCCGAGGCCGATCGCCGGGTCTTGCCGAGCCGCCTCCGAGGGCTCATGTCATCGACTGGGGCACCGGTCTCCCAGCTCATGGAGCTGAACCGGGAAGGCTCGGGACTCGACCAGGAAGAGGCTGCGGGTCGGTTCACGCTGCCGAAATACATCCTTTACCTGTTGCCGGTGATCGGCTTCATTGGCACCGTCGAGGGGATCAGCAAGGCGTTGATGAATATCAGCATCGTCTTGCCGCTGGTCAAAGACCTCGACGGATTCATGTCGAAGCTCACGGGCGTGACCTCAGCGCTCCAGATCGCCTTCGACAGCACCTTGCTGGCCCTCTTCCTCAGCTCGGCCCTGATGCTGGTGCAGACCCTGGTCCACCGACGATCCGACGACCTGCTGGCAAGGGTTGATCGTTGGGTGGTCGAGCATGCTCTGAGCCGGCTGGCCTCGGTCGAGTCGAACGACTCGGCGCTGGCCCTGATCGCCCGGAAGCTCGACGAACTGGCCTCGCGGATGGGGGTCGGCCTGGGGCCACACGTCGAGCGGTTCGCGAAGTCGGTCGAGACCCTGCCGACGGCACTCGCGGGCCTGCATCGCGGGGCTGAAGCGATCGATCGGCTCGGCGAGAACCTGTCGGCTGTCGGCTCGACGAGCGAGACAGTGCGGCGGGGCGTCGCCTCGCTCGGCCGGATCGAGGTCGCGCTGGCGCAGGGCGAGGAGCACTCGCCGCAGCTTGAAGAGATCAAGCGGGGGGTCGACCGGACCTGCGTCGCGATCGAGATGCTGTCCACGTCGTGGGCCAGCTCGTTCGAGCGGTCGAGCCGAGCGAGCCAGGAGCAGCTTGCCCGCACCTTGACCAGCCTCAAAGATGCCATCGACCTGCTCCAGGTCAGCATGGAACAGGGCCACTCGCTCTACCGGAACATCGTCAAGAAGATGCTTCCGAGCTACGGGACCTATCCTCCGGCCGACGAGCAGGCAGCCTGATTTTGCGGGCGGGCGGGGGTCGGTCTCTCTTCAAGTCCAGTGAGCCGAGGCAGCTATGAGACGCAATCGCCGGGGCCATTCGTCGGGGTCAGAGTTCGGCGAGTCAGGAGCTGACTCGTTCGTTGCGGTCGTGGTGACGAAGCTCACCGGGGCCTTGCTGTTCATCCTTCTGCTGACGATGGTCATCATGGCCTTGCTGCCCAAGGTGGTCGACCTGCCGTCGTCGCCGGGCTCGGCTGAGGCCGACAAGACCTCGCTCTCGATCACGACGCCCGAAGACCTCCCCGAGGGGATCGCGGGCCGGTCGTATCGCCTGGCGTTCGCGGCCGATGGCGGCCGGGGCCACCTGCGCTGGAGCCTGGTCGGCATCTTGCCTGAAGGGCTCAGCTTCAGCACCGAGACCGGCCTGATCCTCGGCACGCCGGTCAAGGGAACGCCCGACCCGATCGCCTTGGCGGTGACAGTCTCTGACGGGTCGTCGCGGGCCACGAGGGCGGCAAAGCTGGTGATCTATCAGCCCAACACCCCGCTCTCGACCCCCTCAAAGTGGAAGCCCTCTCTGCCGCCGATCCCCTGGCGCGAGTGGCTGAACCAAGGGGTCGGCTTCCTGATCCTCTGGCTCGTCCACCTACTCGGGGTGAACACCCTCAACAGCCTTCGCTATCGAGCCCTCGACGAGGCTGTGGACGGCGACGAGGCCCGGACGGTCGGCCGACGGTTCCTGATCTACAAGGTCGTCCTCAGCGGGCTATCCCTTGCGGCGACGGCGACGTTGGCGGTGTGGCTGTGGTGGCCAAGGGGCGGGTCGATGTTGTCGTAGTCAACAGCTGCTTGTTACATCAAAAATCGGGCCTCTTCACATCGATCTCAATCGATTCAGGCCCAAGCTGCCGACCTGACGCATGACAGATAATGACGCCAAAACGAAACATCCATGGGTTCAAACGCATGTCGTTTGTCGTTGTCACTCTGTACCACTTCTTCGACTTTCCGGATTATGTGGCGACGAAACCCGCCCTTCAGGCCGAACTGGCCCGTCTGGAGATCAAGGGAACACTGCAGATTGCCACCGAAGGAATCAATGGAACCCTGGCCGGAACACGTGAGTCGACCGAGAGCTTTCTGACTTATCTTGAGACCATGATTGTCAAAGCACCTTTTGAATCCAAGGAAAGCCTTTGCGATCGCATGCCGTTCGCTCGAACCAAGGTGCGACTCAAGAAGGAAATCATTTCGCTGGGTGAACCCGTCCATCCGAAGAGCCTCACCGGTCAATACGTCGACGCAGGTGATTGGAACGAACTGATCGCAGATCCAGACACCACGGTCATCGATGCCCGCAACCACTACGAGGTCCATCTAGGAACATTTCCAGGGGCCATCGATCCCGGCACGCGCACCTTCAAGCAACTGCCGCCGTTTATCAAGCACCATCTCGATCCGGCCCAGCATAAACGAGTCGCCACGTTCTGCACCGGTGGGATTCGATGCGAGAAGTTTTCGTCGTGGTTGCTCGAACAGGGCTTCGAGGAGGTCTATCAACTCAAGGGTGGCATTCTCAAATACCTTGAAGATGTGCCCGAAGATCAGAGCATGTGGCAAGGCGAGTGCTACGTCTTTGACGAGCGCGTTGCCGTGACTCATGGGCTGGCTCCTTCGCAATCATCGACGATGTGCCCGGGGTGTGGGCATGCTCTCACCGTTGAAGACCGGGCGCACGCCTACTTCAACAAGAACCTCACCTGCCCCTTCTGCCCAACAGGATGAGCCGGGGCGTTTCGGTGGTCTCAGGCCCCTAGCGACCGCTCCAGGCTGGCGAGGATCTCGACGGTGGTCTCGAAGCCGTCAAGGAGAGCGATGCGCTGCTCTTCGAGGATCCAGGAGTTGACCTTCTTGTTGGCCGAGATGACCGTCGAGTGGTTGCGACCGCCGAAGAACCGGCCGATCTCGCTGAACGAGGCCCCGATGTGCTTGCGGGCGAGGTACATCCCCAGCATCCGGGGATAGGAGATGGCACGGGCGCGGCCATTGGCCTTGAGGTCTTCGGCCGAGACGCTGAAGAGGGCACAGACCGCCTTCTCGACGTCCTTGAGACCGACCGCCCGCGCGGTGTGGCGGATCGTGTCGCGGAGGGCGGTCTTGGCCAGAGCGAGGTCGAGCCGCTTGCCGGTGAGCGTGGCGTGGGCGATGAGGCTGTGCAAGGCCCCTTCCAGCTCGCGGACACTCGCCCGCAGGTGGTCGGCAACGTAGGAGAGGACCGACTCAGGCACGTCGACCCCGCGCGCCCGGGCTTTGGCCTTGAGGATCGCCTTCCGGGTGGCAGGGTCGGGCGCGTCGAGCCGGACGACCATGCCGCCGAGGAACCGGGTGACGAGTTCGTCGGTCAGCTTGGCAATCTGACGCGGGTGCTCGTCGCTCGCCAGGATGATCGGCACCCCTTCGGCGACCAGGGCGTTGAAGGTGTGGAGGAACTCGTTCTGCGTCGCCCGCTTGGCGGTGAGGAAGTGGATATCGTCAACAATCAGGACGCCCGCCCCCCGGTAGCGAGACCGAAAGGCGTTCAGGCCGCCGGTCCGCATCGCTTCAAGGAAGCCGTTGGTGAACGACTCAGCCGTGATGTGGACGATCCGGACGCCCGGCCTGCTGGCGCGGATCGCGGCGGCGATCCCTTCGAGCAGGTGCGTCTTGCCGAGACCCACACCCCCCTGAACGACCAGCGGGTTGAAGCCCGAACCCAGAGACATCGCCATCTCCTGCGCAGCGGCGTAGGCCAGCCGGTTGCAGGGTCCGGTCACGAAGTCGTCGAGCCGCCGCGCGGGCCTCCCCGGAGCGGCCGGCGGAGGGGCAGGGGCGGCGGGCTCAACGACCTTCCCCTTGCCCTTGGCCCGAGGCTTGTCTGACTTCGGCTGCGGGACCACCACAGGGCTTGCGGCGGGGCGGTCGTTAGGGGTCGTTTCGGGGGCAACGACGTGGCCGAGTTGGGGAGGGGCCTCACCGTCGAGCCGGAAGGCCAGCCGGAGTTGCTTGCCAGTGACGGCCTTCGCCGCCTCGACGAGGTTCCCGGAGAAGTGGCCCTCGATCCAGTCTCGAAAGAAGGCGTTCGGCACGCCAACTTCAAGGGCGTCGCCCGCGACCCCCAGGCTCACCCCTTCGCCAAACCAGAGGCCGAATCGGGAGTCGCCCAGCCGCTCAGCCAGGGCTTCCCGCAGGGGGATCTCAAGTCGGTCTTGCCGTGCGATCGCCATACCCTTCAGCCCACCCCAGGTCACTACGTAGTCGATCGGAACGTCCCGAACTGGTGAGGATCTCGCCAATGGGACAGATGGATATGCCCCGGAATCCGCCTCGGGTCAAACGCCCAGCGTCGGATCGGGGCGGCAGGGAGGCGAAAGAAACCGGTCGTTCGGTCTGGGAGGGCCTCAACCTTCGAACCGCCCCTGGGGTCGTCGCCAATCCCATAAGTAGGGCATTCCAAAATCGCGGGAGAATAGCCGGCCGTCTCGCTCCAAAAAGTCGCTATCTTGGGATATCAGGTGGTTCCCAGCGGGCGCAAAGGTCGTGGTGGTGCCACGACGCGAGCATTCGACGTGGGTCTCATCGCCTACGTCCAGGTTCAACG
>JANXSY010000252.1 GCA_025356435.1 Isosphaeraceae bacterium | reverse complement strand
CTGGTTCTATTCCCTCTATAGGGAGACGGGCAAGGATCGCTGGAAAATCAACGCGCGATCCAAGGAATTCCCGGAATATCACCCGCTCAACGCGTTCTTCGGCTCGCCAATCTTCGCCGACGGCAAGGTGATCGTGGGAGGCGGCACGCTCGAACAGATGTATGCCGCTCTGCCCTACTATCGAGGCAGCACGGGCCGATCGACACGCCCGAGTCGTGCGCCGTGATCGCCGTTGATGTCCGCCATGGTGCAAAGCGATGGGTCAGCCAGATCAGCCCCGGCGATGTCTGGACGAACGCCATCCGGTCGTACGACCCGAAGGACGGGCGCTATCAAGATCAATCCGTCGGAGACACGCCCAAGCTCGATATGATCCCGGTCGATGGCAAGCCGACGAAAGTGGTCGGGGTCGGCTGCAAGAACGGCGGATTCTATGTCTTGAAGGCCGACGACGGCCGCATCCTGACGCACACCCCGATCTACACCGGTCCGCCCATGTATCCCCTCAACCCGACGCCGGACCCTCGGATGCTCGCGCTGCCGAGTTGCATCGGCGGACTTCAGACGGGATGCGCGACCGACGGCAAAACGATCTTCACCAACGGCATCGACTGCCTCAAAATGGGCTCGCAGGAGCGTGCGATCGACAGCGGTGTCCCCACCGCCAGCCGACCCCGAAGCCGCAATACAGAGACGTCGGCGACCCCGTCGCCTCCGGCCTCGCCGTGGCGAACGGCGTCATCTATTTCACCACCGTCGCCAGTGGCAAGCTCGTCGCTCTCGACGCGAAGACCGGCGCGGTCCTCAAAGAGATCGATCTCGGCCCCGTCTGGTCCGGCCCGTCCGTCTCGCGCGGACGTGTCTACGTCGGCACCGGCAACACCCTCTTCAACCTGCAAGCCTTCGAAGTCTATCTTCCCAAGCAGTCGACCGGCGTCGCCTACTCGTTCGGCCTGCCGGGGGAAGATGAAGTCGGTCGGCTGGGCGGGGGCAAGGAGTAAAGGAAGCTCTCTATCACGTCGTATACTGATCGACGCGGAACAGCCCGAGGTTCTCGCGGACCCAGGCGACGGTCTCTTCGAGGCCCTGGTCGAGTGAATAGCGGCACGTCCAGCCGAAAAGCTCCTGGGCCAGGGCCGTCCCGGCGAGGAGGCGGCCGACTTCGCTGGCGGGGGGGCGGACGCGGGATTCGTCGGTCTCGACTTCGATGGAGTGGCCGAGGATCTTGCCGATCTTCTCGACGAGTTCGCCGATTGTGAGGTCGTCGCCTCGGCCAATGTTCACGACTCGCCCGAGGGCGGCGTCGCAACTGGCGAGGGCGAGGAAGCCGGCGGCGGTGTCCTTGACGTAGGTCAGGTCGCGACGCGGGTCGAGGCTGCCGAGGCGGATCTTCGGCTTCGAGAGCGCCTGGCTGATGATCGTCGGGATGATCGCCCGTGCCGACTGGCGGGGGCCGAAGGTGTTGAACGGGCGGAGGATCGCCACCGGCAGGCCGAAAGCTCGATGGTAACTCTCGCCGAGGGCGTCGGAACCGATCTTGGTCGCGGCGTAAGGGGACTGGCCCCGGAGCGGGTGCCTCTCGTCGATCGGCACATATTGCGCGGTCCCATAGACCTCGGACGTGGAGGTCAGGACGACCCGTTCGAGCGTGCCACTACCCCGGCAGGCGTCGAGGACGTGCGCGGTGCCGACGACGTTGGTCTGAACCACGTCGAGCGGGTTCTGATACGAGTACGGAATCGCAATTAAGGCACCGAGATGGAAGACCCATGCCTGGCCATTCACGGCGTTGCGGACGGCTTCGGGGTCTTTCAGGTCGCCGCGTTGGACCTCAACCGAACGCTGGACATCGGGCGGCAGGCGGTCGATCTGGCCCCGGTCGTCGCGCCCGTTGTAACGGAGGAAGGCGCGGACCTCATGCCCCTCTCGGACCAGAAGCTCGACAAGATGGCTGCCGATGAACCCGCCCGCGCCCGTTACCAAGACTCGCTTCGCCATGTCGCAACTCCCCAGACCGATCCAGTATCTCGCCGACATCCTACGAATTTTGCCGGACCGGGCAACGTGAGTTGCGCTGAAGCAGCATCCCAACTTACCCATCGCGAACAGAGCCCGCACCGGACAATGACGACGCGAACTGCCCCAAGCCGCCATTCTCGCTAAAGCAACAAGACAACCCCGTCGATATTGTTTAACAGGGAGCCGTGGAACTCCATGATCAGATTGATCCCACGGAACGATACATTCTGCCCCATCATCCGACCCGAACGACGGGAGTTCGCACTCATGGCGATCCGATTTTTGCTGGTGAGCTTGGTTGCCGGGCTAGGTCTCGAAGCCCCGAGCGCCCAGGACGTTGCGACATGGACCCGCTCAGGACGCGAATGGGTCCAGGCTCGGGTCGACAACCTCAGCAATCGACGCGTTATCGCCGAGAGCGAACAGGCCAATGTGGCCTTTGATGGCGTGGTCGCCCGCATGGCCGACGACTTCACCGCCGACCTGGCCTCGATCGATCAGCCTAAGCCAATAGCCATTCTCAGCTTCGAGCCGATTTCCGTCCCGGAGGAGTTGGATCCAGGGATGGGCTATGCGATGAATCGTCACGCCCAGGGCGAAGGCTGTCAGATCGAGATCGCCGTGTCCGATGAGCTCGAGTTGGGAATCGCATTCGAGCTAAACCGCGATTCGCAAGGTCAGGGGCAGGTCGTCGCGATCAGCAGTCTACCCGCCGAGCCGGACTCTTCGACAAGCCCCGAGCCGATACGTGCTTCGCGACTCGCCTCGGCTGTCCGGCTGACCGGGCAGGCTGCGCAGGCCTGGATGACTCTGCTCCGCGAGACCGACCGCACTACAATCCGCTATTGATCGGTTGACGGACCAGGGGTTGAGATGATCGAGAGAGGCCCAGGGCTTGGAAAACCCTGGGCCTCGTCGTTTTCCTTTGCCTGCCGCCGAAGCGGGGTTAGGTCCCTTCGCTCTCACTTTCGTTTACCAGATCCGCCGCGTACGGCTCGACTTCATCGGAAAGGTCAACGATGAGGCGGCGATAGCCGATCGAGTAGGCGACTTCTATCACCTCAGCGTGAGTGGGAAATGCCTTGCCGGTGCGAACTTTAAACCGCTGCATCGCTGTCATGAATTCGATCTCGTCAGGCGTATACTGCTTTTCGAACGTGGTCGGGTCAATCCGTTTGCGACGTTCCTTCTTTTCCCTGCGCTGGGGGAGCGGGCCGACGGGCGGTGGCTTCGGGCCTCGCCGTTCGAGGCCGGTCCGGCGGTCGTAAAAGAGGGTGTTTTCGGGAAACGCTGTGAAATCGAATTTCGCCGAAGTGGCCGGCGTCTCATTAGTGTCTGACATGGGACATTACTCTCCGGATTGCCGGCACTGTCTCGTGGTCGGCCGGTTTGAGGGAGTTTGTAACGGTCAGTTCGGCCCGGCCCTGCCGATCCCGGCCGCCTGGCCCGACCTTCACTCGCTTATGTACACCTAGGATACGGGTTGGCCTTTGTCAATGGAGCCGACGCGCCGATCGGCCCATCGGCCCTCTTAGTCCGACGTCTCGACGCCGTCACGGGATCGTGTGGCATAATGATGGTATGAGGCGGAGCCCCGTCGATCGGACCCGATCGTCCGGAGCGGAGGAATCGCGACTCCGATCGGCGAACTCTTGTTCGCACAGGCCTATTCAATTACCCTATATTACACGTCTTGCGCCCGAGCCGGTCTCCCAGCCGGTTGTCCCTGACTTTGGAGATTTCCAAGCATGTCCCGAACCGCGCGGTTATGGAAAGGCGTCGGGCCCTTGACGTTGGGCGGTATCCTCCTCTCTTGCGGGGCTGCCCAGGCCGCCGATGTCCCTCTTTCCAAGCAGTTGACGGCGGTCGGCCGTCAGGCCCTCGCCCAAGGTCGCCCCGCCGAGGCTCGGGCGATCCTGATCAACGCTCTCCGTCTCGACCCGAATAATGCCGAAGCCCGCGCGTCGCTCGCCAAGACCGCCGGGGTCCGCCTCGTCTCGTTTCAGGACCCCGCCGACCCCGTAGCCCCCGTCCCAGCTCCCGGCTCCCCCGCCCCCGATACGGCACCGGTATCGATCGTCGCGCCGACCCAGGCGACTCTGGCTGAACTCTCACGGATGGAGAACATCCGCCGGCAAGAATTCGCGACCGCGACCGCCCAGAGGCTTCAGCGGGCGCGTGACCTCACATCCGCCGGCCGTCCCGACGAGGCGCTCTCCGAATTGCGGACGACCTTGAACGCGGTTCAGTCGGCCGACCAGGTGGGTGAGTCTGAACGCCGCCGGCTCGAAAACCAGGTTCGTTCGCAGATCGGTTCGACAGAGGCGATCGAGGAACGGGTCTCGCTCGAGCGTGCCGACCTCTACCGACGCCAGTCGGCCGACGAGGCCCGCATCCGGACCCTGGCTGCGTCAGAGCGGAACTCGGAGACGATCGGCATCCTGATGGCCGAGTTCGACAACCTTATGTCGCAGGGTATCTATCTCGTCTTCGCGAACGCCGGCACCGGGGACATCGACTCGACGACCGCCCCCTTTACCGACGCCCGCGCCCGGGCTGTAGCCGCCCGCGCCATCGATCCCTACGCCCTGGCTCCCTATGCCGGCATTTTCACTTCGCAGACCGAACGGTTCCTCGCCCAGTCTCTGTCTTACGAGGAATTGAAGCGCTACCGGGTCATGCTCACCCTCCAAGACGTCGACCGGTCGGCGGTCCCCTTCCCCGACACCAAGACGATCGAGTTTCCCAGGCCCGAGACGTTTGTCGCTCTAACCGAGAAGCGTCGCGCCCGCTATACCGGCTCGGAGACGCTGCTCGACCGCGACTCACGAACCAAGGCCATCCTCACCCAGCTCAACGAGCGGCTGACGATGTCGTTCCCGAACGAGACGCCGCTCGAAGACGTCCTGAAGTACATCCGCTCGAATACGCTGAACGAAGAGCTTGACCTGCCGTCGGGCATCCCGATCTACGTCGACCCCGTCGGCCTTCAGGAGGCGGAGAAGACCCTCACCTCGCCCGTCACGCTCGACCTTGAAGGCATCCCACTCAAGACCAGCTTGCGTCTGATCCTCAAGCAACTCGGCCTGACCTACACGGTCAAGGACGGTCTGATGACGATCACCTCGGCCAACTCCGATGACCAGCCGACCGAGATCCGCGTCTATCCCGTGGCTGACCTCTCCATCATCCCCTTCTCCCTCTCGGGCGGCGGCGGCGGTGGCATGGGCGGCGGTATGGGCGGAATGGGTGGTGGCATGGGCGGAATGGGCTCCGTTCCCCCGCAAGATCCCGCGACCTTGTCCGGTCTTGAGGAAAAAAAAAGCAGTTAAGGGAGCTTAACCAGATCCCCTCGACTGCCTCGCCCGATCCAATCTCCCGGGACCGGACTGCCCCTGCGGCGTCCGGTCCCGGTGGAATTTCGAAGGGGATGACAAAGCCCCGCGCATCGGCTCTCGACGACGAGCCAAAGATCAAGGCAGCGCAGCCAACCCCCGCGGCCGTAGGGCCGAAAATGATCCAGATTCCGTCCGGCAAGCCAGGTGTGACTGGGCCAACCGTCGCCCACGACCCGTTCAAATATTGGAGCGACTACTACAAGCGAAAGGACGAGTCGCCAGCCCAATTCTTGGAGACTTTGACTCTACTCCGTCGCGAACAGAAGCTCGACGACGTCGAGGCGTGCCTGCGAGGGTATCTAACCCACCGGAACAAGCTCGCCGAGCCCTGGATGTACGAGATGCTGGCCGTCTCGGTTGAGCGTCGCAAGGGCTCGCCCGAGGAGGTGAAGACGGTCCTTGGCTACGCTTCGGTGCTAGCGATGAGGTCTAAAAACCCAAACCACCTGCTGAGCGTGGCCGATATGCTCCACCTCCGGGGGATCTACGACAAAGTCGGCCCGACGAATAGTCAGACGACGGCCGCCGAGATGATCGACCTCACGGCCAAGGCGGTCCCCCACCGGGTTGAGCCTCTCGCGATGTCGATGCAGGTCGCGACCAAGACCAAAGACCCCATCCGAATGGCCGACACCGCTGAGAAGATCCTTTCTCTCGGCTGGCCGGGGGCGGATGAGCCGATGCGGAGAGATACGAGGGCACAGGTCGATGCAATGGCGAAAGCGCTCAGGGAAGACGGCCGAGAGAAGGAGGCCGAGGCCCTGCTCGCCAAGCTCACGGTCTCACTCTCACGCGATATCTACATCCGCCTCAGCTGGGAAGGGGTAGACGACATCGACCTCGTCGTCGATGAACCCCTGGGAGCGACCGCGCAATTGTTCAAGATGCCCCGGACCGTCTTCGGGGGGGCGATCGTCACGAATGGGTTCGGCAAGCATCCCCAGGAGATTTACGTCTGTCCCCGGGCGTTCAGCGGCTCCTACACGATCCGCGTCGACAAGATCTTCCAGCCCGACGTCAATCCGGCCAAGGTTGCCAGCCTCGAAATCATCACCCGCGAGGGGACGGCCGAGGAGAAGCGAGAGACCCGGACGATCGACCTGACAAAGCCGGAGCCTGTCATCGTCAAACTTGAAGGCGGCCGCCGCAAGGATGTGCTTCCGTTCCTGGTGCCGTCGGCCGTCAAGCCGGCTTCTGTCGTCGCGAACCCACCGAAAAACCCGGCCGAGGCCAAGCCCGCTGCCAAGACGAGGGCAACGATCAAACCGTGATCGGCCTCGGATTTGCATTCTGTCTCGCCGATCCATTGCGAAAAATCAGCCGGGTTCTCCATAATAGGTTAGTGAACCACCCCTCGACAGGCATCCACCCCGGTGGTGGGCCTGGCGGGATGGGCCGGATTCTATAAGGGCGGGGCATGCCGGAAGTCACGATCGCTCTCGATAGCCATGATGAAGAACTGGCTGTCTTCGGCAGCCGAGATCAGTACCTCCGACAGGTCCGCGACGCCTTGGGTGTCAAGGTCGTCGCGAGGCACGGCGAGGTGAAGGTTGAGGGGGAGACCGACAGGGTCGAGCAGGCGCGGCTCGTGTTCGAAGAGCTTCGCGCTCAGTTCCGCCGCAACCGGCCGATGACGAGCGGCGACGTGGTCGAGTTGATCGAGTCGGTGATCCACGCGTCCGATCCCAGCCATCCCGAGCAGTTCGAGATCCGCGAAGGGCATCGTACGGTCCGGCCCCGGACCGACGGCCAGGCGCGTTACATCAAATCGCTCAAGGACCACGAACTGGTCTTCTGCATCGGTCCGGCGGGGACGGGGAAGACCTACCTTGCCGTCGCAAACGCCGTTGCCGCGCTCCGCAAGGGGAAGATCAAGAAGATCGTGCTTGTCCGCCCAGCCGTCGAGGCGGGGGAGCATCTCGGCTTCCTGCCGGGCGACCTCGAAGCGAAGATCAATCCGTATCTTCGACCGCTGCTCGACGCCCTCCACGACCTGATGGACTATGACCAGATCCGCCGCTACATGGGCAACGATCTCATCGAGATCGCCCCCCTCGCCTACATGCGTGGCCGGACCCTGAACGATGCCGTGATTATCCTCGACGAGGGGCAGAACGCGACCGTCTCTCAGATGAAGATGTTCCTGACCCGCATGGGCACGAACGCGCGGATCGTCGTCACGGGAGACGTGACCCAGGTCGACCTCCCACCCGAGACGATTAGCGGCCTGGCCGATGCGGTCGAGCGATTGCGCTCGGTTGAGGGGATCGGGATCGTAACGCTTGGCAAGTCTGACATCGTGCGCCATCCGCTCGTCCAGGCGATCGTCAACGCTTATGAAGTCACCGACTCGGCCGGAGGCAATGCGGTCAGTGGCCGCAAACCGTCGTCCGCGTCTCCCGCCTCGGGGTGAGGCGAATGGTCCGGTCCGCCCCGAGAACGGGCGGAATCGGGTCGAAGTCGCGCCAACGTCGGCGCGGCATGCTCCGGCTTGGGGCGGGGTCCTCCCGCTGACCGAGCAGGCCGAGACCTTCCATCCATGAGCTCTGGTAAACGTCGGCCCAAATCTCCCCGGGCCATCCTCCGCGACTTCTCCCCGACCGCACTCCAACAGGGACGCCTGGCGCGCCAGCGTGACCGCGTCGCCCGTTCGGCCGTGGTCGTTGTGTCTGTCTTGCTCGCTGCCGCGCTCGTCCACGGCTCCGGCCCGCCGCTCACCTACCGGCTGGGAGAGAAGCCTCGCCGCGATATCCGCGTCAGGGTGCCCGAATTCCAGTGGCTCGACCCGATCAAGACGACCGCGAGACGACAGGCCGAGGCCGACAGTCTGCCACCGTCGATGATCAACGATCCGTCGCTTCTCCGCGACCAGGTCGTCGAACGGGTCGACGACCTCGTCGAGGCGGCCTCTAAGGTGAAGACGCTCCGGACGCTGCCCGACGACATCAAGGCGATCTGGAAAGTCACCCCGGCTCTCTTCGACGACCTCCACGTGGCGACTGCGAATCCCGAGAACCTCAAGGATTTGCGGCGGCGGATTGCAACCGCATTCGAGCCCCTGCTCCGCGATGGCGTGCTCGGCCCGAATTCGCTCCCCCGTCAGGAAGAGGCAAGCCGCTCGTTCATGGTTCGCGGCGAGGGGCGAGACGAGAGCGAAGCCCGGAAGGTCTCGCTCGACCGCGTCCTCCGCGAGCGAATCATCCGCGAGGACGGTCCGGTCTGCAGCGAGTTCGTTGCCTCGTTCGACAACCCCCGGCTCGGCCAGGAACTCTTCAGCCTCGTCGCCGACAAGCTCGCCGGGACGCCGACCCTTAGCTACGACGAACGCACCACCACCGAGCAGCGTGCAACGGCCCGCAGTCGGGTCAGTGACGTCTACGTGACTTACAAGAAGGGGGAAGTCCTCGTCGAACAAGACAAGGAGATCAGCCCCGAACACATGATCCTCCTCAAACGCGAACACGAGACAGCGCGTGCTTTGCTCACCTTCGACGCTAAGCTCCGCCGCGCGGGGGCGATCGTGGTGCTCGTGGCGTCGCTGTTCTCGCTGATCGGTTTCTACGTCGTCCGACACGAGCCCAAGGTCGCGGGCGATCTCAAGAGGATCGCGATGGTCTGCGGCCTGATCGTCGGCGCGATGGCGGTGGTCAGGATGCTTGGGTCGGAGTCGTGGGACGCCGAACTGGTGCCTGTCGCGATCGCCGCGATGATCCTTGCAGTGGCCTACAACCCTTACTTCGCGCTGATGGTCACGTTTGGCCTCTGCGCGATGACGACACTCGCGATGGGGGCTGGCATTGGCCATTTCCTCGTCCTCATGGGCGGGACGGCGGCCGGGGTGTTAACGCTCGACGAGGTGCGGACGCGGACCAAGCTCATCAAGGTCGGGGCAACTGCCGCCCTGGCCTATTTCACCCTCACCTGGGCGGCGGGCCTGTTCGAAAACCAGGCCGCCGGCCTGATCGTCAACGACAGCTTCTGGCGAGCCGGCTGGGGGCTCATGGCGGGCTTCTTCCTGGGGGGCAGCTTGCCATTCATCGAGACGGGTTTCGGGATCGTCACCGGCATCAGCCTGCTCGAACTCGGCGACGTCACGCACCCGCTCTTGCAGGAGTTGGTCCGGAGGGCACCGGGCACGCACAACCACTCGATCACCGTCGGGTCGATCGCCGAGGCCGCCGCCGAGCGGATCGGTGCTGACGCCCTGCTCGTGCGGATCGGGGCCTATTTCCACGACATCGGCAAGATGCTGAAGCCGCACTACTTCGTCGAGAACCAGGCCGGAGCCGCTAACCGCCACGCCAACCTCGCGCCGGCGATGAGCACGCTCATCATCATTGGCCACGTCAAAGACGGTGTCGATCTCGGCCGTCAGCACCACCTACCCGAGCCCATTATCGACCTGATCGAGCAGCACCACGGCACGACCCTCGTCGAATACTTCTACCACGAGGCGACCCGTCGCAACGGTCTGAATCCCGACGGAGCGACGATCCACGAGAGCGCGTTCCGCTATCCTGGCCCGAAGCCGCAGTCCCGCGAGGCGGCCATCTTGATGGTGTCCGATTGCGTCGAGAGCGCCTCGCGGACCCTCTCTGAGCCAACGCCCGCACGGATTGAGGGTCTCGTACGCGACCTGATTGAGAGGCGGCTGCGAGACGGCCAATTCGACGACTGCGGATTGACCCTGCGCGAGATCGGCGAGATCCGGGAAAGCCTGATCAAGTCGGTTATCGGCATCTACCACGTCCGGGTGAAATACCCCGAGCAACGGACCGCATGATACGCCCCCCCCAGCCCATTGACGACCGCCTCCCCCTCGCGATCGATATCAGCGACGGCCAGGCCCACCTCCCCGGCCTTGATCGCCTTCACCTCTCGGCGATCGCTCGCCGCGTACTGATGGCGGAGGGGATCGACCGCGCCGAGGTCTCGATAGCTCTGGTCAACGACGCGACCATTGCCGAGATCAACCTCCGGCACCTGAACCACGAAGGCCCGACCGACGTCATCAGCTTCCTCCTCTCCGAGCACGGCGACGGCGTCCTCTCGGGTGAGTTAGTGGTCTCGGCCGAGATGGCGGTCGAGATGGCGCGTCGCGACGGGATCGACGCCCGGACCGAGTTGACCCTTTACGTCATACACGGCCTGCTCCACCTCTGTGGCCATGATGACCTGACCGACCCCGGCGCGGCTGCGATGCGGCTCTGCGAGGCCAAACATCTCGCGGCCGAAGGCCTCTCTCATCCGTTTTCGCCGATCGGGGGCCAGGTCGACGCCTCGGCCCGGGAGCGTGCCTCGTGGCGGGATTGAGCCTCTCGTGGACAATCGCCATCGCGCTCCCGGCCTTAGCCGTGCAGACGGTCTCGGTCGCGATGTCGCGCGCCCTGCGGGTCTACTCCCGGAGTCGGCTCGAAGACGTCTGTGAGGTCCACGGCCACCCCGAGCGGGCCGACTCAATTGCCCGCGACGATGAGCGTACCGAACGCTCGGCCGAGTCGCTCGCCGTCCTCAGCGGCCTGACGATCGCCGTCCTCACCGGGGCCAACGCCGTCCAGTTCGAGCACGGCCCAAGCGTAAAGTTTGTCGCGATCCTCATGCTGGCCCTTGCCGCGGTCGATTACGTCGCGTCGGGTGCCATCGGTCGCGTCTTTGCCGAACGCCTGCTCGACCGATTCTGGCCGATCGCGCCTCTCATCCGCACCTTTGCGACCCCGCTCACGCTGATCGCCGCCGCCGCCGAATGGGTTGCCGAGACGATCTGGGGACACGCCGATGACATCCCCCGGCCGACGAGCGTCGAAGTCGAGATCCCCCTCGACGAGGACAACCCCGAGTCCGACGAGATCGAGCTTCCCGAAGCGACCCGCGACATGCTCGAACGCGTCGTCGAGATGACGCGTAGGGACGTCTCCGAACTGATGGTCCCGAGGTCGGCGATGGTGATGCACCCCGTCACGATCGGCCCCCTCGAAGCGGCCGAGGTCTTCCGCGCGACCGGCCTGAGCCGTATCCCCCTCTTCGGTGAGAACCGCGACGACATCGTCGGCATCCTGTACGCCAAAGACCTCTTCCCGACCCTGCTCGAAGCATCCGACCCGACCTCGATCGTCCCGCGCCGGCTGGTCCGTCCGCCTCACTTCGTCCCCGACACAAAGATGGCGAATGAACTCATCGAGGAACTCCGCTCAAGACGTCTTCAGATCGCGATCGTGCTCGACGAATATGGGGGCGTCGCAGGTCTCATCACGCTCGAAGACCTTCTCGAAGAACTCGTCGGCCCGATCGACGACGAGCACGACATCCCGACCCCCGACGATCCTGTCAGGCCACTCGGCGGGTCAAGCTATGAGGTCGATGCAACACTGACTCTCGAAGACCTCAACGAACGTCTCGGCCTCCGCCTCCCCACCGACGGCGAAGTCAACACCATCGGCGGCTACGCCTTCCTCGCCCTCGGCCGCCTGCCCGAGCCCGGCGCAACGTTTCGGCAGGACAGCATCGAGTTCACCGTCCTCGAAGTTACCGACCACTCAATCCGCCGCATGAGGCTGGAACTGTTGGGGCAGTCGTGAATCGACATTCCCCGGAACTTGGCAAGTCCGTCCGCACTTGACGCTTCTCACTCTCGTCGGGAAGCTAGAGTTATCGCATCGAGAGTATGAAGCGGCCGATTTATGACGGTTCAATTGCCGGACGATCTCACGCAATTCGTGAGACACGCGATCGAAATTGGTCGTTTCTCTTCAAAGGACGAAGCGATCGTCCACGCCGAGGGAGCCCCCGTCCCGATCTGAGAACGAATTCTCGCGAGGACGAGCGAAGTCCCGGACGAGGTCTTCGAGCGAATTCCAAAAGACAGTTCGGCCCAGCTCGACCATTACATCTACGGCACGCCCAAGCGTCCAACGTCGTGAGGACCGTATTGGTCGACGCGGTCTACTGGGTTGGCCTTGCCCACCGTCACGACCGAGCTGTCGTAGCGAGCCGTCTGCTCGGTCCATCCCAACTCGTCACCACACACGAAGTGCTCGACGAGTTTCTCGCCCACTTCAGCGGTTATGGGCCTGAGATGAGGCGTCGTGTGACCCTCTCGGTTCGTGACATGTTCGACGATCCCGCAATCGAGGTCATACCCCAATTCAGGGAGTCGTTCCTGAGAGGACTATCGCTCATCGAAGCCCGTCTCGACAAAGGCTATAGCTTGACCGATTGCAGCTCCATGGAAACGATGCGTCGCGAAGGCGTTCGAAGTCCTGTCGAGCGATGCTCACTTCGTTCAAGAGGGGTTCAAGCTCCTGCTCTGATTTGATCCGACCTCTAAGGCTAACGACGTGGCGTTGGATTTGCGGCATCATCGGCAAAAATGACAGCAGATCCCTTATCGCCACCGAGGCCCGAATGGAACATCCTTCCTTCCAGATCGCCGAACGCCTCGACATGCTCGGCCTTGAGAATGAGGGCGTTCCGCTCGACCGCTGGACGTCTGCGCTTGCGGCGCTTGCCTGTTTTCCCATGATTATGGTCGCGAATGTTCATGCCTGGACCGGCGGGAAGCAGTTCAAGTTGCCGCTCGTCAGTATTCCTGGGATCGAGGGACTGCGGGAGTCGATCGAGATCGGGCGGCAGGCGTCAAAGTTGCTGATCGACGACGCGCATGTCAAAGTCGTCGACTCGATGCTATCGGCCCCGCGAGCGCCCGACCGGGTGGTCTATGAATTCGCCCTCGCAACGCTGCGGGGTTTCCTAACCGTCGCCGACCCTGCTGTCGCAGACGAGGTGCGGACGGCTATCGCACGGATGATTGTCGCGGTGGCGAAGGCGTCGGGTGACGGGATCTTCGGCACGGGCGACAAGGTCAGCGAAAAGGAACGGGCCTGCATCCAGCACATCGCGATCACGCTATTGCTCTCCGAGTCGCCCGATGCCGCGACCTATCTCGCCGGGCTGAGATCGGCCTGACACATGCGATCAGGCGACCCAGGTGCGCATCCGTGACAGCGAGCCATGGTTGAATTTCTCGCGGGTCGCGCAGTACGACCCCGGAAAGACAGGATACACCCGGTTGTAAAAAAGGGTTCAACTCGGGTTGACGGTCTACCGGGGTTCGGATTAAATCGCCTTTGCTCCGAACCGGTCCGTCATGGTCGACGGGTCAGGTCGCTCGCCGAGACTGGCCCTCATGGAGCGAGGGTCGAGTGGCCCCAGGAGTCGGCTTCGCCTCGGAATGGATTCCGGATGGTCCAGCCATCCCTTCCGCAGATTTGCACCTCAAGACGACACACCAAGGATCGGGTCGCCGAGAACTCCGAGGATCGACGTTTCGAGTCGTCTCGCCGTTTCGTGCGCCACGTTGATGTACCCCGAACTGAGTCGCCTCGCCGGTCTCGGTCGTGGCGGCCCTGCATCGTCGTCTCGCGCGGCGAATGTGGGACCACAGTTCACTTGAGTCGAAAGGGATTTCGTCGCCGGACCGCGTATCGCCCAAATCCGTCCGCCCCGTGTGTCGGGCGATGAGGAGTGGCGAAGGGTCGGCCGGCAACAAGGGAGATGACATGCACCGGATGCACCGCCTCGCTGTGACACTAGGTCTGGCCCTCGTCGCGACCACCGTTTTCGCCCCGAAGGCTTCGGCCGCTCTGCTCCACCCCACAGACACCTCGCAGTTCCCCGACCTGTCGAGTGGCTACGTCAGTGGCACGCTCCACTACATTGCCCCGACCGGTACCGCGACGAGCGGGCTGCTGACGGTCTCGAACACCCCCTACGCCTTGGCGTTGGGCACCACCGCCGCAACGCAGTTTGACGTGACCGGCACCCGCAGCCAGTCGATTGTCGCCCAGATCAATTCGGACGGCTCGCTCAACAACGCCAGCCAGAATAGCTATGACCTGTTCGGCACGGTCACGGTCAACGGCCAGACCTACAGCGGCGAGCTGCTCAAGGGCACCCCGACCGCGTTCGGCTCGCTGAACACTGCCGCCGCGGGCAATGGCGGCCTCGCTGGCACGTCGATGTTCGACATGGACGTGAAGATCACCGGCGGCCTGCTCCAGAGCCTCTTCGGCACCGATACCTACATCCGTCTGGCCGCCGAGCGCTGGAGCACCTTCAACGGCAACTTCGCCCAAGATTTCTCGGGCGGTAAGGTCACCAGCAACATCCGGGGCTTCAACCCGCCCTCGCCCGCCCCGGTCCCCGAGCCGACGACGCTCGTGGTCTTGATCGCTGCCGGTGGCGCGGGCCTGCTCGTCCGGCATCGTCGCCGGATTCGCCGCGACGATCTCGAAACCGCAGCTTCCTGACGAACGGCTTCGGCCGCCACGTCTCCGACAACACGACCCGTCCGAGTGCGAGACCGGGCGATATCGCAGCGAGAGCGATGTCGCCCAGGTCTCACTCGCGTTTCGAACGCATACCAGATCAGTCGGCGAGGAATGCCGCTGAGAGCTTGCCGAGCGCCTCATTCTCAATCTGACGAACGCGCTCGCGGGTCAGACCGAGCGACTCGCCGATCTCCTTGAGAGTCTTCGGCGGAATGTCGTTGAGGCCGAACCTCATGCGGAGGATGGTCGCCTCGCGCTTGTCCATCTCGTTGAGACGGTCGAGGACGAGCTTGAGATTGTCAGCCTCAACCATCTCAACGTCAGGAGGTTTGGTCCGCTCGTCCATAAGCATCTCGCCCAGGCTCCAACCGTTCTCGGGCTGGTCGGTCTGGGGGACGAGATTATAGACCTTGATCGCCTTCTTGACGATCGCCAGCTTCTTTTTGGGGACTTCGAGGACCTTTGCGATCTCCTCGACCGTCGCGGGACGGCCGAGCGAGTCTTGCAGTTCAGCTGCCGTCCGTCGCCACTTGCAGAGCAGTTCGACCATGTAGGCCGGGATGCGAATCGGCTTGGCCGTATTGACCAGCGACCGCTTGATGGACTGCTTGATCCAGTAACTTGCATAGGTACTGAAACGCGTCCCGATCGTCGGGTCGAATCCCTGAACGGCGCGGAGGAGTCCGAGGTTTCCCTCTTCGATCAGGTCTTGAAGGGGCAGGCCCTTTCCGACGTATCCCCTGGCGATGTTGACCACGAGCCTGAGATTTGCCCGGACCATGCGCTCACGCGCCGCCTTGTCGCCCGCAGCGATGCGATGGGCGAGCATCTTCTCATCGTCTGCGGTGAGGAGCGCCACTTCGTTAATTTCCCGGAGATAGGTCTCTAGGGGGCTCTGCACCGTGTCTCGGCGGAGGCGGCGGATTCGGGCCATGAAGTCCTCGCACGTCAGTCAGTCGGTCATTGGGGTGGTCCGCACCGGGTCGAAAGTCCGCGTCCCGGGCTTCCCCGACCCATCCGATGCCTCGAGGCGTCCACGCCTCTCCTGGCCGGATCATGAGTCGATCGGGGCATCCAGGCCGCGATCCGATCTGGGTTTGGGCCACATCCCGACAGCGGCTCAGCCTCCTCAGAGGCCGCCGGGGCCACCCTTCCCCTCACACAACTTGAGCACCGAGAGAGATCTCGCGCAATCGGCCGGCGAATGCCTAACCGTCGCGACCCGCCATTCCGGCGTGATCACAACGGAGAACGGCTCGCCCGGCCGATCCTTTACCCTCGCGGTCTGGCTTCAGTATCGTCCCGATCTTCGCGGGAACTTAAGAAGCTCTGGCGATATAGGGCAACAAGGGGGTGTGAGGATCCCACGAGCCCTGCGAACCCCACAAAAGGAAGGCGATTGACCTCACTGGAAGGGCACGAGTCAACTTCGAAAACAAAATCGGCCGCGCCTCGCCTGGTGTCGTGGC
>JANXSY010000214.1 GCA_025356435.1 Isosphaeraceae bacterium | reverse complement strand
GGGGGGGTACCCCCCCCCCACGCCTCGTCCATCCGAAATGGGGCCAGTTCTCTTACGCGGCCGGCTCGGCTTCAAACTTGCCCGCATGAGCGGCGGGCGAGAGTCGAACCGAGCCGCCGGCCTCGATCGCCCAGAGTCGGCCGACGTAGACGATGAGGATCGACGAGGCGGCCGAGAGGAAAGCGAAGAGGAGAAAGCTACCCGAGAAGGTCCCGGTCCAGCCCTTGAGAGTCCCGAAGATCGTCGGCAGCATGAATCCGCCCATCCCCCCCGCCGCGCCAACGATCCCGGTGACGACGCCGATCTCGGCCGAAAACCGTTGCGGCACGAGCTGGAAGACCGACCCGTTCCCCATGCCGAGTAGAGCCATGATCATGAGCAGAAGCACCGTTCCCACCCCGAGCGTGGGAGTCGTCGCCATGCCGACCATAAGGATGGCGACGCCAGCAAAGAGGACGGTCAGCATCTTGACCCCGCCGATCTTATCGGCAAGGTGACCGCCGATCGGCCGGATGAACGACCCGGCGATGACGCAGAGAGTCGCGAAGTTCCCCGCTCGAACGGCGTCGAGCCCGTACTGATCGCGGAAGAAGATGTTCAAGAAACTCGCCAACCCCACGAACCCGCCAAACGTTACGGCATAGAAGAGGCAGAACCAGCCGGTATCGCGACGACGAAGCACCTTCAGATAGTCGCCGACCGGCCGAGGAGCAGGCTGGGTTGGACTGTCTTTGGCGAACAGGGCAAAGATGATCAGGGTGATGACAACCGGGATCAGAGCAAGCCCGAACACGGCGTGCCATCCCCACATCTTTGCCAGACGTGGACCGAAGAAGGTCGCGAGGGCCGTGCCGCTATTGCCCGCGCCCGCGATGCCGAGGACGAGCCCTTGGAGGTGCGGCGGATACCACCGACTCGCGAGCGGCAGCGCAACGGCAAAGCTCGCCCCCGCCACGCCGAGCAGCATGCCGACGAACAGGAGCTGCTCGAACTTTGAGACCCAGAGCCAGCCGAGCAGCAAGGGGAGGATCGTGATCGACAGACCGATCAGACCCGTCCGTCGCGCACCGATCTTGTCGGTGAGAACACCGAGCACGAGCCGCATCATCGACCCGCCGAGCAGCGGGATCGCCACCATCAACCCCTTCTGGGCCGGTGTGAGGCCGAAATTTTCGGCGAGTGCGTTGCCCAACGCTCCGAGCAAGACCCAGACCATAAAGCTGACATCAAAGTACGTGAAGGCGCAGGCGAGTGTCGGCCAGTGGCCGGTGCGGCGGAAGTCGCGAAGATTCATCGGCGTCTGGTCCCGGATAGGTTGGGTCGGTCGGGATGCGAGTCAGGACGTGGTCTTTGACGACCGCGTCTCGACGACGTTCGGGCGGATAGGCTTGTCACGACGGGTCGTCCGGGCGTAAACCGGCTCGGGCTTGACGGCGTCCGGGGCTGGTGCAAGGCGGACCGCGCAGTATTTGAACTCAGGTTGTTTGGCGATGCGTCCGATCGCGGAGATCGTGAGATAATTCGCCGCCGTCTGCTCGCCGTGCTGGTCGCCCCAGTGGAATGGGACGAAGACCAGCCCTCGTGAGAGGCCGGGGTTGAGCCTCACCGGCAGGCGGAGTGTGCCACGACGACTCGCAAGCTCGGCAAGCTGGCCGGCGACGAGACCGTGCGCCGCGGCGTCGTCGGGGTGGACCTCAACGAATGCCCCCGGCTCGCGCTGAACGAGCTTGGGCGACTTGCCGGTGCGGGTGAGCGTGTGCCAATGGGCATAGAGCCGCCCAGTGGTGAGGACGAGCGGAAACTCGTGGTCAACCGTCTCGCGCGGCTCGCGATGGGGACGGGGGAGGAACCGCGCCCGGCCGTCCGGCGTGGCAAACTTGCCATCGATATAGAGCCGTTCGGTGCCGGGATGATCGACCGTTGGGCAAGGCCAGCGCAGGTGTCTAACCGCCTTCAGCCGCTCCGACGTGATGCCCGCCATGTCGCAGGGACGCCCCTTGGTGAGCGGGATGAACTCGTCCCAAACCTCCTCGGCGCTCTTGAAGTCGAAGCCTTCATAGCCCATCGTCTGGGCGAATTTGGTGATGATCTGCCAGTCGGGCAGGGCCGCCCCGGGGGGGTTGAGGATCGGGTCGCTCCGCGAGACCAGCCGCTCGCTGCTCGTGCTCGTCCCCTGCTTTTCAGACCACTGCGCGACCGGGAACAAGATGTCGGCGAGCCGGGTCGTCTCGGTCGGATGATAAGCATCTTGCGCGATCACAAGTTCAGCATTCGCCAAGGCGCGGCGGATCATATGGAGGTCGGGCATGCTGACAGCGGGGTTCGTCGCCGCGATCCAGATCGCCTTCAGGCGGCCCGATTCGAGGGCGCGGAACATCTCGACGGCGGTGAGGCCGGGGATCGTCGAGATCGTCCCTTCGGATCGATTCCAGTACGCCTCGACCTCGCCCCGATGCTTGGGGTCGTCGGTAAACCGATAGCCCGGCAACTGGTGGGCGAGTAATCCGCCTTCGCGTCCTCCCATCGCGTTTGGCTGCCCGGTGAGACTGAACGGACCCGCCCCCGGCTTGCCGATCTGACCAGTGAGCAGGTGAAGATTGATGAGGCTATTGTTCTTCCACATCCCGACCGTGCTCTGATTCAGCCCCATGCAGTAGAACGTCAGCCAGGTCTTCGACCGGCCGATGCGGGCCGCGAGGTCGCGGATCATCGACTCCGGTACGCCCGAGGCCGCGACCATCGCGTCAAAGTTCTCCTGCGTCAAGAAGTGAAAGTATTCGTCGAATCCTGCTGTGTGGCTCGCGACATAACGATGGTCGATCGAGTCGTTTTCGAGCAAGAGCCGGCCGACGGCGTTCATCAGAGGGATGTCGCCGCCGGGGGCGACAGGGACGTGGAGCGTGGCGTGATCGGCCGTGAGCGTGCGTCTGGGGTCGATCACGATCAGCTCGACCGTAGGGTCGGCCTTGCGTCTGGCCTTCACGCGGTCGAACGTGACCGGATGGGCCTCGGCCATGTTGCTGCCCCAGACAGTGATGCAGTCGGCGTAGTCGATGTCGGCATAACAGGGCGGGGGGCCGTCTGCTCCGAGGCTTGACCGATAACCGGCGACGGCCGCCGCCATACAGAGGCGGCTGTTCGAGTCGGTATTGTTTGTCCCGATCGACCCTTTGAAGAGCTTGCCAACGACGTACACAGCCTCGCTATCGAGTTGACCGCTCCCATAGAACGCCACCGAGTCTGGTCCGTGCTCGTCGATAATCGCCTGGAACCGCCCGACGGCGTGGTCGAGGGCAACCTTCCAGGTGACAGGGCGAAAATCGCCGGTCCGCGAGACGCGAATCTGCGGCTGCGTGAGGCGGTCGGGCGTGTTGATAACCTGGGGGAGTGTCGCCCCCTTCGCACAGATGCCGCCGAGGTTCGCAGGGGCGTCGGCCACCCCTTTGACCCGGATAATCTGGTTATAAACCGACTCGGCCCAGAGCCGACAACCGACGCCGCAATAGGGGCAAATCGACTCGGCGTCTCTCGTCTGCCCGTCGTTCATGCCGGTCGACATCATGCTCGGACTCCGCGGAAAATCGCAAGGCGACGTGAGGCTGTCGCGACACCAACCCAATGCGACGATCGTGCCGCAACCGCCGCTCGTCGCAAAGAGTGTCGCAAGGGCATGGCACGGCTAGTATTTACGCATTCGACAATCCAGCCTGGAGTCAAGGACATACCTCATCGCCTGCACTTATTGCGAACTGACAAGCCTACGAATTAGGCAGGGCTTCCCCGCGACTCGACGCCGGTCGAGCTTCAAACGCTACAAATTCGGGAAGTCGTTATCCCGTTCGGATCAAGGAGATGAAGCGACCATCTGCCCTCTTATTTCATGCTCAAGGGCAGTCGGGCACCAACCTTGCCTTAGTAGTCGTCTCGAGGCACTCCGCGCACGTCCGATCCTGACCAGCCTGACGCCCGTGGGCCACACCCCGATCTCCCGGGATAATGGCCCTCGGTGATCGCAATTGATGGAACTCTTCCGATGAACAAGGTCGAAGCGTGGAAGTCGGAAAAGCACGGGTTCGATGTGTGGGCCGACGTTGAGGCCTATGCCAAGGCAAAGACGGCGATGGCCGAGATCGCCGAGGCTGACCTTGAACGGATGAAGTGGTATGGCATCTTCTATCGCAAGCGGGATGAAGATGGCACTTACATGATCCGCGTTCGCATCCCCGGATGCGAGCTGACCGCCGCACAGGCCCACGCCCTGGCCGAGGTCGCGAAGATCGGCTACGCGATCATCGACGTCACCACACGCGGCAATGTGCAGATCCAAGGATTCCAGATCTATGACCTGCCCGACGTGCTGGCCCGGCTCGACGCCGTCGGCCTGACGTGTAAGCAGACCGGACACGACAACGTCCGCAACGTGATGACCCATCCTTGGGCCGGTCTCGACCCTGTCGAACTCGTCGACGTCCGCCCGCTCTGCCGCAAGCTGACCGACGTCTTCCTCAACGACCGGTCGCTCTCGAACCTGCCGCGCAAGTTCAATATCGCCGTCGATGGTCGTGCCGCTCCCGCCTCGCACTGCTGGACTCAGGACACCAGCTTCGTCGCCGCAAAGAGGCCCGACGGATCGGTCGCGTACCACTGGTTGCTGGCGGGTACGCAGGGCCAGAACCCGCGAATCGCCTGGAAGCTACCGGTTTTCGTCACCGAGGAGCAGGCCCCCGAGGTCTTCCTTCAGTCGCTCCGGGTGTTCAACGAAGAAGGCTCACGGGAGAAGCGTGACAAGGCCCGACTCCGCTACCTGATCGAACGGATCGGCGATGTCGACTTCCTCGAACGCGTCGAGGCCAAGCTCGGCTATCAGCTCGAACGGACCGAGGAGCCGATCCCGACCGCCGAGGAGGCCGAGGATTTCGTCGGCTGGTTCCGCCAGGCGCAGGCCGGTCTCTGGGCGCTCGGGGTCAACGTCCCCCTCGGCCGCCTCACTCACGAACAGCTCGACGGCCTGGCCCACCTCGCCGAGATGCAGGGCAACGGCACGCTCCGAACCGCATATGATCAGGGCCTCGTCGTCCCGAACATCCCCACCGAGCATCGCGTGGCGGCCGTCCGGGCGCTCAACCGGCTCGGGCTCGAACACGAGGCCGACACCGTCTCGCGAAACATCATCGCGTGCACGGGTCGCCAATTCTGCAACATTGCCGTCAGCGAGACCAAGGGGCATGCCTTTGCGTTAATAGACAAGCTACGTGCCAAGGGCGTGAAGCTCGCGGGCATCAAAATCAATATGAGCGGATGTCCGAGTTCGTGCGCCCAGACCTATCTCGGAGACATCGGCCTCAAGGGCGTCAGGGTCCGGCGCAAGGCGGGGACGTGCGACGGCTTTGACGTCTTCCTCGGCGGCGGCGTCCACGAGACGGTCGAACTGGGCATCCTCTATCGCAAGGGGGTCGACGTCGACCAGCTTCCCGGGCTGATCGAAGAACTTGTCAGAACCTATGACCACGAGGCGGAAGGCGACCAGACCTTCAGCCGGTTCTGGCGGGCTCGCCTCAACTCGGTGCATCACTTCCCGTTCGCGACCCACGAGGAAGACTTCCGGCCCGACGTCTGGGTCTGCGAGAAGTGTGGTAACGAGCACGCGGCCGTAGACCCGCCGATCTTCTGCCCGAAATGCTCCGCGCTCCGGAAGAACTTCGTCCGGCTCGACCATTCCCTCACCACCAGCGACACCCCGGCCCCCGACGCCACAGCCGGACGCGCTGACGGATACACCGACGTCGCCGCGCTCGCCGACCTCCATCGCGACGGCCGGATGGCCGCGAAGGCCGGCGATCACGAACTGGCACTCTTCCTTGTCGGCGACGAGATCCACTGCACCGACGGCCTCTGCCCGCACGAGGGCGGCCCGATGGCGCAGGGCGAGGTCGTCAACGGAGTCGTCTCCTGCCCCTGGCACGGCTGGACCTTCCGCACCAAAGACGGCTGCCCCACCGACGGCAACGCCTGCTCGCTCAAGTCGTATCCGGCAAAGGTCGAGGGGGGACGAGTTCTCATCTCGGTCGCGAATACGCCCGCCCCGGCGGCAAGAGTCGAGGAGCCCGAATTCGCGCTTCGGGTGATCGATGTCATCGAGGAGACCCACGACACACGGACCGTACGACTCGACAACTCCGACGGTCGGGTGAAGACACACCAGGCGGGCCAGCATATCAAGGTGCGTGGCGAGGGTGAGAAGGGACCGACCTGGAAGAGCTTCACCCTCAGCTCTCCGCCGACCCGGCCGACCGTGCTCGAAGTCACCGTGAAGCGTAATCCCGACGGGGTCGTCTCGAAATCGATTCATACTCTCCAATCGGGAGATATGCTCACAATTCGAGGACCGGCGGGTCGCTACGTCTTCGATCCCGAAGCGCATCGCGAGCCGCTCGTCCTCGCCGTGGCGGGATCGGGTGTGACACCCGCGATGGCGATCTTGCGGACGATCGTCGACCGCCAGCTCGACTTGCCCGTGACCCTGATCTACGGCTGCCGGACCCGCGCCGACGTGATCTTCGCCAAGGAACTTGACGCCCTCCGCGTCCGCCTCGCGGGCCTCCGGGTCATCATCACCCTGAGCCAGCCCGACCCCGAATGGACCGGCCCAACCGGTCGACTCGGCCTCGACCTGATCGCCCGCCACGTCAACGACCCGGCCGCCGCCCGCTACTTCATGTGCGGCCCTGGCGCGATGCACGACGAGTTGACGACCTGGCTCCTCGCGCGCGGCGTCCCCGCCGACCGCATCCACATGGAGATGTTCGGCAAGGGCACGAAGGCCGTCGCCCTGCCGGTGACGTGAAACCAGAATTGTCCCGGATCATCCGGTCCGGGACGATTCGCAGGCGGGCGGTCGTGCGAGTCGGGGCGTCGCCATCAAAGGTGCGGACGCGCGGACACGGATCTTTGTTAATCCCTAATCACGGTTCCCGCCTCCTTTTCGGTCCACAAGCGTGGAGTTCAAATTCCGTCGCGTCGACTATTTTCAGAAATGAGCCCTTCGGCGAGTACGTCGAAGGGCTTTCTCATTGTGGGGACAAAGGTTGCGCCGTCGAGGGTGCAGTTCAAACACACGATTTCAAGGATTCGACGCTTCGCATGGTAGTCAGCGTTAACCCATTGCTGGCGAAGCGTTTGCGAAAGTTCAAACACCTTGCACGCCAATTCGGCGGTTTCGTCGTGCGAACGGTCTAAAGCGTCGATCTGGAGCTTGATCGCGGCGAGGCGATCGCGAATCTCAGTGGCTTTGCGGGCGAACACGTCCTGGTCGATATCATCGGCCAGTCGCATGTTCAGCAAGCGGTCCTGCTGGGCGACGATCAGCGATTCCTGACGCTGAAGCTCGGCCCGCTGAGCACGCGAATCAGCCTGTGCATCCCGCGTCTGCGATGCCAGCACCATCCGGAACCAATCGCGCACCCCCTCGTCTTCGATTCGCATCTTATCGAAGAGTGCCATCACCTGTTTGTCGAGATCTGCCTCGGGGACGCGAACGCGGGTGTGACCGGCTTTCGTGTACTTCGCACAGCGATAATACACATAAGAACGTGGACCGGCCTTCGTCATCTTGGTTTTGCATTCGCCCGTGATCGGATGCCCGCACTCGGCGCACGCCATCAACTCGCCGCCGTAGGTGAGA
>JANXSY010000208.1 GCA_025356435.1 Isosphaeraceae bacterium | reverse complement strand
CAGGCCGCGAGGAAGAGTGGGTAGCCAGGGGTTCGCAGCGCGAAGTGGGGCATGCCGGACTGGTCGACCTTGAACGGCGTGCCCTCGCGGATCGTCCGGGCGAGTTCCCAATAGATGGCGGTATCGCCGAAGAGGCAGGGCTTGCCAATCCGCTGGGCATACCACTGGACGACTACCGCCGCGATTACACGGAGCCCGAATGCCACGCCCAGGATCAGCGCGAGCGCTGTCCGGGCCGATCGGTCGGCGGGTTCGGCGTTGCCGATGCGATGGGGGACGGTCGCCACGGGCGCGGCCCTCGTTCCGGGTCGAAATCGGGTCGGGACGGCGATCGAACGAGGTGACGGCTCGGTGGAGTGGCGGATGGTACGCCGAGACGCCCAAACCGTCAATGGCGACCGGGGCCGAGGGCGGAACGAGGAGCAAAATAGTACAGATCAGAGATTGCTAAAGTGATGTTTTGCAGTTGTGTTCGTCTTTCGGACGTCTCTCCCAGTCCCCGCCCCGACGAGGAGTCGGGACGAGGAGAAAATCAATAATCAGAATGCGATCACGCCAAGATAAGATCGGACTCATCCCCGACCAGAGGGTCGATCGGGGCACCGGGCTTGGCGCGGTCGGGTCCGGTGTGGATCGCCTGAACGACTCGGCGTTTGGCTCCGGTGACGAGGTTGTTGAAGAGGAACACGAAGGCGAGTGCGGGGCCGAGCGTGGCGGCTTCGAGGGCGAACATGCTGTCGGCCCCCCCTACGCCTGACGAGATCACCAACCCGGCCAGTGGGCTGAGCGAGGCGATGAACTGGCCGGCCTGCGATTGCCCGTTCGTGAGGCCGACGAAGAGGGCGACCACCAGCGGCACCAGCCAGACGAAGAAGAGGAACAGCCCGAGCAGCGCCGTGCCGCGACGCGGGGCCTTGAGCAGGAAGTATTGCAAGGCGAGCCCGAAGTAGCCGACGACCAGGACGCCGGTCGCAATTGGGGTCCGGAAGGAGACGGGTGATCTCTGGCCGAAGCCCTGGTTGGGTCCCGGCACCTCTGACCGTTCGGCGATGAAATACCAGGCCGCGGTCGAGCCGACGAGCACGACCAGGCAGATCGCGGCAAGTGCCACCCGGTTGAGCGCGAGGTCGTCCCAGTAACTCAGCCGGACCAGGCCCCGCTTCTCGGCCCTCCGGACTCCCTTGGCATATTCGCCGAGGTTGGGCGTCATCGTTGCGGTCAGTACACATCCAATGATGATCAGCCCGTAGATCATGAAGAACACGAGGGGTGGAAAGTTGGTAAGGTCCCAAGTCGCTCCAAGAACGAGGACCGTCTCCACCGAGAGGCAGATCACGGCCTCGCGCTTGGTATAGGGGTGCGCCCGATCGGAGTTCATCTTCCGCACCGAGGCGAGCATGAAGAAAAAGAGGGCGGGGAGGGCGAAGATCGTCAGCAAGAGCAGCCAAGGCAGTTGGAGGCCGAAGAAGCCGAGGGTCGTGATCTCGCCCCCCATCCCCGGCCCGCGACTCGCCGCACTGTAGACGTTACTGCCGACGACGAAGAAGAAGATCAGGATGCCGATCGCCCCCCGACCTCCGCTCTTCGGCTTTTTCGTCATGAGCGCGGCCATGAGTGAGAGCGATTGGAGGAGCCAGGCCACGAGCACCAGCACCGCCTCTGCCTGGAAGAAGTCGCCGATGCTGGGTGATTCGTACCAGATGCAGAGCAGGCAGAACGGCAGCGTGAGAGCGAACAGGGCATATTCGCGGATCGGTGCCCCGAAGAAGAAACCAAGGGTTACGGCCAGCGGCGAGAGCGGCGAGACTCGGTGGAAGTCAAGAATGCCTGACTCGCGTGCCCCGCCCACCGACGACGCGACCTGCGTCGCGCCCATGATGACGAGGAGGATCGTCTGCAACCCCAGGAGCATTTTGAACGCGCTGCCGTTCGAGAACGCGTTGAGCGCCCAGCCCCCGTAAGCAATGAAGAAGCAGAGCACCAGCACGATCACGGCCGACGGCAGGAACTGAGACCGTCGGAGCCGGGACCGCATGTGTTTGACGAAGATCGGATTATCGAGCCAAGCTGTGATTGCGTTCATAGTCAGTTTCTCTCGGATTTCGCTTATATAATGAACAGAACAAAAGGATGACGCTGGGATCAGGAGACCTCTTTGGCCCCTACCTTCAGGAAGACATCTTCGAGCCCCTCGCGTCTCGGGGCGAACGCGGCGACCCGCACGCCGTCGCGGATCATCAAGGCCAGGAGGTCGCTCGCGGCGTGAGAGTCACCGTTGAATCGGAACTCGTAGTTCGTGCCGTGCGTCTGTTCGACCGCCCCTGCGCGGCCGTCAGAGCCGATGATCTGGCGGAACGTCTCGACGCCTTCGAGCACATCGACCGAGAGGACGGTTGCCCCCATCACGCGGGCGGCCACCTCGTCAATCTTGCCGCTGATCATCATCTGGCCGCGCTGCATGATCGCGACTGACGTGCAGAACTCCTGCATCTCGGTCAGAATGTGCGACGAGATCAGCACCGTCTTGCCTGCGGCGCACTGCGCCTTGAGGATGTTCTTGAGATCGATCCGCCCCTGCGGGTCGACGCCGCTGGCGGGCTCGTCGAGGATCAAGACCTGGGGGTCGGGGATCAAGGTCTTGGCAAGCATCAGCCGCTGCCGCATCCCTCGCGAGAGTTCGGTGATCGCCGACTCGCGCTTCTCGGTCAGGCTGACGACGTCGAGCAAGCGGTCGACCGTCTCGGGACGCCTCGACCGGGGGATGCCGTAGCTGGCGGCGAAGAGGTCGAGAAACTCCCAGCAGAGCAGGTCGTCGTACATCGGCGGGAAGTCGGGCATGAACCCGACGACCTTGTTGGCGTCGCGAGGGTGTTCACGCATGTCGACGCCAGCCATCGTGATCTCACCATACGTCGGCTCGATCAGCCCGAGCATGGCGCGCATTGTGGTGGTCTTCCCCGCGCCGTTGGGTCCGATCAGCCCGCAGACCTCCCCCGGCCCGACCTCCAGCGACAGGTCGCGCACCGCACAGATATTGTCATAGTCAACGCGAAGGTCTTTCACGCGGATCATTCGGCTGGTCCCCGATAATCGTCATCATTGAACTTTTAAAGGCCACATCAAGCTAGGCGTCCCCCGAGTGCGACGCAAGTGGCATCCTCCCCCCTCGTTTCGTG
>JANXSY010000191.1 GCA_025356435.1 Isosphaeraceae bacterium | reverse complement strand
GTCGCGGACCCGCTTGGCGATCCGGGCCTCGGAGGCGACATGAATCCGGTCGAGGCGTGCGGTCTGGCGGACGGCGAGCTGGACGATATAGCCCTGGGCTTCCTTATGATGCGGGTTTAATTCGGACTGCCAGGCCTCATTGCGATCGACGAGGATCTGGGGATCTTCGCCCGGGACGGGAGCGGTCGCGGCGCAAAATCCGTGCTTCAGCGAGTTTGCGCTGGCGATTGCCTTGCCATCGGCGGTGCGAGGGCCGGTCGATTTCTGAGCGTTGAGGCGGTTGGCGTCGATCTTGGCTTGCGAGCAATCGGACATGGGACTGGCCTCGGATTCAAGGTGTTCAATCAAGTGCGCGGGGCCGCCGTCGTGGCCCGTACACGAGACACCATCGGGAAATCGAGGACGGTCGTCCCGCGAATCGTGTAGGATCGGAGAAGTTTTCACTGTCGGCAATCGGAATCGTTGTTGATTCATCGCACGCTCGGGCGAGTTCCGGGCGGAAGACTATTGAATTTGGCTCGGCTGGCGATTTCAATACTTCGTCGCTCATCTCCTGTACTCACAACAATGATCTCTTGAGGGAGGCGATCCACTCGCATGGGGTCTCGCCAACGGTCACAACATTTAAGTCGTGCGTTCGTCGTTGAACGGCTCGAACAGCGTCGATTGCTCGCCTTAACCGTCTCCATCGACTATTCGTTGGATACGTCAAACTTCTTCAGCGCCGGCACAAAGCAACTGCTCCAGGCCACCCTGGACACGATCACCTCGAACTTCAGCAACTCGCTCGCGCCGGTGCCATCGACGACGTATTCGCTCGATTACGGCGACACGGGGACGGTGCGCGACGTGACGACGAGCGTGCCAACCGATACGCTCAAGATTTATGCGTACGGCGCACCCCTGAGTGGCGGGACGGTCGGGGAGGGGGGGGCGTTCTATTCGGTGCCAGGGCCGTATCGAGGACAGGCGGACAACGTCTTCGCGCCGCAGATTTCGTTCCTAATGTTCAACAATAGTCGCAGCACCAACTGGTATTTTGGGGCGTCGACGGCGGGAGAGACTTCGGGCCAGGTCGACTTTGTCTCGGTCGCGCGGCATGAGATTCTTCACGCACTCGGGCTCATCGAAACGTCGGTTTTCAACCACTTTCATGTAGGGGACCAGTTCGTCGGGCCGCACGCGAGCGCTGGCAATAATGGCCAGCCGGTGCCGCTCCAGCACAACGACGTCCATATCGCAAACAGCCTCCTCTCCGTCTTCAATCCAGCGACCCTCGACGGGACTCGACTCGACCTGACGAGTGTAGAATATGGGATGCTCCAGGACATCGGCTGGACGATCCCCAACCCGCCTCCGCCTCCTCCATCTACCCATGCGACGACCCTGGCCGACTACGATGGCAATCATACGACCGACCTCGCGGTCTATCTGCCGACGCCGTCGATCTTCGCCTATCGGCCGTCGAGCGGGGCCGACGTGGTGCAGCAGTTCGGCTCGCCCGGCCAGTCGATCCCGGTCGTCGGCGACTACAACGGCGATGGCAAGGCCGACCTCGCCGTCTACCTGCCCGGCCCGTCGATCTTCGCCTATCGACCGTCGGGCGGCGGTCCCGACGTGGTCCAGCAATTCGGCTCACCCGGCCAGTCGATCCCTGTGGTCGGCGACTTCGACGGTAGCGGCAGGACCGAACTGGGCATCTATCTACCCGGCCCGTCGATCTTCGCCTATCGACCGGCGAACGGGGGGCCAGACGTCGTGCAACAATTCGGCTCGCCGGGGCAGTCGGTGCCGGTCGTGGGCGACTTCGATGGCGGCGGCAAGACCAACCTCGCGGTCTATCTGCCCGGCCCGTCAATCTTCGCCTATCGACCGTCGAGCGGCGGTCCCGACGTGGTGCAGCAGTTCGGATCTCCGGGCCAGTCGGTACCCGTCGCAGCCGACTTCGACGGCGACGGCAAGACCGACCTCGCAGTCTATCTGCCCGTCCCCTCGATCTTCGCCTATCGACCGTCTCATGGCGGTGCCGACGTCGTGCAGCAATTCGGCCCGCCGGGCGTCTCAACTCCAGTCGTCGGCGACTATGACGGCGATGGCAAGGCCGACCTCGCGATCTATCTGCCCGGCCCGTCAATCTTCGCCTATCGGCCGTCTCACGGCGGTGCCGACGTGGTGCAGCAATTTGGCCCGCCCGCGATCTCGAAGCCAGTCGCAACCTCCCCGAGGGGCAGCCTCGCGTCGACCGTTGCCCCAGCGTTCTCCAAGGCCATACCGGCTGTGGCGAAGGCTGATCCAGCGGCTATTTCGGTCTTGCCTGGCGGGCCTCGAAAGGTCGCGAAGCCGCCGAATCAAGCGGTCGCCATTCGCATCGTGTGAAGCCCGCCAGCGGGGATTGCAAGGTCAGAAACGATTGGGCGATCTCGGGTCGTACCGGTTCTTGTACCGATGAGGAACGACGTCCGCGTCCGCAATCCTGGGCCTATCTCGGGTGCCATCCGGTTCTTGAACCGGGGCGGGTCGACGTCCGCTCGGGTGGCCCGGCTTGTCTCGCCGCAAAACCCCGGTCCAAGAACCGGGGCCACCCGAGATCGCTTTTGGGATCTCGGACTTGGCAATCCGACTCGGTAGATCGTGCCGGTTGCGTCAGCGGAGTGAGGCGCGCATAATGGGCGGATTCCGAAGAGTGGCCCCCGGCGAGACGACCATCGCCGGGGTTGTTTGTCGATGGAAGAGGGGATCGCGAAGGAATGTCCACACCCGCGATGATCGAGGCCCATGGCCTCTGCAAGCAGTTCGGACAATTCCTGGCCGTCCGTGACGTCAGCTTCTCGGTGCCCCAAGGGCAGGTTGTGGCGTTCCTGGGGCCGAACGGGGCGGGGAAGACGACGACGATGCGGCTGCTGACCGGCTTCGTCGCGCCGACGAAGGGTCACGCCAGCATCGCCGGTATCGACGTCCAGACCGATCGGATCGAGGTCGCGCGTCGGCTCGGCTATCTGCCCGAGAACGGCCCGCTCTACCCGGACATGACGCCGCTCTCGCTGCTCAAATTCTTCGGCGCGGCGCGTGGGCTGGGGTCGGCCTATCTCCGCCAGCGGATCGAGATCGTGGTCGACCAGTGCTCGCTGAATACGGTCGCACAGAAGCCGATCGCCAAGCTGTCGAAAGGCTATCGCCAGCGGGTCTCGATGGCGCAGGCGCTCCTGCACGACCCCGACGTGCTCATCATGGACGAGCCGACCGGCGGCCTCGACCCCAACCAGATTCGCGGCGTCCGCACGCTGATCCGCGAACTCGGCAAGTCAAAGACAATCCTGGTGTCGACGCACATCCTCCAGGAGGTCGAGCCGATCGCGAACCGGGTGTTGTTCATCCACGACGGCCGGATCGTCTTCGACGGCGACCCGGCGATGATGCACGTCGGCGGCCGTACCCTCGAAGAGCAGTTCCACCACCTGACCGCGCAGCCGGCCTGAGCCGGGCCATCGCATCGGCCAATGACCCGACGGGAAAGAGTGACGGACTATGGGAAAACAATCACGCAACCGGAAAGCTCAGGCCAACCGCGACTCGAACGCCAAGCCCGCGGCCGAGGCGACGACCTCGAATGTGGCGGTCCTTGATCGCTCCGCCCCGACGCAACCGCGCGGGTCTGTGGTCGAGCGAAGGGCGTCAGCGGGCTCGTTCCACGTCCACGCGGTCAAAGCCATCTTCGAGCGGAACTATTTCAGCTATTTCGGCAACCCCGCCGGATATGTCTTCATCACCCTGTTCGTCCTGGTCTGCGCGTGGGCGGCGTTCTGGCAGAGCGCTTTCTTCGCGAAGAACCTGGCGAACCTCGCCGAACTCAACGAGTGGATGCCGTTCCTGCTGCTGTTCTTCATCCCGGCGATCACAATGAACGCCTGGGCCGAGGAACGTCGGCTCGGCACCGATGAGTTGTTGCTCACGCTTCCAGCGCGCGATGTCGAGGTCGTGCTTGGCAAGTTCCTCGCGTCGGTCGGGATCTACACGACGGCATTGGCGTTCTCGCTCAGCCTGGTCGCGATTCTCTACTTCCGGCTGGGGACGCCCGACCTTGGCGTGATCTTCGCAACCTACGTCGGCTACTGGCTGATGGGTGTGTTGATGATCGCGATCGGCCTGGTGGCCTCGGTGCTCTCGTCGAACGTGACGGTGGCGTTCATCCTCGGAGCGGTCTTCTCGGCCCTGCCGGTCTTCGCGGGCCTGCTCGGTGGGCTGTTCCCGCTCGCCTGGAAGCGCTCGATCGAAGACCTCTCGATCCCCCGTCAGTTCGAGCCGTTCGGGACCGGCGTGATCTCGCTGGTCAACGTCTTCTACTTCGTCGCGCTGGCCGGGGCGATGCTCTATCTGAACATGGTCCTGCTCGGCCGTCGCCACTGGGCGGGCGGCGAGCGCGGGACCTGGCGGTGGTTCCACTCGGCCGTCCGGGTGGTCTCGGTCGTGCTGGCCCTGGCGTCGGCCGACGTCTTGATCTCGCGACACGCTGCGAACGTCCGGGCCGACGTGAGCGAAGAAGGTCTGCACCGGCTCTCGTCCGAGTCGCTCCGGCTGATCCGCGAGATTCCGGCCGAACGCCCGGTTTACGTCGAGGCGTACTACAGCGACGACGTGCCGCGCGACTATGTGCCGCTGAAGGAAGACCTGCTCAACAAGCTCCGCGAGTTCGCCGCCGAGAGTAAGGGGCGGATCAAGCTCAACCTCGTGCGGACGGAACTCTACTCCAAAGAGGCACGCGACGCCGAGAAGAAGTTCGGGATCACCCCGAGGCGTGTCTTCGCGATCGACGACGCCAAGCAGGCCGCTCCTGAGATCTTCCTGGGGGTCGCCTTCACCTCGGGTCTCGACGAGGTCGTCGTGCCGTTCTTCGATCGCGGCGTGCCGGTCGAATATGAGCTGACCCGCTCGATCCGAGTCGTCTCGAAGACGGCGAGGAAGAAGCTCGGTATCCTCCAGACCGACGCCAAGCTGCTCGGCGGTTTCGACTTCAAGTCGATGGGCCAGAACAACGAGTGGCCGTTGGTTTCGGAGTTGAAGAAGCAGTATGAGGTCAGCTCGGTCTCGGCCGACGCGCCGATCCCCGGCGATCTTGACGTATTGCTCGTCGCCCAGCCATCAAGCCTCCCCCAGCGCGCGATCGACGGCCTCGCCGCACACATCCGCGCGGGCAAGCCGACGCTTCTGTTCGTCGACCCCCTACCGGTCGTCGACTCGCAGATTGCTCCCGAGGTTCCTCGACAGGCCCCCGGCGGCCCGTTCGGCGGTGGCCAGCCCCCCGAGCCCAAGGGTGACCTCACCCCGCTCATGGACATGATCGGCGTCGATTGGCCGCAAGACAAGATCGTCTGGAACCCCTACAAGGCCCACCCTGAACTGGGCGAAGACCTGCCGTCTGAAGTCCTCTTCATCGGCAACGGTGGAGCAGGGGCCGAGGCGTTCAACGTCAAGCAGTCGGCGACAGCGGGCCTGCAAGAGATTGTACTCCTGTTCGCCGGAGAACTGCGGGCAAGGCCCGGCGGTCCCGAGTTTACCCCATTGCTCCGCACGTCCGACGAGGGCGGCGATATCCCGTTCTCGCAACTGATGCGGCCCGGCATGATGGGCGGTATGAGCCTGAACCTGAGGACGCGGCACCGGACCAGCGGCGTTGGCTACACCCTCGCCGCTCGGGTGCAAGGCAAGCCGGGAACCCCAGCTCCCCCGCCCGCTGAGGACGCGAAAGACAAGCCTGCGCCGACCACGGAGTCGAGCGTGAACGCGATCGTCATCGCCGACCTCGACATGATCTCGGATCGGTTCTTCGAACTTCGGCGTCAGAAAGACGAGCGATTTGACTTCGACAACGTGACATTCGTGCTCAACTGCGTCGACGTCTTGGCCGGCGACGAATCGTATGTCGAACTCCGCAAGCGACGGCTCAAGCACCGCACGCTCACGAAGCTCGAAGAGCAGACGAAGACGTATGTCGACGCCTTGCAGAACGAGACGAAGTCGGCCGAAGAGGCTGCCGCCGAACAACTCGCGGCCGCGCAGAAACGGCTTGACGACAAGATCGCCGACCTGAGAAAGCGAACCGATCTCGACGATCGGACCAAGGACATTCGCCTGGAGCAAGACCAGGAAGTCGAGAGCCGTCGCCTCGCGGTCGACAAGGCCAACATCGAGGACGACAAGAGCCGGAAGATCAAGAAGAGCAAGGCCGACATGGAGCTGAAGATCCGCGAGATCCAGCGCGGGGTGCGGCTGGAGGCGATGCTCCTGCCGCCGCTGCCTGCCTTGATTCTTGGGCTGGTCGTCTTCGCCGCCCGACTCGGCCGCGAGAACCGTGGGGCCAACCCGAACCGCCTGGCCTGATTGATCCCGAGAGCGAACCCGCCTAGCCGCCTTCGAGGTTACTCCATCCATGACCCGCGACTTCACCAAGACCCTCGCCTTCGTCGCCGTGGCCGTCATAATGACGGGCGCGGCGTTCTTGAACATCCCCGACCGAAGCCGGAGAGACGCTGAGTTCCTCGAACTCGGCACCAAGTTCTTCCCCGACTTCGTCGACCCGGCCTCCTGTGCCAGCCTTGAGGTCGTCGACTACGACACCGACACGGCGATGATCCTCCCCTTCAAGGTGCAGCTCAAGGACGGCAAGTGGACGATCCCGTCGCACTCGAACTATCCGGCCGACGGCAAAGACCGACTGGTCAAGACCTCGACCGGCTTCATCGACCTGACCCGAGACACGCTCCGCTCGGAGAGCGTCGACGACCACGAGAAGTTCGGCGTCGTCGACCCGCTGGACAAGAAGTCAGCCACGTTGAAGGGAAAGGGCAAGCGGGTCACGCTCAAAGACGCGTCCGATAAGATCCTTGCCGACCTCATCATCGGCAAGGAAGTCGGCAAAGAGCGCCCGGGGCAGCGGTTCGTCCGCAGGCCCGACGACAAGCGGACTTACGGCGTGAACATGAATGTCGACCTCTCGACCCGGTTCGCCGACTGGATCGAAACCAACCTCCTCAAGGTCGAGGTCGCGAAGGTCCAGAAGGTCGACTTCGACGGCCACAAGGTCGACCCCGACCGCCGCGTGCTCGTGCCGGGCGAAATCCTCAAGATCGAGCGCAAAGACGCTTCGAGCCCCTGGAACCTCGTCAACGCGACCGTCCCGACCGGCAAGGAACTCGACACCGAGAAGCTCCTCGCTCTCGTCACAGCGCTCGGCGACGTCAAGATCGTCGGCGTCCGGCCCAAGCCCAACGGTCTGAGTCGCGACCTCAAGGCCGCAGGCGACGTCAAGCGGTTCGACCCGATCGCCGCCCGATCGCTCGTGGCCAAGGGGTTCTATCCGACCCCCGACGGCTTCTACTCGAACGAGGGAGACATCATCGTCTCCACCGAAGACGGCGCGGTCTACACGCTCCGATTCGGCGAGGTCTTCGTCGGCTCGGGCGAGGCACTCTCGGCCGGTGTCGAAGAGGACAAGGCCGTCGATCCGTCTAAAAAAGCCGAGAAGAAGCCCGAAGGGGCCGAGAGTCGCTACCTGCTCGTGACAGTCGCCTTCGACCCCAAACTCCTCCCCGCCTTGCCCGACCCCGACGCCGACAAGCCGCTCGACCTGCCCGCCGACGTTTTCCACCGCGAGCCCGGCTCCCCCGAGAAGCTTGCTCAGGAGAAGGTCGTCAACGAGAAGGCTGAGAAGCGCAAGGCCGAGGTCGACAAGCAACGGACCACCGCCGAGAAGAAGGTCAAAGACCTTTCCGACCGCTTCGCCGCCTGGTATTACCTCACGCCCAACGACTCATTCCGCAGCCTCGCCCTCAATCGCACCACCCTCATCCGCGAAAAGTCGGCCCAGCCCGCCCCCAGCCCCGAAGGCCCGGCTGGATTCCCCGGTCTGCCGCCAGGTGGTTTCCCCGGCATGGGCGGTCGGCCAGGTGCCCCTCGCAGCGGCCGTCCGGCCAATCCGCACGGGCCGAATTGAATCGGCGATCCTGCGTGAATTGTCAGCGGCAAATTTCGATCTAAGGCAGTTGAGCGGCTCGGACAACTCGGTTGTCCGGGCCGCTATTCGTTGCCGCTCTCCTCGGAAATTAAAGAGGGCTTCCTACGTCGTGGGCCATGTCGCTCGCTTCGACTGGGTTTGCCGTTGTGATCGGGGCGCGCGGTCCGTACACTAGGATGCGTGATCCCTTAGAGTAATGCACACGTCGCGCAGAGCGACCGTTCGGGAGCGACCGTTCTCATGGCGTCGTCGTCGGCATCATTGGGCTCGGAGACCTCGCAGCAGCGAGGGTCGGGCCGCATGCGTCATGTCCTGTCCGCGCTGGTGCAGAACCAGCCGGGCGTGCTCGCCCACGTCTCGGGCATGTTCGCCTCGCGCGGATTCAACATTGATAGCCTCGCTGTCGGCGAGACCGAGGATCCGCATCTCTCGCGGATCACCGTCGTGGTCGTCGGCGATGACCGCGTACTCGAACAGATTCGCAAGCAGCTCGAGAAGATCGTCACCGTGGTGAAGGTGAACGACATCTCCCGCGAGGACAACGTCGAGCGCGACCTGATGCTCATCAAGGTCGACGCCCCGCCCGCCCGCCGCGCCGAGCTTCAAGCGTTGGTCGATATCTTCCGCGCCCGCACGGTCGACGTTGGCCCCGACCAGATGATGGTCGAAATCTCCGGACGCGAGCAGAAGCTCGAAGCGTTCATCGAGGCGATGCGTCCGCACGGCATCCGCGAACTCGCCCGGACCGGTCGGATCGCCCTCGTCCGCAACAGCCACCTGCCCAAACACGTTGATATTGACGACGAGACCGACGACGAGACCGTGGTCGGGCATTCGAGCCTGTGAATCGACCGGAGGCGACGATGGACCCTCGATCGATGCTCCACGCTGAGATCGACGGCCTAACCGACGAACAACTCGTTGCGGTGGCTGCCATCATTCGTGAAATCAAGAGCGATTCTCCCCTCGAAGGGGACCTCGGGTTCCTTGAGCGGATGATGGAGATCCAGATCGACGCGCCGGCGGACTTCTCGATGCAGGTCGTGAGAAACAGGCACGGAGTTGCGGGTGACGAATAGAGTATTCGTCGACACATCCTATATTGTGGCCCTGGTGAACCCGTGAGATGAATACCACAAACTCGCCGGATCTCTGGCTCAGGGCCTAGGAAACCGACCCCTGATAACGACCGACGCCGTGATCCTTGAGATTGGAAACGCTCTCTCGCAACATCATCGGCCCCGCTCCGTCGAGGTCATTCGCAGGTTTCTCTACTCGAAAGAGATCTCCGTCGTCCGGCTGATTCCCGCAGGCCGGATTTCGCACTTTAATGGGTGCCCCCACAAACGGCCGAGGTGGTCCCGGCGACTGATCCATCGGATTCAACCCTTCCCGCAATCCTTAGAGCCGAACCGAAGCCGGAGAGCTTGATGCCCGCAACGATCTATTACGACCAGGACGCCGACCTTAGCCTCCTCAAAGGCAAGACGATCGCCATCATCGGCTATGGCAGCCAGGGGCATGCTCAGGCCCAGAATCTGCGTGATTCGGGGTGCAACGTCGTCGTCGGCCAGCGTCCCGGCTCGCCCAACTATGACCTCGCGGTGAAAGACGGCTTCAAGCCGGTCTCCGCAGCCGACGCGGCCGAGGCGGGCGACCTTGTCAACCTCCTCTTGCCCGACGAGGTTACGGCCGAGATTTACACCCGCGACGTCCAGTCGCACCTCAAGCCGGGCAACCTGCTGCTCTGCTCGCACGGTTTCAACATCCACTTCGGCCAGGTCGTGCCGCCGGTCGGTGTTGACAGTGCGCTGATCGCCCCCAAAGGGCCGGGCCACCTCGTCCGCAGTGAGTTCGTCAAGGGCGGCGGCGTCCCCTGCCTGATCGCGACGTCTGACACCTGCACTCCCGGCGGCAAAGCCCTCGCCCTCGCCTATGCGAAGGGGATCGGCGGCACGCGCGGCGGAGTGCTTCAGACGACCTTCGCTGAGGAGACCGAGACCGACCTGTTCGGCGAGCAGGTCGTTCTCTGCGGCGGCGTTAGTGCGCTCGTCAAGATGGGCTTCGAGACCCTGATTGAGGCTGGCTACCAGCCCGAGAGTGCCTACTTCGAATGTATGCACGAGCTGAAGTTGATCGTCGACCTGATGTATCAGGGCGGCCTCAACTACATGCGTTATAGCATCTCGAACACCGCCGAATATGGCGACTACACCCGTGGGCCTCGGATCATCAACGAGCAGACCCGCATCGAGATGAAGAAGATCCTCTCCGAGATCCAGTCGGGCCAGTTCGCCCGCGAGTGGATTCTCGAGAACAAGGCCGGCCGCCCCGGCTTCCTCGCCACCAAGAGGCGCGAGCGGATTCACCCCGTCGAGCAGGTCGGGGCCAAGCTCCGCAAGCTCATGACCTGGATCGACTCGAAAGAAGTTTGATCGTGCCTTCGACGGGGGTTGGCCCTCGGCCCGCCCCCGGCCCGAAGCCGAACGACGCCGATGGACCTAGAAACCTCGGCCCGCCCTTCATGAGAAAACGGGTTGGACTCGTCGATGGCTGAACGGTCGAAGCGAGTTGCCGAGAATGTTGCGGGACAGTTTTACGTCGATGACACCTGCATCGACTGCGAACTCTGCCGCGAGACCGCGCCCGCGAATTTCACCCTGAAGCCCAAAGCCCCGCGCTATAGCTACGTCATCCGCCAGCCCGACGGCCCCGCCGAATTCGCCGCGTGCCTCGCCGCGATGGACGAATGCCCCGTCGAGGCGATCGGCGACGACGGAGCGTGATCGAAGGACAAGGGGGCCGCCATCGACGCCAATCCCCAGGGATTCGCCCCGCCCGCCCGCGATCAGGACGTTTACACATCTGTGGTGATCGCTGATTGACGCTCATCAGACCATTGTCGATCGTTGATCCAAGCTCGCCAATAATCCAGATTCGACCCTGATCCGCCGCCCCACTGACAGGGGGAAACCGGAAGGTGTGTTACCCTTATTGTTGGGACACATGCAATGGAACCGCATCAACGAAAAACGCCCCAGTCGTGATGGACCGGGGCGGCGTGCCGTTCAGCCGAGGGTTTGCAGACCGGTTTACCAAGACGAGCTGCGGACCTTGGTGACGAGGGTCTCGATCTGTTCGAGGACCTCAGCCCGGTGCGTCAGGAAGCCGACGTGCCCAGCCCCTTCGATCAGCCGGAAGCTCGCACCCGAGATCGACTCGGCGAGGGCCCGCTGGCGAGAGGGGGGGATCACCACGTCACGCGTGCCGGCCATCACGATCGTCGGGGCGTCGATCTGCCAGAGACGATCGGAGACGTCGAACTGCTCCAGCATCGCGAGACGATGGGCGACGACGCTCTGGTCGGTCCGCCAGCAGCGTTCGACGATGAAGTCGACGAGCGGACCCGGCTCGGGCCGACCGCCGTGAAGCAGGTTGAAGAACTGGTTGAGGAACGCGTTGTCGATCGGCAGCGGGAACCGTTCGAGGACCCGACGCGCGATCGTCGTGCCGATCGTCGGCCGGAACCGCGCCTCGGTCCCCCAGAGAGCCAGGCCGCCCACGCGATTCGGGTACATCGTCGCGTATTCCAACGCGACCGCACCACCGAAAGAGACCCCCATCAAGGTCGGACGTTCGAGCCCGAGCCCTTCGAGCGTGACGGCGAGGTCGTCAGCGAGGTCGGAGATGTCGCGAGCAGGGTTGCAGCCCAGAACACCACGGTCACCTCTCAGCGTCGGCATGATCACCTGATACCGCTTGGCCAGCCGCTTGGCCAGCGGAGCCAGCAAGTTCCAGCTTCCCGCCAGACCCGGGATCAAGACGATCGGTTCTCCCCGACCAAGCCTGACCACATCCTGGTGCCGACCACGAGCGTCGACTGAGTGCCGCACATCGTCGAATCCATGATCTCCGAGCAGCCACTCCGCACGTCGCTTTGCCGCGATCCGCATGAATCCTCCCCCGATGTCGTCACGATGTCTTTGGATGCCAAACTCGAAGGTGTGACAACCCCCCTCTAGGCAGGTCTTATGCCCAGAGAAAAACTTTTTTAGCCGAGGTCTCATTGGGCAAAAACCTCGACGCGTCGCCAGTCGATTTCGATAGCGAATGCGTTATGCGTTCGCTAACGATAAGGCGTCACCAATGTCAAAGCGGAAGTCTGAGGTGTCTGGGTTGTCTGTGCGTTACTGGGCGGGGCTAAATTGTGGCCAAAGATCATCCTTTTCCGCATGTTCTTCGTATTTCCGCTAATAATCCCCAATCCCCTATCTCGCCTGATCGCAAAAGACCTTAGCGGAGTCTCGTTAGGTCGTTAATGGGTCTGACGAGGCGTCTCGCTGACGAAACTGGGAATCGTTAGCGAATGACTTGCGTTTCGTCACCCATCCGGTACTCTGGAGATGGCGTCTGCATTGGACCGATCGTCCCGTGTTCGGTGCCGATAAGCCCCGTCCGACTCTGAGTGACACCATGGCGTATAGCGGACTCAATGGATCTTCTGACACTGCGCGCCATCGCGGCGGGCCCGCGCTCGCAGCGATCAACCGCCATCGGCGTCTGGTCCTGGCCCTCTCCCTGATCCCGGTCCTCTATTCGCTCGGCGTACTGATCGCCGTGGCGCGGACTGGAGACATCGGGCTGCATTGCATCTTCAAGACGCAAGTCAAAGAGGCGATCCCGACGGATTATCAGTGGGAGCCGACCCGGCCCGAGATCGGCGACGAGATCATCGCGATCGGGACGCGGCCGATCCGCCATTACACCGACTTCGTGAGCGCTATCCGAGAAATTCGGGTGCGGGAGGGGTCGCGGGTCGAGGTCGTCTGGCTCAAGGGCGATGACGGCAAGGAAGTGCGGGCCTCAGCGCTGATCCAGTATCGTCCCTTTCGGACCTATCTCTGGTCGCTGATCTGGTTCATCCAGGAGATGCTCATCTATCTCCTCGGTGCGCGTGTCTTCTGGAAGCGCCCTCGAGACGACTCCGCGCTGCTCTTCTTCTGCCTCTGCATGGTCACGGTCGGGGCCTACATGGGCGGCTATCACTGGACGGAGATCGTCACCGAGCCGTGGCTCATCTATCCGTTCGTGGCGTTCGCGATCCTGGTCCCGGTGGTCAACCTCCACTTCGCGCTGGTCTTCCCTCGGCCCAATCCCCTGTTTCTGGTTCGCCGACGCGCGGTGCTGACGATCATCTACGGGTTCGCCGTCGTGAATGTGCTCGCTCTCTGGGTGAGTATGCGATGGGCGTCGTGGGTCGGCGTGCACCGGCCGATTGCTGAGGCTGAGGCGTGGTTGCTCTGGGTTAAGACCTTGGCCTACCTCTCGATTGGCGCGGCCGTATGCGTCTTCGCGCTCTTCTTCGCCTGCCTGCTGCACAACTTCTTCCGTCGGACCCGCACGAGCGCCGAGCGGAATCAGGTCCGCTGGGTCTTGCTGGCGACTTTGCTCGCCTGCCCCCTGATCTCTTACCTCCTGTGGCGGGCCTGGGCCGACCCCTCGCGACTCGGTCAGACCAGCGCGGCGTGGCCGATGTACGCGGTGTCGCTGCTCTACACCGTCGCGTATGCGTTGAGCATTACGCGGTATAAGCTGATGCAGGTCGAGGAGATGTTCAATCGGGGCGTCGTTTACGTTCTCGTGAGCGTATCGGCGGGTCTCCTGTACTCGGGATTCCTCGTGCTCGGTGCCTTGCTGATCGGTGAGACGCTGCTCGACTACCGATCGCCAACGGGCGGGCTGGTCGCGGGAGTGACTGCGATCGCGATCCTGATCCTCAGTGGCGCGGTGCGCGATCGGTTTCAGAAGGCGATCGACCGTCGTTTCTATCGAGAGAAGTACAAGTTTGATCAGGCGATGCGGAAGATGAATCTGGCGGTCGGTAGCCTTGTCGACCGCGCGACGCTGGGGAAGCGACTGCTTGAGGCCGCTTCCGAGGTGCTCCGGCTCGAATGGGGGGCGCTCTATCTCGCCGAGCCGGGCGGGCGCGGGTATGAACTCGTCGCCTGCGCCGGACCTCCTCCCGACGAGCCAAGGCTCCTCGCCGACAATCCGCTCGTGACCCGGCTCGAACACGCCACGTCGATCCGCGTCCCGCACGCGATGAGCCTCGCTGCCCCGTCCGACACTGCCACCGACGCGATGATCGCGCTTGGCGGTGAGGCGGCGCACGCTCTCGAATCCGATGGCGAACTTGCCGGGCTGCTGGTCCTCGGGCCGAAGCGGAGTGGCCTGCCTTATGAGGATGAAGAGATCGCATTCCTCGGCGCGCTCGCATCGGTCGCCACGCTCGCGTTGCACTCGGCGGGCATCCAGCAGACCCTGGAGACGTTGAATCTGGAACTGCGTGGTAAGGTCGATAAGATCGCCGAGCAACAGCGACGGATCTTGATCCTTCAGGACCAGCTTAACGGCCGCGCCGAGGCCGCGAACCGCGCGGCAGGGGGCGAGACGCGCGAGGCCCACGACGACGCGCAATCGCCGACGGCGTTCGGGCCGATCAAGGGGTCGGGCCAGGTCGTCCGGCGGATGATCGAGGTGGCGAGGAAAGTCGCAGCCAGCCCGTCGACCGTCCTGATCCGAGGCGAAAGCGGCACCGGCAAAGAGTTGCTGGCCGAGGCGATCCACGCCGCGAGTCCCCGAGCGGGCCGGGCGTTCGTCAAGGTCCACTGTGCCGCGCTCTCTCAAAGCCTCCTCGAATCGGAACTCTTCGGTCACGTCAAAGGGGCATTCACCGGGGCCGATCGCGACCGCGTTGGCCGGTTCGAACAGGCCAACGGCGGCACGCTCTTTCTCGACGAGATCGGCGATATTAATCTCGAAGTCCAGACGAAGCTGCTCCGCGTCCTCCAGGAGATGTCGTTCGAGCGGGTGGGTAGCTCGCAGCCGATCTCGATCGACGTCCGCATCCTCGCGGCGACGCACCAAGACCTCGAAGAGCTGATCCGCCAGGGCCGATTCCGCGAAGACCTCTTCTATCGGCTCAACGTCTTCAGTCTGCGGACACCCCCGCTCCGCGAGCGCAAGGACGACATCTTCGAGCTCGCCGTCTACTTCCTCGGTCAGCACGCCGCGACCGTTGGCCGACCCGTCACGCACCTCGACCCCGACGCCGTTGAGGCGCTCGTCGCCCACGACTGGCCGGGTAACATCCGCGAGCTTGAAAACGTGATCGAGCGTGCCGTTGTCCTCTCCGACGGCCCCGCTCTAACCCTCGCCGACCTCCCCCCCGAAGTCCGCCAGCCGACCAACTCTCGACGACGGACCCGGACCCGCCTCAGCCTCCCCGTCGCCTCCCCCTCTGGTGCGCTCCCGACCCCTACCCGACAACAACGCGCCCTCCCCGGCCCGTCGGTGGCCGTTGAGGATGACGGCGAGCCCGACGCCTTCGAACGCATGCAACTTGTCGACGCTCTCGACGAAGCCCGAGCCAACAAGAGCGAAGCCGCGCGGCTTCTCGGCATGCCCCGGAGCACGTTTTGCAGCAAGATGAAGAAGCATGGGTTGTTGTAATCGCATCTCGATCAACTTGCGGTTGATCTGGCTCGCATTCAACGGAGGAATTGCTTTCGAACGCTCAGTAGGTCTGACGGTTTCGGAGCGTTATCTTGGTCGGCGCGGCGGGGACGGTCTAGTCGACTTCGTCCATCGCACGGCTTGGCTCCGGTAGAATCCCGACATTGTTGAGAGTAGCCGCGACCCGAGGAGGGCTCATCCCAGACAGCCCGTTCTCTATCTCGAAGCGCTCGCCTCAAAATGGACCAATGCCCGGCCTCTGGAAAGGGTTGAGGGGATGCCGTTGGGATATTCGGCGGCGAGGGTGTCGCGGATTTCCTGGATGCGGGTCTCGGGCAGGGGGTGGGTCGCGAGGATTTCTGGTTGACGGCCTGATCCAGCGGCGTCTTTGAGGATCTTCATTACGTCGAGCATGCAGGTTGGGTCGTAGCCGGTCTGGGCCATGTATTTAAGGCCGTAGTGGTCAGCCTCGGATTCATCGTGACGACCGTAGCGGAGTTGCATCATCTGGTTGGCCATGGCGGCGGCCATTGCGGCCTGCTGGCCTCGGTTGTCGCCGCTGCCGCCGACGCCGACGGTCGTCGTGAGCAACTGGCCGAGCTGGCCCTTCGCCAGCTGCTGCGCGGAGTGACGATTGATGACGTGGCCAATCTCGTGGCCAAGCACGCCCGCTAGTTGACCCTCAGTGGTTAGCTTGTCGAAGAGAGCACGGGTGATGAAAATCTGGCCGCCAGGCAGCGAGAAGGCGTTGATCGTCTTGGAATCGTTGAGCAGATAGAAATGGAAATTGCCGACATACGGACTGCGTCCGGCGTCGCTCCTCGCGACAAGCTCGCTGCCGACTTCGGATACCTCTCGCGCGGCGGGGTCGGTCCTCGGATCGGCTGCGCCGCCCATCTTGGCCGCCATCTCGGGCGCGGCGTGGAGGCCGAGACTCTTCTCTTCGTCAACGTTGATGGCGATGTGTTGTCTCTGGCCCGTGACGGTATTGACCTGCGTCCGCATCATATAGGTGGCGATACCGAACATCGCAATTAAGATGCCAATCCCATAGCGCACGAGCCGGCCGATGTCGAGCCCTTGTTGTTGTCCCTGGCCGTAGGGGTCGCCGTAACCGTAAGACATCGCTTTCTCCTCGACGAATTCGTTGACCACATCAATGGGCGTGGCATATCGACAAACCGTGCAGCAAAATCAGCGACGAAGAGGAGAGACGACAGGGATTTCTGCGATCGGGGAAAAGGGTGAATCGCCCGATGGAGTTCCGGGGTAAGCTAGAGGTGGAGACTGATCCACCGCGCGGAGGTTGCGGGCGGATTCGACGTCGTGACGAGCCTTGAGATCGAGGACCGCTTGCAATGGCCGGTGTCGCCGTGGGGGGAGAACGTGTTCCGACTCGCCCGGCCTCCAAGGTCCGCGAGCCTGTCAAATTGGGGACGATCCTGGCGATCTGGGTCAGCCTGACGCTCGCGCTCCATGCCATGGTCTGGATCACGGGATTCGAGCCGAAGTCGCTGGCGGACGCCGTCGATCAGGGAGCGGCTCGGGCTGAGATCAGTCGGGTCGGCGAGGTGAGTGATGACGTGATCCGCAAGGCGATCCGACTCCAGCGCGACACGTTGCCCTTCTGGCAGACGATTTCTCGCCTCGGCGACTTCGGGGTCGAGCCTGCGATCTTGCTCCTCCGGACCATCAGCGTGGCGACTCTCTTCGCCGCGATCGCCGCCCTCACAGGTCGGCCAATCGGGTTCATGGCCGGGCTGCGTGCGTCGGCGATCGTGCAGGGGGTCTGGGTGCTTGGGCTCGCCGTCAAGGTTGGGTTGACGATCGTCCTCCGTCGGCCGGATGTCGAGACTTCGCTCGCCCTGCTTCTGCCTTCCGGTCGCTATCCCGCTGTATTGGTGCTCCTGTTGAGACAGGCCGACCCGTTCGTGTTTTATGGATGGCTCGCACTGGCCTGGGGCGGTTGGCGGCGGCATCAGGTGAACCTGGCGACGGCGTTGATCATTGTCTTGTCGATGGCGTTGGGCGAAACGATGACGAGGGTCGGTTGTGGCCTTATCGCCGGTGCGGGGATGCGGCTCTCGATCATGCCCCGCTGATCTCTCCGAGGGTTTTCATGCGACGCGCACTGACGGCTATCGTGATGATCTCGATCGTGGTGGCGATTCTCGCCGCCGCCAACATGAGGCGTGCGCCGGGAGATCTCGGCCTTGACTGGCAGCTCGTGAAGGAGACGCCCCATGAGGTGATCGCCGAGCCGCCGACGCGTGGGTCGATCGTCCAGACCGTGACCGCACCTGGGGCTGTCGAGTCGGTCGAAGAGGCGGAGATCGCCTCGCAGATCATCGGTCGAGTGATCGAAGTTCGAGTCAAAGATGGCGACCGCGTCAAGAAAGGCGACCTCCTCGTCAAGCTCGACCCGACCGAGGCGAAGTCACGCGTCGACTCGGCCGCCGCTCGGGCTGAGAGGCTGCGGTCGGCGATCGATCAGGCCAAGCGTGACCTCGAAAAAGTCACGCGTGACGAGAGCCAGTTGACCAAGCTTGCAGGCCGAGGCGTCGCGACCCTGACCGACCTTGCCGACTCGCGCACGGCCAAGCAGAAATCCGAACTCGCCCTCAAGATGAGTGCCAATGAACTGGTCGAGAGCGAGGCAATGCGGCTCACCAGTCAGCAGGAACTCGACCGCACGTCGATCCTTGCGCCGATCGATGGCGTGGTGGCAGGGCTATCGGTGGACGTGGGCGAGATCGTGATCGCCGGGACGACGAATCTCAAAGGCTCGGTGTTGATGACGGTCAGCGACATGAGCCGCCTGCGAGTGCGGGCCGAGGTCGACGAGACCGACGTGCCCCTCGTCCGCGCGGGCCAGCAGACGAAGGTCTTCCTCCAGGCCGACGAGCGCAACCCCGTGGCCGGCACGGTCGACCGGGTGGCCCCGAAGGGTTCCAAGAAGGATGAAGTCGTGAGCTTCGAGACATTAGTGAACATCGCCGCCGACCAGCCGGTGCTGCGACCGGGGATGTCCTCGACGGTTGAGATCGAGGTGAAGCGGACCGACAAGGCGCTGGGAGTGCCGGTTCAAGCCGTCGTCCACCGCCGTCGCAAAGACCTACCCGACACGCCCGCCGTCCGCGCGTGGGCCGAGCGTAACGCGCGATCGCCCGGCGAGAAGGCCCAAGAGGCCGATTTGCGGTACGTCAAAATCGTCTTCGTCGTCGATGGTTCCGTTGCGAGAGCGCGGCCGGTCGAGACCGGCTTAAGCGACGAGCGGCGGATCGAAATCCTGGCGGGCGTAGGACCTGACGAGCGGGTCGTGATCGCGCCGTTTCGAGCGTTGGATGAATTGAAGGATGGGAGCCCGGTGGTGCCGGTGAAGGTGTTGACTGCGGGGGCGAAATGACCCTCAATGGTCATCGGATTCACTCGCAACTATGCAGACGAATAGAGAGCAAGTTATCTGCAATCTTCAAGTAAGATCAAGTGCAACGGGTGGTGAGCCTTCCTCGCCGTGTTCCGATCCGGGATGCTCATCATATCGTTGGCTAGCTGAACGGATAACGTTTATCTCCTATTCCGTGGATCAATACCTTGAGCCCAACTGAACCCGTGATCCGCCTCGAAGGGATCGCGAAAGAATACAAAATGGGGACCGAGACGGTTTATGCTCTGCGAGGGGTTGATCTCGCGATTTATCCCAATGAAATGGTCGCGATCATGGGGCCGTCGGGATCGGGGAAGTCAACTCTTATGAATATACTGGGATGTCTCGACGTTCCCAGTGCGGGGAGTTACTGGCTCGATGGGAAGGATGTCGCGCAACTGCCGCAATCGGAGCTGGCGAGGGTGCGCGGGCGGCAGATTGGGTTTGTTTTCCAGACGTTTGAGCTATTGCCCAGACAGACGGCGCTGCGGAATGTCGAACTGCCGCTGACGTATTCGGGCGGGCCAGACCGGCGGGGCAGGGCGGTTGAGGCGCTGCAGCGGGTCGGGCTGGGGGACCGAATGGATCACAGGCCGAATCAGATGTCGGGCGGGCAGAGGCAGCGGGTGGCGGTGGCTCGAGCGCTCGTGCAGAAGCCGTCGCTCTTGCTTGCCGACGAGCCGACTGGAAACCTCGATAGCCAGACCGGTGATGAAATCCTCGGGCTGTTCGCCGACCTCCATCGCCAGGGACAGACGATCGTGATCGTGACCCACGAGCCCGACGTGGCCGAGCGTTGTGAGCGGGTTGTAA
>JANXSY010000185.1 GCA_025356435.1 Isosphaeraceae bacterium | reverse complement strand
GCCAGTACACGAAAGCCGCAGGCGGTGGCAAAGACTTCCCCCAGCTCGAAGGGGTCAAGATCAAAGGCCATTGGGCGATCGTCTACTCGAAGCTCGACATCGGCTGTGCCCTTGAACGGCACGCTGGGCTCGACTGTAAGGGATACAGCTTCGAGAGCGCGATCCGCATCGCCTCGAACATCGTGATCTATTCGACGCTCCCTTGACGAGTCTCAAGCGTCGAACAATCGGCCCTGACCCAAGCTACGGACGCGGGCGATATAGCCGTCAGAATCGAACTTGCGGCGAGTGCTCTCATAGCTCATGAACCGGACCGTGCCAAATATCGGCCGCTCCGGCCACGGGCGGTCATGTTTGCCGCCGATCGCCCACGCGATCCCCGTGTATCCGTTCGGGTCGCGACCGTCCATCTCGTAACGGTCATTCAAGTCCATCGCCACAGCGAATGCAGCTTCGGCGTCGGGACACCATTCGAGGATCTTCTTTGCCCAATACATTCGCATATAGTTGTGCATTCGCCCAGTGAGCACCATCTCCATCTGAGAGGCGTTCCAGAGCGGGTCATGGCTCTCTCCGGCTTCGAGCTGTGCGGGCGAATAGCGATGCGGTCGGGGGTCGTCGGCGTGCTTGGCCAGGGTCGCGAGCGCCCAGTTGGGGCAGCCTGAGAGTTCGTCATAGCGCGGATTTCTCGCGACGAAGTTGATCGCGAGTTCTCGTCGCACGATCAACTCTTCGAGATATGACGCACGGCTCTCCTCGGGCACGTCAGCCTCCAAGACCGCGAGGGCGATCGTGAGCGGGCTGATCTGGCCGAAATGGAGGTGGGCCGAAAGCTCGCTCGTCATGTACGGCGTGGGCTCGTTTCGCTCGGTCGCGTAACGCGGTAGACGCTGCTCGATGAAGATCCGCAGGCGGCGGATGGCCTCTTGGGTTCCTCCTCGATAGCTCGGTACCTCGCCGACACCCCCGACTTTGAGTTTGCCGAGGAGGCCCTCGGTCTCAATGGCCTCGCCTTTGGGGAGCATGTCATCGGGCCACGGAACCTGAGCCTTCGGATTCGGGATCGGCTTGAGATACTCGTCCCAGATCCGATGAATCTTCGGCCTGATGGTCCGGGCGGCATACTCCTCCTTGGGAAAGAGGCTGGTTGGGATGACGACATCCGAATCGACGAACCGCAATGGCACCTGAAGCGATTCGGTCAGGTGATCGCGCCACATCTGACCGACCCGCAAAGGGTTCTCATCGCCGATCACCACGGCCGGTTTGAGTTCGCTCGCCAACTTCAGCACAACCTCGGCAGGGTCGCCGAGACGAACCACAAAGGCGACGCCTTTCGCATTCAGGTCAGCCTTGATGTCGATAAGACCATCGACCAAGAATCGGTAGTGTCTCCGCTGTGCGCTCGGGTAGGCCGCCGTCAGTCCGAAACATGCGATGACGGGCAGTTTGAGAGCATTTCCCGTGGCGATGGCGAGATTGAGCGCGGCATTGTCGCGCCCTCGCTGGGCTCGCTGCATCCAGTAGACCACGCACGTTCCGTCTGCAACGGGCTGTCCCTCAATAGCGATACGAACGCGAGGGTGCGGCCCCCATAACAGCTCGAGCTTGGTCACCCGGCAACCCCTGATCATCTCGCGAGAAGGTTCTACCATCGGACACGACTCGTTTGAGTATAGACCTCCCCGTCGAAAAGAAACCTTCTTTTCTCCGTTTATTCACACGGATTTCATCAACCGAAGATAGAATAATTTGTAACGCTCTGAAATCAAATGTCGGTTCCGTTCTTGATGGCACAGACGTTGCTCTACTGCGGACAACACTATTGGAAACTGTCGACTTTTGTTCATTCGGGCCAATTTACGACAAAATTCTATCGATCATTCTGCAGCAAGTGAAATTCCAGCACGCGATTCAGGCGAGAGCTGCACAAAAGACATGCATGCCTGGTCATTCAGGCTCGCGATAGCGCAACCGATCCGACGCGGACTGTCGGGACTGATTCAGACACACATACTTTTTGATGACAACGACCATTCCGTTTTCCATCTTCATCATCGAGGACCATCTTCAATGCCCATGAATTTACGATCCAAGACTCGCGGGTTCACCCTGATCGAACTGCTGGTCGTGATCGCGATCATCGCCGTCTTGATCGCGCTATTGCTGCCTGCTGTCCAGGCCGCGAGAGAGGCCGCTCGGCGTGCCCAATGCACGAATAACCTCAAGCAGCTCGCGTTGGCGGCCAACAATTACGAGTCGTCGAACGGCCTGTTCCCCGCGGGGTCTTACACCAATGTCGTCGCGGGATCGAAGTATCCAGAGAATTTCAGTTGCTTTGTGCGAATGTTGCCCTACACCGAGCAGTCGGCGATGTACAACGCCGTCAACTTCAATCTCAACTCGTCGAATTGGGACAACCTGACGATTTCGGGGGTCCAGCTCAGCATCCTGACCTGCCCGAGCGAGCCCAGCGTCACGCCGTCGTTGATTTCGGCCGCGACTCCCTCGGCGAGCTTTAACGTCTACAAGATCGCAAGCCTGCCGGGCGGCCCGTGGCGTCAGTGTTTCACCAGCTACGCTGGCAGCGCCGGCACCTTCAATTTCGGCTACAACACGTCCTTTCCAATCGCCGAATACACGCAACAGAACGGCGTCGTCATCAACGACGGCGTGATCTCGATCGCGATGATCACCGACGGGACGAGCAACACGTTCCTCTTCGGCGAGCACAGCCGCTTCTCGCTGCAAAAATCCGGAAATGGCTACGTCAATTCGGATTGCTCATGGAATTCAGCGCGGTATTACGACACCCTCTTCGGGACGTTCTACCCCCCCAATCCCCCGACCAGCAAAGCCTACTCCTACTACTATCCCGAAGCCGCTGCCGGCAATCACCCCGGTGGCATTAACGTTGCCTTCTGTGACGGCTCGGTTCGGTACATCAAAAACTCGATCAATAGCTGGACGATTAGCGGATCGAACAAGAGCAAATATGGTGATAATTACCCGGACGGCACGGTGATCAGCAACTACATCTGGTCCTACGGGACGGCGATCCCGGGCGTTTACCAGCAGCTTTCGACCCGCGCAGGCGGCGAGGTCATCAGTTCTGACTCGTACTGAGCACCGCCGTACGATCAAAACCGTCATGAGCCCGGAGGGGCCGGAGATCGTTCCCCGGCCCTCCCTCTACCTCTTGTCCTAACGGTGCGAGTTCCCACACGATGCGACCCCTTGCCTGTCTCGTCTTCGCGGCCCTGCTCGGCTCAACGATCGCCTGCGATAACCCGGCTGCGAATATGACGACGCGGCCGTCGCCGACCGGCGACGCCATGTTCCCGATCCCAGGCAACGTGGGCTATGTCTCGGTCACGGCGGAGGCCACACAAGCTGTCCGAGGTGCGAAGGGGAAGAAGCACTCCGCGACGATCGTGGCATGCTTCTACCAGCCCGATGGCTCGACCCCGATGGAACCGGCACCGACTGACGTGAGCGTCAAGCTCGGCGTCGACGACGGTGCGCAACCCATCGCCCTCTCGCCCAGCCCGGGCGAGTCGAAAATCCCGAGCCGCTTCGCCTCACCCCAAGGCGAGTATCCCGAAGGCCCCCAGGGTAAAATCAGCGCTAAGATCAAAGGTCAGACCGCCGAGCTGACGTTCTCGTCCCGCTGAGCCCGCATGCGTCTCAAAGGAGGCCCGCCGTGAGCGCCGGCTTCCCCAATCGCCGTCGACTCTCAGCCACCTCGGCCGGATCGTTCACCGGGTTGATCGGCGGACGGCCGGCCAGGATATTGATGACGTCGACCGCGACCTCTGTCGCCATGTTCGTCAGGCTCTCGATCGTCTGGGCCGCGCTGTGGGGCGTGAGCATCACGTCGAAACGCCCGATAAGGGGATGCCCCGGTTCAGGCGGCTCGACCGTATAGACGTCGGCCCCGTAGCCGAACAGGTGCTTCCTATCGAGGGCCTTTGCGACCGCCTCTTCATCAACCACCGGGCCCCGGCAGGTGTTGATTAGCACGGCGTTTGGCTTGAGCTTCGCCAACGACTCGCGGTTGATCATCCCCCGCGTCGAGGCGTCGAGGGGGACGTGAAGCGTGAGGTAGTCGGACTTGGCCAGGATCTCGTCGAACGAGACGCGAGTCGCCCCCGCGAGTGCTTCGACATCGCCGGGCGCGGCGACGACATCGTTGTAGAGGACGGTCATGCCGAACGCGAGCTTCGCGATCGCCCCGACTCGTCGACCGATTCGGCCGAATCCGACGATGCCCAGCGTCTTGCCGTAAATATCGCGGCCCACCAGCTTCGTCCTGTCGTTGTACCGTCCTTCGAGCAGCGCGAGGCCCTGGCGGGCGAAATGCTTCGAGACGCCGATCATCATCGCGAAGACGTGCTCGGCCACGGCCTCGGTATTGGCACCGGGCGTGTAGACGACCTGGATTCCCCGCTCGGTCGCGGCCGGGACGTCGACCTGGTCGTAACCGACCCCGTGCCGTCCGATCACCCGCAGGTGAGGGGCATGGTCCATGAGCGCGGCATTGATGTCGCCGGCCGTGCGAATGACCAGGGCATCCGCCTCGGCGATCTCTTGATGGAGAATCTCGGGCTTGAGCGACGAGGCCATCCGCACCTCGCCCGCCTCGTGGAGCCTGTCCATCCCGGACGGATGCATCGTCGTCAGTGAATAGATGATCGGCTTGCGAGGCATGGCTGTCTCGGACAAAAGAGTGGAGAAGGTGCGGGCCATTCGAGACAGGGTAACATAGCGGATCAGGTGCGCGGTAGCATGGAGACGAGGGACGACGGAAGGATCGCGAGAACATCGCCGAGCCTGCCAGAGCCCGCCTTCAACCCTGACGACTGGTTCTCGATTCGAGCCGCCCAAAGATGACCGACTTCCGGCGGCTGTTCCTCGTCCTCACGCTCGCCCTGGTCGCGAGGCTCGTCCTCATCGTGCCGGGGTTCGGCACCCTCAACGATCCCGACAACTATCTCCCCCTGGCCCGCTCGATCTCCGAGGGTCAGGGATTTTGCAACGAAAAGGGCCGGCCGACGGCCTATCGCCCTCCGCTCTACCCGCTCGTGCTCGCTCCGATCGTCGCCACGTTCGGAGACGCGCTGCCCTGGGGCGTGGCGACGCTCCACCTGGCATTGGGTCTGGGAACGGTCGGATTGACCTACCTCACTGCGAGACGGTGGGCTTTGAACCCCGACCGAGCCACGATCGCGGCGCTGATCGTCGCCTTCGATCCCGTCGCGCTCGTCTGGTCTCGTTCGGTGATGACGGAGACCTTCGCGGCGTTCCTGGTCGCCGGCACCCTGGCCGCGCTGACGGTCTGGGGACGCCGCGGGCTCATCCTGAGCGGCATCGCCTTCGGTCTGACTTCGCTCTGTCGACCGAGCCTCCTTCCCTGGGCAGGGTTGTATGTAACGGCGATCCTGATCGTCGGGCCGGGCGGATGGAGGCGGAGGCTGACGGATTTTGCCCTCATCTCGTCGATGGTCATCCTCTCGCTGGCCCCGTGGGCGGCCCGAAATGCCTACCATTTCGGTGAACCTGTCTGGACGACGACGCACGGCGGGCACACCTTGGCCCTGGCCAACAACCCGGTTTACTACGCCGACGTGGTCGACGGGCCGCCCGGAGCCGTCTGGAGCGGGCTCAACCAGGAGACGTGGTTCGCAAGTCTCGGCCCCCAGACGATGGGGATGACCGAGCCCCAGGCCGACCGCTACTTCCGGAATCAAGGTTTGCAGATGCTCCGCGAGCGGCCAACGACGTTCCTCAGCGCCTCGATCGCACGGCTCGGTCGATTCTGGGGGATTGCCCCCTCGGGCGCGGTCTATCCTCTCACTCTGCGGATCGCCACGGCGTGCTGGACAGTCCCGCTCTGGACCGCCCTCGCGATCGGTTTCTGCCGTCGAGGACTCTGGCGATTGCCGACAATCGCCGCGCCGCTCGCACTGGTGGCACTCACTGTTGTTCACGCCGTCTACTGGACCGATATGCGGATGCGGGTGCCGATTATTCCGGCCATCGCCCTGATCGCGGCCGGGGCCTGCTATCGACGGCCCGCCGCCGCGAGCATTGACTCCGAGACGATGCGTTAGACAGTTGCGACGACCTGTCAGGATGTTAGACTGACTGCGTGGTCGTTCAACGCTCGTCGCAAGGGGTCAGCGGCGGGGTCGAGTGCGGCACTCATGTCAAGGACCCTGCACGATGTCGGAAATCGACGCGGAATCCCTCGCTCAACAGGCGGTCCTGATCGGCCTCGTCACCAAAGAGCAGGCGATGCAGGCCAAGTCGGAAGCCGAGGATGGCTCCATCGACTCGCTCGTCAAGTCGTTCCTTCGAAAGGAATTCCTGACGAGGTGGCAGGTCGAGAAGCTCCAGAAGGACGACCCCTCGGGCTTCTTCTTCGGCGACTGCATGGTCCTCTTCCATATCGCCGAAGGGACGTTCGCGCGGGTCTATCGCGGCAAGAAGATGCCAGGCGGCCAGTCAGTGGCCATCAAGGTGCTCCGGAATCGGTTCATCTCGAGCACCGAATCGATCAAGCAATTCAACGACGAGGCCGAGGCCGGAATCCGCCTCATCCATCCGAATATCGTTCGAACCTATGAATTTGGCGAGGACGACAAGAAATACTTCATGATCATGGAGTATGTCGAGGGGTCGAATCTGCGTGACTTCCTTCGGCTGCGCGGGCGGTTAAGCGAGACCGAAAGCCTCCCTCTCATGATCGGCCTCGTCTCGGCCCTGAAGTATTCGAATGAGCAAGGGATCACGCATCGGGACATCAAAGGAACCAACATCCTGATTTCATCGAGCGGAGTCGCCAAGCTCGTCGACTTCGGCCTGGCCACGATCGAGGGTGGCGACAAGAAGGTCGCCGCCGCGCACGGCCAGCGGACCATCGACTACTCGGCGCTCGAACGCACCTGTATCAGCCCCAAAGGTGATCCTCGCTCCGACATCTTCTTCCTCGGCTGTGTCTTCTATCAGATGCTCACGGGCCAACTGCCGCTGCCCGAGGTCGAGACCAACGACCCGCTGGCGAAGATGCTCAAGCGGGGCATCAACAGCATCAAGCCACTGAACGAAAACCCCTATGCGCCCAGGCCTGAGTTGTCTCGCATCATCGAGAGGATGATGAAGGTCGATCTCAAGCTCCGCTATCAATCCTTCGAAGAAGTCTACCAAGACCTCGATGCCTATCTCTCGCACATCGCGACCTCAAGCCGCAGCAAACGCCCCGAAATTGTGAAGACCGCCCACGTCGGCGACGAAACCGCACCGGTCCGCGCGATCCGGACCCAATCCGATTCTCAGAAGACTGTGCTCTGCGTCGAGGCGCAGGAAGAGATCCGAGACGCCTTCCGCAAGTCGCTGACGAAGATGGGCTATCGCGTCATGCTCGTCACTGACGCCGTCGTCGCCGCTGAGCGCTATCGCGAAGAGATTCCGGACGCGGTCATCTTCGACATCGATGGACTCGGCCCTGAGGCCCTCGACGCCTTCCTCGACATGCACGAAGCCGCGCATGAGGACGGGCACCCCCTCGTCGCGCTCGTCCTGCTCGGCCCGAGGCAACATTACCTCGCCAAGAACCTGCCGTCCGATGACCGACTGGTCGTCCTCCCCAAGCCGATCAAGATGAAGCAAGTTCAGGACGCAATCGCCCGACTCGTTCCGATCAACTAAATCCCGCAGACTCTGCGAGACCTCACGAGGCGGGCTTCTGGCGATCCGGGGCCTTCAGACCCATCGCTTGCATGAGCAGTTGCAGGTCTTCCCACGCCTCCTTCTTCGCCGACGGCTGGCGAAGGAGGTATGACGGGTGCCAGGTGACGACCGTCGGGATGCCTCGATATCGGTGCCACTTGCCGCGCAGTCGGTTCATCGGCAAGACCGTCTCGAGCAGGGCCGTCACGGCGCTCTTGCCGAGCAGACAGAGGAACTCGGGCCGGATAATCTCGATCTGCCGTTCCAGATAAGGGAGGCAATGGGCGATCTCTTCCCGCATCGGAGGGCGATTATCCGGCGGTCGCGACTTGAGGACGTTGGCGATATAGACCTCGGCCCGCGATAACCCCATCCCCTTCGTAATCATGTCGGTCAGCAATTGTCCAGACCGGCCCACGAATGGCTCGCCGAGTCGATCTTCGTCCGCCCCCGGGGCCTCGCCGACGAACATGAGGCGGGCGGTCGGAGACCCGATGCCGAAGACGGTCTGCGTCCTCGACTCCGCTAGTTGTGGGCATCGCACGCAGATCGATACGTCAGCCGCCAGCGTCGCAAGGGCGGCGACACGGTCGTCTGGTGAGAGGATTGGCTCCTCAATCTTGGGCTCTTCGAACAGCGATCGGCTCGAAACGGGAGGCGCGACCGGACGAGGAGCGGCGACAGGGCGAATCGGGACGGCGGGAGCCATTTCAATGACCTTCACCGCCGCGATCGAGGGCTTCTCGCGAGCAGGCGGCGGGGCGATCTCGGGCAACGCGATCCGATCGACCCCGGCGCGGGCCAGCGATTCGAGCCGCTGTCGGACTGATCGGATCAGTGACTGTCTCTCTGAAGCATCCATCGTCTCAAGTCACCCCGTTCAGGCCCCGGCCGCGTGGGGAGACGACACCGAAGCCGGACGATCGGCCCTGACGCCCTTCGGAAGAGACGCCGTCAGGGTTGGCACGCCACCACTCGGCAGGTCTGCGAGCCGAGGAGCGGTGGCGTCCTTTGTCGCGAGGATCGGCTCGGAGATCGGCCAGTTGATGCCGAGCGCGGGGTCGTTCCAAAGGATGCTCGCCTCGTCGCTCGGGGTATAAAACTCCGTGCATTTGTACAAAACGAGCGCCGTCTCGCTCAGGACGACGAAGCCGTGGGCAAACCCCTCCGGGATGTAAATCTGGTGCCGGTTCTCGGACGAGAGGTTCACACCCACCCATTCTCTGAAGGTCGGCGAGCCGACGCGGATATCGACAGCCACGTCGAAGACCTCGCCCTGCAAGACCGAGACGAGCTTGCCCTGGGCGGCCGGCCATTGGTAATGCAGGCCACGCAGAACGCCTCGACTCGACGAGGAGAGGTTGTCCTGGACGAACCGAACGGCGAGACCGGCGTGTTGATACCGCCTCTGGTTCCAGACCTCGGTCAGATAACCCCGATCGTCGCGATAGACGGCCGGCTCGACGACGATGACGCCTGGCAGTCGCGTTTCGATCACCTTCATGATTCGGTCGCTTCCTTCAGGATGGTCTGGAGATAGGGTCCGAAGTCGTTGCGGAACGTCGCAGCCAACCGGCCGAGCTGGGTCGCGTCGATGAATCCCATCCGGAAGGCAACCTCTTCCAGACAGGCGATCTTCAACCCCTGGCGCTGTTCGATAATCTGGATGAAAGTCGAGGCCTGCTGCAACGCCTCGAAGGTGCCCGTGTCGAGCCAGGCCGTGCCCCGCCCCAGGGTTTCGAGCCGAAGCCCGCCGCGCTGAAGATAGGCCACGTTGACGTCAGTAATCTCAAGCTCGCCGCGAGGGGACGGCTTGAGGTCTCGGGCGATGTCGAGCACGTCGTTGTCGTAGAAATAAAGGCCGACCACGGCATAGTTTGACTTGGGGACCGTCGGCTTCTCTTCGATCCCTAGAACGCGGCGATGCTTGTCGAATTCGACCACGCCGTAACGCTCAGGGTCTTTGACGTAATACCCGAAGACGGTCGCCCCTTCGGCCTGCTTGGCGGCACCTTGAAGGCACTCGCTCAGGCCGTGTCCGAAGAAGATATTGTCACCGAGCACGAGCGCGACCGAGCTTCCGCCCACGAACTCCCGGCCGATCACAAACGCCTGGGCCAAACCGTCGGGGCTGGGCTGGACGGCGTAGCTGAGCGAGAGGCCCCATTGCGAGCCATCGCCGAGGAGGTCACGAAATCTCGGCAGGTCGTCGGGCGTCGAGATCACGAGGATCTCGCGGATGCCCGCCAGCATCAGGGTGCTGAGCGGGTAATAGATCATCGGCTTGTCGTAGATCGGCAGGAGCTGCTTGCTGACGACCCGCGTAAGAGGGTGAAGGCGGGTGCCCGACCCTCCGGCGAGGATAATTCCCTTCATCGCAGGCCACTCCTTCGGCAGCTATGTCCCGAGCCGGCCTGTACCCCATCCTTGGCAACCGGCCTTCGGTCGTGTGCAACCTAACTCGAATCGCGATCTCTCGCAACCGCGATTCAGGGCTGCGGCACTCGCTTGGCGGGGACCGGGTCAGGCTGATAGGCCGTACGGAGCCACTGCTGCCATGACGGGATGTCGTATCCGAAATCTTTGCCCGTCATCTTCACCAGGGCCGACAACACCTCAACATTCTGGTGAGTGATCGTCATCAATTTCGGCTCCGCGCCCCGGTTCGGCCCGCCCAGGGTGAGACCCGTGCCGCCGAACGACGACGCTGGCAAAGACGTCGCACCATAGGCGACGACCCCAGGCCCGACGACCGGCCCCGTCAATATGGGGATCGACTGGCCTCCCGACATCCCATAGCCCGTATTCCGTCCGGCCGAAGGGACGATACTGCCAAAACCGACCCCCTGACCCGAGCCTGCCGAAGGAATCCAGACCGTGCGTAGCTCGCTGGAGATCAAGGCCGGGACGAGTTTCGGAACGCTCGTCACCGCGTTGAGGTTCCCCAAAGCCCACGCTGCGCGATTGATCACGGCCAGCGAATCGGACTTGAGCCCTTGTGCAAGCTTTGGGACGACGTTTCCCTCCTTCGACCGAGCGAGCTCAACCATCGTCGCTTCGCGGACGTCAGTCTCGGGCTCCGAGAGTAGACGGGCGACGAGCGCAGCGGATGCCTCGGGGCCAGGGATCGCGCCGAGGGCCTTCGCGCCGAGCTTCCGGAGAGTGGGGTCTTCGTCGGTGCCGAATGTTCGGATGATCGGGCGGACGGCCGCGACTTCGTGAATCTCGAAGAGTTGGGCCTCGGCCGTCTGACTCCTCGCTTCCGGCCCGTTGACGATCGCCTGCTTGAGGATCGCCAGTCTCCGCATCCACGACTGCTGCTCCGCCGTCACCGCCGTTTCGGCGTCACGCTGCTCTTTCTCTTCGGGAGTGATCCACTTCCCTTTGTAGAGGAGATAACCTTGAGCCACCTTCAGTTCGGCGGACGTCATCCATCGGCCGTCATGGAGGATATGGCCGAGCTTCTGGTGGGCCGGACCAAAGTCGGGGTCGCGCTGAATCGCAGATTCCAGGTGGATCGACGCGAGGTCGGCGAGCTTATGCTCCTGGCACCAGACGGCCAGGTTGTATTCGTCCTGCGATGAGGTCGAGGCCGACTTCATGATCGCCTGACGACGGACCACGTACTCATCGAGCACGCTCGGCTCGGGCTCGATCTTGAGGACGCGATCTTTCTTCAGGACGATCGGGGTTTTCCCCTTCTCGCCGATCACGAGATACTGATCGGGGTGGGCGTCGTCGATGATCGCCTTGCCCTTGATGATGCTGCCATTGCGGACAGCGATCCGATCGGCGCGGGCCGACGTGGAGGAAAAGACGACGCTAAGGCCGACAACTGCCGTGATTGCGATTGCTCGGACTGAGGCCATGACGTCGGTCCTCCCTTATTGCCGGACCCGCCCTGACGGTCAGGCGAGGGGCGTTTCGGCCAACAATCAAGTGTAAGATTTAAGGCAAGGGATAGGCAAGCGGACAGGGTTCTTGCTGGAATAGATGGCTATCTGCGGTGTCTGGGCCGTATTCTCGCTCAAATAAGGTTCCGACGATGAAATCTCCCGCCGACGAGCATCGCGAGCGAGGTCCGAAAAGCCTTGGGATCGCGGTCATGACCGTCTCCGACACCCGTACGACCGAGACGGATACCTCCGGTGCGCGGATCGTGGAGCTGTTGACCGCCGCCGGACATCGGATCATCGAGCGGGCGATCGTGGCCGATGAACCCGATCAGATGAGGCCGCTGCTTCTGAATTATCGCGACCGCGACGACATCGACGCCGTCCTCCTTACGGGAGGGACCGGCATCAGCCCCCGAGATCAGACCTTCGAGACGGTCTCATCGCTCCTGACAAAGCCCTTGCCCGGCTATGGTGAACTCTTCCGGATGTTGAGTTATGCCGAAATCGGCCCGGCCTGCCTCTTGAGTCGGGCCGTGGGGGGGCTCATGGGAGAACGGGTCGTGCTGGTCATGCCGGGCTCACGCGCGGCGGTCGAACTCGCCATGACCAGGATCATTCTGCCCGAGCTGCCCCACCTCGTCTCGGAAGCACGTAAGCGATGACGCTCGCGGGCCGGATTCTATTCAACTCTGGCCCCGCCTCCAGGCATAAAGCGCGATGGCGGTCGCCGTCGCGGCGTTGAGCGATTCAACTCCCGCCTCGATCGGGATGCGGCGCGAATGGCCCCGACGCAGATGCTCGGGCAGGCCGGGGCCTTCGACGCCGGGGACCAACCCGAATCGCTCCGGGAACGGCTCAGACGAGAGGTCGGCACCCTCGCCATCGAGCGCGATCAGCGGGACATCTCCGGACGCAAGATCCTTGATGCTTGGCCCTTGCATCAGTTGAACCTGAAAGACAGCCGGGCCGGCCGCGCGAAGGCTCTTGGGGTGGAACGGGTGCGCTGCTTCACGCAACAAGACGGCCCGCTTGACCCCGAACGCAGCGGCCGAGCGGATCATCGCGCCGACGTTTTCCGGGTCTTGAAACGGGATGAAGAGGGTACACCCCTCGGGCCAGGTGGCCTCGGGCGTCCACTCCTCCATCGGCGGCACGTTGACCAGCAGCAGCGGGGCCTTCGTCCCGGCCGTGTCGATCTCCTTGAATAATGGATCGGTCAGACGATACCAGGTGAGCCGCGTCCCAAGCTCGGGAGGCGGGGGAGCGCCACCAACGTTCGTCAACCAACCTTCCACCCGTTCAGGGAACCGACTCAAGACCTCGGCGACCGCTCGCGAACCCGAGAAGATCGCCTGCCCATGCTTGCGAATCCCCCGGCCAGTGAGGAGTTCACGCGCCAGCTTGATCGTCGCGTTCGACTCGCTGCTGACGTCGCGAATCGGGCCGTCGTAGACACGAGCCGGCTCCTCCTCCGATCGGTCAGGAGCGGGGACGTTAAGCCGTTCGTAGACCACGAGTCGCCGCTCGTGTGTTGTGCCGGGGATGCTATAGGCATGGCTGACGAGCAGCTTGAACAGGTCGCCGTGGCTCTGCCTTGCCTCGGCGATCTCGTCCTGACAATCCGGCCCCTTCATGAAGAACATCTTGCCGCCGGTCTCGATCGCTCGCGCGACGCGCTCGAGCGTCTCGGGGATCGATGCCACCGCTCGGGTGATGATCCCAGGGACTTCAAACGGAAACTTCGAGTTGACCTTGTTGGCGAAGACTTCGACATTCGTCAACTTGAGCTTGTCGACAACCTCCTGGAGAAACTCCGCCCTCGCGCCGCGAGGTTCGGCCAGGATGAACATGACATCCGGCCGGGCAATCGCCAGCGGCACGCCCGGCAACCCGGGACCGCTGCCCATATCGACGGTTGGGCTCGGCAGTTCTTCGAACCGCAGGACCAGCAGGCTATCGACGTAGTGCTTGAGCACCATATTGTCAAACTGATGAATCCGCGTAAGGTTGATCCGCTCATTCGCCTCGCGGAGCATCTGGTGGTAAGCCCAGAGCGTGTCGATCGCGGGCGGTGGGAGAATAATGCCGCAATCACGGAGGATCATGTCGAGAGCTTGGCGGCCCGGAATCATCGTGAGGCTCACATTCAAACTTCAGGATTGAAACAAGTCGGCGGACCTCACGAAATCCGGCGATCGACCAACAATGGTCCCTAACTACTCGCGCTGCGATACGATCTCAAAGCGTGCTGAAAGAACCGGCGGCTGGCCCAGAGCGACATGACAGTCGCGAAGAGGGTGAAGCCGATCATCCGCCAATCGAAGGCGCGAACCATCACGTTTGAGGGGACGTTCGCCACTAACAAGATCGGCAGGATGAACGTGAACAGGAAGCCAAGTGGGGCGACGTTCGTGCCGTCGAAGATTTGCTTGGGATAGCGAGCGAGGCTCGCGAACAGCCACCACATCTCCATTAACGACTGGTTCCGGACCAACCAGACGGAGAAGGCCGTGAGCGTGAGCATGAAGGCGTAGGCGATCAAGACGCCGCAGCCGAAGGTCACGAAAAACGCGATCAGTTTCACCGGGTCGAACGCCCAGTGCATCCGGAAGAGGGCCAGGAGCATCACGCCCGCCCCCATGAGGATATTCGGCGCGGTGGCCCAGTCGACGCGGCGGCATGTGATGAGGAACTGCTCATCGATCGGTTTCAGTAGGAGGAAGTCGAGGTCGCCCGTCCGGACCAGTTCAGCGAACTCGTTGCAGTTTTCGAGAAAGAGGCACTCGATCAGGCCATTGAGCGCAAAGAAACAGCCGACGAAGAACAGATACTGGTTCTGCGTCCAACCGGCGACCAGGCTCGTTTTGCCGAAGACCGTCGCGTAAAACGCCAGCAAGATCCCCAGCCAGAGCGCCTCGACAAAGACCTTGACGAGGAAGTTGCTCCGGAATGCCAACTCGCGGGCAAGCGTATAGCGGCCGAGTTGACCGAGCAGCTTTGCATATTTCCAGAAGGTCGTCATTGGCTCAGCCTCCGAACGCACTGTAGCGCTTCAAACCGCGGACGAATAGCCAACGAGCCAGGAGGATGAAGAAGACCGACCAAGCCAGTTCGGCCAGAAGCCCGACGACCAGGGCCATCCCCTGCACCTTACCCTGGAAGACGACGGCGGGGAAATAGGCCATGTACTGAAATGGCAACGCCTTAAGGATGTCGGACCACGGATGCGGTAGGAGGTCGAGCGGCAGCATGTGGCCCGAGATGAAGAAGTTGAGCGTCATCACGATGTAGAGCAGGCTCGTCACCTCGCCGAACCAGAATCCCACCATCCCGACGCACACCTCAAAGAAGAAGCCGACGACGAACGCCATGACGCACGCGACCAGGAACGCGACGAAGGTGAGCGTATCGGGGAAGTAATCGAAGTAGTCTCGGCAGAGATAGAACAGGATGAGATACGGGATCGCCGCGCCCACGATATAGGCCAGCTTGTGAGCGATCCGATAGGCCAGCAGATAACCAACCATGTCGATCGGCTGGATCAGATAGCGCTTGATCGTCCCTTCGCGGATGTCTCGGGCGATCCCCCCTGCCAGACCCGGCATGCTCGAAAACATCCGGCTGATATTGGTCAGAAGCAGATAGGCGATCATCTGCTTGTACGTAAATCCGCTAAGCGTCGTGTCGGTCTCGTCGTTTCCCGACGCACCCTTGTAGATCGCCCGCCAGAGCAAGATCGTCGTCAGGATCGGTAGGAAGCGAAAGAGGGTGCCGAAGATGAAGTCGGCGCGATAGGTCATCCGTTCAACGAGCGAGGCGCGAAGGATCTTGAGATACTTCCGGGTCGTCGCGATCGGTCCCCTCGAAGGCCGGAAGGTGGTGTCAGGCGGCTTCATGAGCGGCCTTCCCCTCCTCGAACACCCGCGCGATCACCTGTTCGAGCGGTGGATCGACCACGCTCACGTCGTCGACCACGTAGCCGTCGAGGATCGCCCCAAGCATCGCCGCGACCTCGCCGCGAGCGACCTTGAGGTCGACCGTCGGCCCTTCTCGCTTCGTCACCTCGCCAAACCTCGCGAGCGTGGCATCGTCGGGGGCGGGGGCCGTGTCGGCGAATCGGAGCTTGACCAGCTTGTCGTTGCCGAACCGCTCGGTGATCCCCCGGAGCGGGCCGTCGTACATCAGCTTGCCGTTCGTGATGACAAGCACCCGAGAGCAAAGCGCCTCGATGTCGCGCATGTAATGGCTGGTGAGGAGCATCGTCACCCCTCGCCGCGTGTGATAATCTCGCAGACAGTTCTGGATGGCCACCTGGGCGATCACGTCCAGCCCGATCGTCGGCTCGTCGAGCAGGAGCAGTTGGGGCTGATGCAGGAGCGCGGCGATCAACTCCATCTTCATCCGCTCGCCGAGCGAGAGCTCACGGACAGCCTGTCTCGTAAGCTTCTCGACACCGAGCAACTCGGTGAGTTCGGCCAACGTCTTCTTGAATTCGGCCTCGGGGATCGAATAGATCTCGCGATGGAGCTGGAAGCTATCGGACGCGGGCAAGTCCCACCAGAGTTGATTCTTCTGGCCCATGACCAGCGCGAACTGGCGGCGGAACGAGTCGAGCCGCTGCCAGGGGACGAACCCGAGCACCTGCGCCATGCCCGAGGTCGGGTTAATCAGCCCCGAGAGCATCTTGAGCGTGGTCGTCTTTCCCGCCCCGTTCGGACCGAGAAACGCCACCATCTCCCCCGGCTCAATCGAGAATGAGACACCCTCGACCGCCTTGACCTCTTTGTATTCGCGGCGATAGAGCCCCTGGAAGGCACCCAGGAGCCCGTCTTTCTTCTGGAAGACGCGGTAGGTCTTCGTCAGACCGACCGCTTCGATGATTGGCATCAGCTTAGGACTCACCCGGATATCGTTCCGACTCTTAAGTGACTCATTGTAGAGGATGCAGGCCAGAATCAAGAGCCCAAAGACGGCGAGGCGATGTCATGGGTGCATGACAAACTCTCATTCGACGAAATGGGCGTCAATACGAATTCACGATCGCCCGTCCGCTCGCCATCTGCTTCGCCATGTAATTTGCGTGATAGTGCATCGCGCATTTAATGACGTAAAACAGAGCGACACCGGGGTCTCGGCGCGTCTTGAGCATATTCCAGACCCGTTTGCGATATTCCTTCTTCAAGTCAGCGTCGGGCACGCCCTTCATCAGGCGGATGAAAAGGCCGAGGGCCTGGAGGCCGAAGATCGTCTGGGTCTTGATGTGCGTCCAGGGATGCTTCTTCCAGTATCGATATCGCCCTTCACCCATCCGGATGCCCTTCTTGAGGAAGAGTGCATCGAGCCGGCCGAAGTAGGCTTCAGGGGTGTAGAGGTCGTTCATCACCTTGACGTATCCGTCTCGCAGCTCTTCGCGGCCGATCTTCAAGGGGATGACGTTCGTGCCGAATTCGGAGTCGTCGGACGTATCGAGCCGGCCCTCGAGCGCGAGCCTCGCGTGGAGCGGAGTTTTGGGGATCGCGGCAAGCATGCCGATCATCGTGTTGGCGATCCGGGAGTCGGTGATAAACTCGCGCTGGGCTTCGAAGATGGTGTGGTCGTCGTTGTCGAAGCCAAGGATCATCCCGCACCAGACCTCGATCCCGGCATCCTGTACGCGGTGGACCTTTTCAAGGATCGTGCCGCCGGATCGCACATTCTGAAACTTCTTCGTCTCGCGGAGCGACGCCTCGTTCGGAGACTCGATCCCGACGAAGACGGCGAGGATATTCGCCTCGACCATCAGCTCCATCAGCTCGGCGTCGTCGGCGAGATCGATCGACGCCTCGGTGAAGAACGTCATCGGATAGGCATTCGCGTGCTGCCAGTCAGCGACTTTCTGGAGCACTTCCTTGATCGCTTTTTTGTTGCCGATCAAATTATCATCAACGATAAATGCGATACGGATACCTTGAGCGTTGAGCGCCTCAAGCTCTTTGATAACCTGATCGCTTGTTTTGAGTCGGGGCCGCCGACCGAAGGTGACGATGATGTCGCAGAATTCGCACTGAAACGGGCAGCCGCGTGAGAACTGGAGGCTGCCGAAGAGGTAATGCCGCATCTTGAGCATGTCGAACCGAGGCGTCGGGACTTTGGTCATGTCCGACTTCTCGATCTGCTCGTAGCGATACTGCTGGAGCCCCTGCTTCCACTCGGCGAGGAACTGCGGCCAGGTGTCCTCGGCCTCGCCAATAAAGATGACGTCGGTCAGCCCCTCGAAGAGTTCTTCGGAGACCGTCACGAGCGGCCCGCCGACCACCGTGAAGCAGCCTCGGCTCTTTAACTCGGTGAGAATCTCTCTCATCCGGTGCTTCTGGACGCTCATGCCCGTGATGCCGACGATGTCAGCCTTGGCGCAAAGCTCCCAGTTAATCGCCTCGACGTTCTCGTCGATCAGCGTGATGGTGTGCCCTTCGGGCGTGAGCGCCGCAAGTAGCGGCAGGCAGGCGACGGGGAGATTGGCCCGCTTGCCCATGTACGGCAAGGCATGCTCTAAACCCCAATAAGAAACCTCGAACCGAGGATTGATCAATACGATGTCAGCCATGATCGAGCAGGTTCCTTCCCTGAGAAGTTCGGACGAAGTGTCGTACCCGGCTGAGCAGCGTGATCGATTTGATAAGTATCATCATAACGGTCGCAATACTTACGCCAAGCCGATTGCGACCTTTCCCGTTTGTTTTATCCCTGGTCAATTGCCCAGATTCGCCTCGCTAGGTGCTGGACTTGGACGGGCGGATGGATTCTATAGGAGGCGTGAAGCTCTTTTGAAGCGGCCCAAGTCGTCGCGTGATGGGCCGATCTTGCATCCCTCGTCTCGACCCAAGGCGGTCCCCGTGATTGCGACCCTCATCCTCGCATCCTGCCTCTCCTGCAATGCAGGCCCTGCGAACGTCGTCGGGACGGGTAAGCCTGGCGACAGCGGAGAGGCGGGCCTCGCCGCCAAAGCCCAGATCAACGGCCCGTTTGACGTTGCCTTCGACCCGTCGGGGGATCTCGTCTTTTCCGACTCCAACAACCACCGGATCAAGCGGGTGGACCGCAACGACGGGACCATCCATACCGTCGCCGGGGTCGGCAAGGCAGGATTTTCGGGCGACGGCGGGCCGGCCGTGAGCGCCCGACTCAATGAACCCTACGGGCTGGCGATCGACACGCGCGGCTCGATCTATTTCGCTGACCGACTCAATCGCCGCGTCCGCAAGGTTGAACCTGCGACAGGCATCATCACCACAGTCGCCGGCGACGGGACGAAGATGTTCTCGGGGGACGACGGGCCGGCCGCCGACGCCGGCCTGGTCGAGCCCAACGGGGTCGCGCTCGACGGCAAGGGGCGACTCTTCATCGCCGACGTGGCCGATCACCGGATTCGCGCGGTCGACCTTACGACCGGGACCATTTCCACGTTCGCCGGCAACGGCAAGGGCAAGCATTCGGGCGATGGCGGGCCTGCGCGAGTCGCCTCGATCCACGGCGCGAGGGCCGTGAGGGTCGGCCCCGATGGCACCGTCTGGGTCTTGGAACGGCAGGGGAACACCCTCCGCGCCATCGACGCGAAGACGGGCGTCATCTCGACGCGAGCCGGGACCGGCAAGGCCGGCTACTCGGGCGACGACGGCCCCGCGCTCGAAGCGACGTTCAACGGCCCCAAGGAGTTATGTCTCGATAAGGCAGGAAATGTCTACGTCGTTGACACCGAGAATCACGCGGTCCGGCGCATCGACTTCAAGACCGGGCGGATCACGACCGTCGCCGGTGACGGCCATCGCGGCGGCGAGGTCGGCGGTTGCCCCGACTTCGCCTTTCGGCTCGACCGTCCCCATGGGGCGGCCGTGGCCCCCGACGGTTCGATTGTCATCGGAGATTCTGGAAACCATCGCGTCTTCAAAGTCGTAATCCCCTGATCTCGACAGCCTCGGCGCAGGGTCGCCTGCTCTGATAGCATCGATCGCCACTCCATCCCGCCGCTCCCGTCCGGTCGAGGTCTCATGTCTCTCCTCGTCGAACCCATCCAGGCCGACCGCGTCATCCCTGCCTTCGAGCCTCACCCCCTGCTCTGGAATGGTCACCTCCAGACGATCGTGTCCCGCTATCTGCCCGGCCCTCGGGTCAGGCTGCGGTCGACGTATCACGAGGTTGATATCCTCGACGGCAATCGGCTGAGCGTCCTCGAATCGGTCCCTGACTCCTGGCGTCTCGGCGATCCAGCGGCCGTGCTGGTCCACGGCCTGGCGGGCGACGTCCGATCGCCCTATCTCGCTCGCGTCGGCCTCAAGCTTCACAACCTGGGCGTGCGTGTCGTGCGGATGAACATGCGGGGGGCGGGCGCGGGCTACGGAATCTCGAAGAGCTACTATCACGGCGGACGCTCAGAAGACCCCCGGGCGATCGTCGAGTGGCTCGTCGAGCGGGCCCCCGGTTCGCCGGTTGCGGCAGTGGGATTCTCATTAGGCGGAAACCTCGTGTTGAAGATGGCCGCCGAGGCCGCGGACGACCCGATCGACGGGTTCGACTGCGTGATCGCAGCCAACCCCCCGATCGACCTGCACGCCTGCTGTCAGCACATCAGGCGACCGCAAGGCAAGGTTTATGACCGCAACTTCATCCGGCTCCTTCAGACCGAGGAGGGCCGACTGCGGGCAATCTTTCCCGAGCAGACGCCCGTCGACTTTACGAAAGTCCAGAATCTTTTCGACTTCGACAATGTCTACACCGGGCCGGCGAATGGATTTCGGGACGCGGCCGAGTATTACGAACGGAGCAGTTCAGCGTTCCTGATCCCACGGATCAAGGCCCCCGGAATCGTGATCCATGCCGCCGATGACCCCTTTATCCCAGTCACCCCTTTCCTTAAAGTCGATTTTCCTCAACAGTTGGCATTGGAATTGAATCCATTTGGAGGACATCTCGGCTATATGAGTCGGCAAACCTGGGACGGCGATCGACGTTGGCTCGATTCGCGGATCGTCTCATGGCTTGCGTCGCGATGGGGAATCGAACGGGGTCTGTCCTCAATCCCCTCCGACGACCGTCTCAGAGACAGGCACCACCACGGAGGTCGAAGTCATGATGTCAAAAAACATCTTCAATAAATTTCGCGCAGCGGCTGAAGTCCTTCAGCGCGGGCGAGATAGCCTCGTTGAGTCAATGGCCGAAGAAGTGCTCGATCAGGGCGACCAACTGCTCGAAAACGGGTATCTCTTCAACGAGTTCCTTGAAACTCAGGGAACCCGCCTGCACTTCATGACGATGGTTTTGTCGCAACTCGAACAGTCGGCCGACTCGTTCGACGAGCGGGTCGCCGCGATACCACCCTTGCCCAGCCCTTCGGCGGCCGGCCTCCCTAAGAAGCGGCGGGCGAGAGTGAAGAAGCTTCCGCAGCAAGCGTCCGCGGAGAGCAAGACGGACGATCTCTGAGACGTCCCTGGGGCGAGTCAAGCGAAGACTGTCGACCCAGCCCGACGCAGGGTCTGGCCGTCTTCTTCGCTTTGTCTCGCATTGAAGTCGACTCGACGCTCAATGGCGACGGGGTCGAACCTCGCCACGAAGGAAGTGGTCGAGTTCCTCGGGGTCATCGAGGTTGAGCGAGAAGGAAATCCAGCTTCCGGTCGATTCGTCGAGGAAAGAGGCAGCGGTTTGCCCGGAAGGATTGCTCAACGGGTCGGTCCAGATCAGGCGGTCGTCTTCGCTGGTGAAACCGAGGCCGTCCCACTGGCCAATACCCCCGACCGCATTACGGAGAGCGGAGCGCACCGCGAAGACGGCCTGGAAGGCGTCGGCGCTGTCGCCCATCGCTTCCGGATAGATCCGGATCGCGTATATTGCCCGAACGCTCTCCAGATAGTCAGCCAGCCAGCGGACGGCCGACGGGGGACCTCCGCCTTCGAGACTGTCGATGAACTCGGCAACTTCCTCAGCGCCCAACGTATTGGGGCCGACGGGATTGCGTTCGACCGTGGCCCAGACGTTCTGGTTCTCGTCGCTCTTTGGGCCGATGGCCAGGTAATTTCCCAGCATCCCAGGATGGTCGACCGACCAAACTGCGCCGGTAAGCGCGGCGCGCTGGAGATCGACGAGGGGAATCGCGCGGTCGCTGAGCGTCAAGAGGCGAAGGTAGTCACCCATCGGCCGACTCCATCGCGAGAAGTACCACTCCGGCTACGACCGGACACGGCTCTTCACGCGGCGACACTCACGCGGGCTGATCGGAAACGGCGACGGTGGTACATCCCACCAAATCGACGTTCACACGAAATCCCAAGATAAAGAAGACTATCAGTCCGACATGAATCAAGCAAGGGACGAAGAAGATGGCGGAATAATTGCCTGCGAATCGCGTCTGAAGATCGCCCGCCAGGAGACTCCCCAGGAGTGCGCCGAACCCCGAGGTGATGGTCATATTCACCGCCTGCGCCCCGGCACGCCGTTCAAACGGGGCACGGCTATCGACGAAGACCTGGCCCCCCACCGTGAAGCAGGCAATCCCGATCCCGTGCAGAGGGATGCCAGCGATCGCGAGCCAGAGGGGAGGACGGAGCGCCAGGCTAGCGAACCGGATCAGCCACGCCGCCATCCCGACCGCAAGTGTCGTCTTGAATCCGAAGCGTTTCAAGAGCAGCGGCAGGCCTGCCAACGCCACGATCTCGGGCCACTGTCCGATTGTCAGCGCGGTCGCCGCCCAGGCGCGGGGCAAGCCGAGCGATTCGAGATAGGGCGGCATCGCCTGGAAGACGAACGGTATGGTCAGGCTGACACCGAACGCCGTCACCAGATAAACGCAGATCGAACGCGACTTGAGGAGCGTCGCCGCCGTCTTCAGGCTTGAGGTGCCTCCCCCAACCGCGAGTGGAGGCGTGTTCGGTAAGAACAGGACGAAGCCGGCCACGGCCGCCGAGAGCACGGCTGCAAGCGTGAAGGCGGCGTAGGCCCCCTGCCCCGCGCGGCCTGAGCCAGACATCGCCATCAAGACTGAGACGAGCCATCCGGCGAACATCCATCCCACAGTCCCCCACATCCGTACGCGACCAAACTCGACCTGCGGACGTGCCAGATTGCGGAAGGCGATCGAGTTGGCGATCCCGTACGTTGGCGCGATGATGACCCAATAGACCAGGAACAGCCCGAAGAGCGGCAGCGCGGCCGAGGGCCATCCCGTTGAGACGCAGACCAGCAGTCCGGTGCCGAGGCCAAAGCAGAGCGACACATAGCGCTGGGACGGCATGAGACGATCGACAACGGCACCGGCCCCAAGCGAGGTCGCGATGGCGGCGAGCGGATACGTTGCGAAGATCCAGCTCCGTTCCCGGCCCGAAAAGCCCAGGTCGCCGAGATGGAGTGCAAGAAGAGGCCAGAAGGCCCCTTGCGCGGCGTAGATCAGGGCCATCATCGTCGAAAGCCGCGTGCGAACGCTCAGATTCATCAAGCCCTCGGCCGGGATGCGTCCCAATCTCTTGACGATTGTAGCGATCATAGGGATTCTGACAAAGCTCGATCGCGAGAGCTACCGGGCGGGCCGGTGTTGGAATAGGATTGGTTTGCTCGATGGCGTGGGAGCCGGCCCGGTCGGCCTGCCCACGCTCATCTCTCACGGAGGACGGACTGATGAGCATCCCTGCGTCGCCCCGACGCCGACGCCGCCGATGGCCGCTGGTCGTCGGCCTTGTCGCCCTGATCGCGGTCGCCTTGATCGTCTCGATCCCCTCGCTTCTGAACACGAAGGCGGGGAACCGACTCGTCGCCGCGACACTTGGCAAAGCGTTCGCCCCGGGGCGACTCACGTTTGATACCATCCGTTTCTCCTGGTTCGGCCCGACGCGACTCTCTGGGATCGTCCTTGATGATCCATCGGAAAAGAGGGTCGTCTCCGCCCCCTCGGCCACGCTCTCCCCGACTCTCTGGGGCCTGATCACGAAGCCCCATAATCTCGGGGTCTTGGACCTGCATGAGGCCGCCTTCGACGCGGCTCGGACTTCCGACGGGTCGATCGACATCGCCGAGGCCCTCGAAGGAATCTTCCGCGCGGCCGATCCGAGGCGTGACCTGACAATTCGCGCTGAGCGGGCTTCGCTCCTGATCCATGTCACGGGGCCTCCCACGCCGATACCTGCCTATCGAATGGACCTCGCCGTCCAGATCCGTCCGGCTCCAGCGACCGTGGCGTGGACGGTCGACCTGAGAGCGCTCGACGATCAGTCACTTCGGATCACCGGCGAGCTCGATCGATGGCGGTCGCAGTCCACGTCGGCCACCAAGCCCGATCTCTCACTCGAAGTCTCCTCGACCCACTGGCCCCTCGCGCTGACGGCCCAAGGGCTCGCTGTCTCAGGTCGCCTCGAAAGCAAGGCCTCCGTCGTGCGATTGGGAGGGCTCTGGAAGTCGACCGGCTCCGCGCGGGTGCTGGATCTGAAGGCCACCGGCGCACCGCTCAAGGGCGACACGCTCGACCTCGCGTCGCTTGTCGCCAACTGGTCGATCGCACAAGGGACTGACTCGTGGTCGATCGACCGATTCGACGTCCTGAGCCCACTCGGATCGCTCAAGACGGTCCTCGTCCAACCCGTTGATCCGTCCCGGCCCGCGCAGATCGAGGGGGAACTCGACCTCGCCGCGATCGCCCGCCAACTCCCCCATACGCTGCGACTGCGAGAAGGGCTCACGATCGAGGGAGGAAAGGCGTCTCTTGCTGTCGTCGCGACGCGAGCGGTCGGACGCTCGGAGTGGTCGGTCGAGGCGAAACTCGCCGACCTGGCAGCCCGGCAAGGCGATCGCAAAATGACCCTACGCGATCCCGCCACCCTCTCCGCGCTCGTCACGCTTCGCGAAAATCAACTCTCGGTCGATCGCCTCGACCTCAAGACGGCCTTCCTCGCTCTCTCGGCTCACGGCGATCTCGACCGAGGAATCGACCTGACAGGAACGCTCGATCTCTCCGCCTTCCGCACGCAACTCGCCGATTGGCTCGACCTCGGCGCGATCGACATGGCAGGCAAGGGCACGCTCAAGGCCGGTTACCAGCGCGATGGAGCGACGTTCACTGGCGAGACCCGCATGGATGTCGCAGGACTCAGGCTGGCCGGATTGGGCGGCTCACCCATCCTCGCCGATCACGCGACGTTCAGCGGCCGGGCCGAGGGAGCGGTGGGCCTCTCGGGACTGCCGCAATCGATCACAAAGGGACATCTCGGGCTCGACGCGGGCGACCTCTTCGCCAGCGCCGAGCTTCGACCCGAGGCGGGGATGATGACGGTCGCCCTCAATGCCCGCACGCCGATCCGTTTCGGCGACCGGCCCGGACGGGCGGAAGCGACCCTGAACGGCCGTTGGGACGGGTCCGCCCGATCGCTCGACATCAACGACCTGAGGATCGGCCTTCGTCCTGATCGGGACGATCCGAAGCTCGCCTCCCTCACATGGTCGGCCCACGGCCACCTCGACCTTGCAGCAGGTTCGTTCACCCTCGCCCCGTCCGGGCCTATCGATCCCAAGAACCCGTTGACGCTCGCACCCGAGGGGATCAAGGTCTCCGGGATCGGTCAGGCCGGGGAGTCGCTCCGGGCTTCGGCCGCGTGGCTCGGAGACGTTGCCGCCCTCGATCGCCTGGTCGCAGGCTGGTCGGGACGTGCGTCGAGAGACCTTACCGGAAACTGGAACGCCTCTGCGACGATCGAGCCGGGTCGCGACGGCCTCGCGCTCCTCGCGCAATTTGAAGTCCTCGACCTCTCTTGGCCGCTGAAGGCGAGTCGCGTCCGCGCGTCGGGACCGCTCTCGATCTCGACCCGGTCGGTCTATCGAGAGGGGTCTCATCGCCTCGACATCGCCGAAGTGTCGCTCATCACCCCTTATGGCAGCCTCCTGGCCGACGGCCGGATCGAGGGCATCAATGGGCCGGCCGTGATCGACGTCAAGGGCGTGATCTCGCCCGACTGGAAAGCCATCACGGTCCTCCTCGCGAACCGGCTCGAAGCGGGGGCGAAGGTCTTGGGTCAACCCCGGCCCTTCCACGTCAAAGGCTCTCTATTGGGCTTGCGGGATGCTCCTGCCTTCGAGGCCGATTTCGGCGTCGACCTGATCGAAGCTGACCTCTTCGGGATGACCTTGGGCGCGACACCGATCGTCGTCCATGCCCGTGACCGGAAGGTCTCGATTGACCCGATCGACACGACTTTGAACGAGGGGGATCTCCACCTCCGACCACTCCTCAACCTCGATGGGGCCGACGGTGCGACCCTGATCTTCGAGAAGGGATCGAGCCTGGATGGCGCGGTCATCAACGATGACGTCTCGCGACGGGTTCTGGCCTTCGTCGCGCCGATCCTGGACCAATCGACGAGGGCCAGCGGGCGAGTGTCGGTAACGGTCGACCGCGCGGAGTTCCCGATCGGGAGCGACGTCGGGCGCAAGGCGAATGTCACCGGCTCGGTCGTCTTCCAGGACGTCGAGTTCTCCCCCGGCCCACTGGCTCGGCAGGTATTCAGCCTCGTTTCGCAGAATCCGCCCCAGAGCATCCATCTCGACGAGCCTGTCGTGCTCTCGATCGCCGACGGCCGGATCAATCAAAAGGGTCTGACCATTCCGATCGGCAAGCTTGCGAGCGTCGAGGTCGAAGGCTGGGTCGATTTCGACAAGAATCTCGACCTCGTTGCGAGCTTCCCAATCTCGCCCTCGTTGTTCTCGAATCGTCCGCTCCTGGGAGAGATTGTCGCCGGTACCAAGATCCGGGTCCCGATCCGTGGCACCCTCTCCTCACCCATGATCGACAAGGACGCATTCAACGCGGGGATGCGTGACATGGGCAAAGATCTGCTCACGCGATCGGCCGGCCTCGGGGCCTTGGAACTCCTCGACCGGCTGGCCAACCCCCGCCCCCGCGACCCGGCGGCCCCTCCGCCCCCGCCTCGCATGACGCCCGAAGAACGCAAGGCGCTTCGCCTGGAACGCCAGAATGAGCGGCGACGCGCCCGGGGACTTGACCCGCTTCCCGTCCCAGAGAGGCCCTGACCGGCTCGAAGGGTGCTCGAACCGCCTCCCGTCCCACGAAATCCTTAAGTCTGTTTTTGATGAAGAGCACACGCCGACTCACGTTCGCAATTTCGAATCATAACCATCATGATTTGAGATACTTGCAACAAGAAAATCCGAACACAACAAGGGACAATAGACGACACAAATCGCGTCGACACCGCCGTGCCCGTCACACATCTTTGTTGCATCGTGACGGGTCAGCCGCTAGGATTCGTCTCTTCGCGGACGCCGCCAGCTTGCGGGGCGAGCCTGGGATACTCTCTGCCAACGAGGCCGAGCCGGGCTTCTCGCCAACGTCCGTGAAAGACGGCAACTCTAGAGGATTCAATCCGATGTCGAAAACCCTCCGCATGCTTCTCGGCCTGATGGTCGTCTCCGCTCCCCTCGCCTTCGTCGGCTGCGACGAAGAGAAGAAGGCCGAAGTCAAGCCCGCTGCGGCTGCTGCGACCACCCCGACCGACGCCAAGCACGCCACCGACGTCAAGCCCGTCGTCGTCGCCCCGGCCGACGCCAAGCCCGCCAAGTAATTCGGTCGCCCCTCGCGATCGCATCCAAGACCTCACGCCGAATCCGTTCGGCGCGAGGTTTTTTTCATTCGTCGGCCTCGCGAACTCGAACCCGTCCGTAGTTCGGCTTGTCCATCCGTTCCGTGCATGGCTAAAGTTATATGCAGGTAGAGGGTCTCCAATCCCTCACTCAGATTAAAGAATTCTCCGATGAGAGGCGGTCGGGATGAGTCGGGTCGTGTTGGCGATGAGCGGGGGTGTCGACAGTTCGGTGGCCGCGCACCTGCTGAAGCAGGACGGCCACGAGGTCATCGGCCTCTTCATGCGCACAGGTAGCCACGGCGATTCGCTCGACCGACGCGCTAAGACCTGTTGCAGCGCCACCGATTCGATCGATGCCCAGGCCGTTGCCGACCTGCTCGACATCCCGTTCTACGCCCTCGATTTCGAGCGCGAATTCGCCCGGATCATGGACGACTTCGCCAACGAATACGCTGCCGGCCGCACGCCCAACCCGTGCGTCATGTGCAACATCTGGCTCAAGTTCGGCAAGCTCTGGGCTTACGGGAAGCAGGTCGGGGCCGATTTCGTCGCGACCGGCCATTACGCACGCATGGTCAACGACGACGCGGGCCGACCCCGGATCGCGCGGGGCGTTGATCCGACCAAGGATCAGTCTTACGTGCTGTTCGGGCTCCGACGCGAATTGCTCGATCATGTGCTGCTGCCGGTCGGGGGCTTCGCAAAGGCAGAGATCCGCGCGATCGCCCGCGAGCAGGGGTTGCCGGTCCACGACAAGCCCGACAGCCAGGAAATCTGCTTCATCCCCGACGATAACTATCTGCGTTTCGTCCGCGAGCGCAAGCCCGAGATCGTGTCGCCCGGCACGATCCTCGACGAAGACGGCACGCCGATCGGCTCGCACGAAGGAATCGCAGGGTTCACTATTGGCCAGCGCCGGGGGCTCGGGATCGCGGTGGGCGAGCCGCGCTATGTTGTCCAGATCGAGCCGACGACCAACACCGTGACCGTTGGACGTCGCGAGGCCCTCGACCGGCCCGGGCTAATCGCATCGCGTTTCAACTGGCAGATCGATCCGCCCTCTGAACCGATTCGCTGCCAGGCACAGATTCGCGCCCGCCACCGCGCCGTCGCCGCGACCGTCACGCCGCTCGCCGACCAGCAAGCCCGAGTTGTCTTCGACGAACCGCAAGCAGCCGTCACGCCGGGCCAGGTGGTGACGCTCTACGTTGAAGACATGGTCGTCGGCGGAGGCTGGATCGATCGGGCGATTGATCTGTCCGATCGAGACGATTGACAGGCCACCTCAGCCGACTCGCGACTACAATTGCAAGGACTTACCCTCCTTCCTACAATTATCTGACGAGCACTTGAGTTTGGACGGCGAGTTCACGGGCCGCTCCTTGATTCATCGATGCGTTAGAACAATTGATTCGATCGCCTCGGTGCCGTCTCAGCCCTAGAGAACTTCCCACGATGGCCCACGTCAGCCTGATCGTCCTCGACCATCGCAATATCCTCACGCCCGACTCAAGGGTCAGCTCGTGGCGAGATGCCCTCGCCGGCGCCGGGCACGCGGTCGATCTGATCCAGGTTGGCATTCGATCTCCGACCGAAGACCTCGCCGGTACAACCCTTCTCCCTTCGTCAAAAATGGGCCTTTCAACCGACGCCTTCACGGGGCTTCGCGCGGCCAAGGGTGACATTCTGCTGGTCGTCGACGGGTCGCGAGCCTTTCCCGCGTCCGACCTCCTCCGCCTTGTCGAACCGCTTTCCGATGGGCGGGCCGTCGTGGCGGTCGGGGACGGCAGGACGAATGGCTGGCGCAGGCTTGTGCTCGCCGCGATGCGTCCCCTGACCGGTTCTTGGGCCCCGTTCAGTAGCCTGATCGGGCTGACTCGCGTCGGCTTCGATCGGGTCGAGAACAATTTTCGGCCCGTCGGCCATCGGTTCGCTCTCGAAATTCTCGCTCGGATCAGGGAGGGTCGGCTCGACGTCGATGTCCTGGGTGACGGGATCTCGGGCTCGACCACCCTCCACTTCGACGACATCCGTCACGCGAAGCGGCTCGCCGATGACCGACTCGGCAACGTCTCGCGACTCATCCAGTTCTGCGTCGTCGGCGCATCGGGCATGGTTGTCGACCTGACATGCTATATCCTCCTCCAGTGGCTCTTCGCGAGGACGATCATGGCCGTCCGGCCCACGTTCCTCGGCGCGCCGCTCGACCTCGCCGCGGCCCGTGTCCTGGCCATCGCGGTCGCCCTTGTCTGGAATTTCACACTCAACCGCCAACTGACGTTCAGCTACGCGAAGAAAGGGCCGATCCTCTCGCAATTCATCACCTATATCTTAAGTAATGCCCTTGGGATCGCCTTGAGCCTGACGCTCAGCCTGACCTTGCCGCGCAATGTCGATTTCTTCGCCCGCCACAAGCTCGCTGCCGCCGTCGTGGGGATCGTCGCAGCGACGGGCATCAGCTTCTCGATGTCGCGGTGGGTCGTCTTCCGTCCCCGCGCCGCGAGACAGGCCGCCCCCGAGCCGGTTGCCGCCGTTCCGGTCCATTCGGCCTGATCGAACCGACCCCGGCATCATCCTCGCAAAATAATCCGACGCGACAGTTCGCACCTAAGAACCTCACGTCGTAGGTTGGGTTTAGACTCGCCTTGGACGCCTCGGTTCGGGCCTGTGCGACACCTTCCAACCCATCGGGGTGGTCGCCTCTTCCGTTACGACGCGAGGGATTTGCAGGCGCCTGGGGTGAGTCTGGAATCATCGACGAACGATGATCGATCGATCACGAGACCGGCCGTCTCAGGAGGAACTGACGGCCCACGCTCAGGCAACGGCGATCGCGGGGGCGAGCGGCCCTCGTGAATCTCCTTGAGGAGCGACAACAGATGAAAACGGCACCTCGCCCTTCCGGAGCCAAGCCCGTCATTTCCCCCGCTCCGGCTGACCTCCAACCCGAGGATTGGACCAACCGGCGTGCTTCCGAACAGGCCCATCGAGCCGCGACGGCCCGTCAGGTCAGTGGCCGTCGCCGATTTGTCGACCCCACGACCTGCGAACGCGACTATTCCGGCGAAGAGATCGAATTCATGCACGCGATGCACGAATATAAGAAGTCGTCTGGCCGGATGTTCCCAACCTGGAGCGAAGTCCTCGAAGTGCTCCAGGCCCTCGGCTATCAGAAGGCCGAATCCGCCGAGTCGACTGTCTCCAGCTCGATCGAAGCCATGTCTGCGTGATCGAGGACGTCGGTCGGCGAGCACTCCTCCACCCATCGCCACCGGTTGACACGAGCGGCGAGACCGCCTATCGTAAACTCAATTCGTTCCTCGACAAGCGGTTTCGACCACGGCCCTTGCCTTCGGATATCATGAGCGTACGCACCCGATTTGCTCCCAGCCCGACCGGTTACCTCCACATCGGGGGGGTCAGAACGGCCCTCTTCAACTGGCTCCTCGCCCGCCATTACGGGGGCCAATTCGTCCTACGGATCGACGACACCGACCAGGAACGCCACGTCGAAAAGGCCGTCGGGATGATCCTCGACGGCTTCCGCTGGATGGGGATGGATTGGGACGAAGGCCCTGAGGTCGGAGGTTCGGTCGGCCCTTATTACCAATCGCAACGAGGCGAGAAATATAAGGCGGCGGCCGACAAACTGGTCGCCTCGGGACACGTCTACCGCGACTACAGCACCGACGTCGAACGAGCGGCGGGCAAGAAGGCGGCCGACGAGGCTCGCGTCGCCTATCGATTCCGTGGCACGCCTCCCACGCCCGATGAGATGGCGCGGTTCGACGCCGAGGGTCGGCCGTACGCGCTTCGGTTCCAGGTACCGTTGGGCCGCACGGTCGTGATCCACGACCTCATCAAGGGTGATGTCGAGCAGAAGACCGACGAGATGGGCGACTTCGTGATCGTCCGCGCCGGGGGCCAACCGCTCTATAACTTCGCGAGCGTTGTCGACGACGCCGACATGGCGATCACCCATGTCGTCCGCGCCGAAGAGCATCTGACGAACACGTTCTCGCAGATCCTCGTCTTCCAGGCCCTCGAATACGAACTTCCGGCCTTCGCGCATGTCCCATATGTCGCGGCACCGGGCTCTCGCAAGAAGCTATCCAAGCGTGATGGCGCAGTCGGCCTTGATACCTATATGGGCCAAGGTTATCTGCCCGCCGCGATGATGAACTATCTCGCGCGGATCGGCTGGAGCTTCGACGCGACCCAGGAAATCTTCACCCGCAGCGAGCTGATCGAGAAGTTCAGCCTCGAACGCGTGAACTCCTCTCCCGCAAGCCACGACCCTGACAAGCTGTTCTGGATTCAGGGCGAGTGGATGAAGACACTCCCGCTCGCCGAGAAAGTCGACGCGGTGATCCCCTTCCTCCGCGACGCGGGCCTCGTCGGCGAAGAGATCCACCTCAACCAGAAACGGAAGATCGCCGCCGTCGTCTCGGCACTCGGCGACCGGCTCAAGACGTACTCCGACATTATCACTCTCGGCCGCTACTTCTTCACCGAGACGCTGACCCACGACCCTGACGCCGTCAAGAAACGGCTCAAAAAACCGGGCGTTCCCGACCTGCTCCGCAAGCTGGACCTCCTGCTCGCGACCGTCGAGCCCTACGAGATCGCGACGCTCGAAACCGCGATGCACCAATTCGCCGAGACCAACGCGATCAAGATGGGCGACGTGGTGAACCCGCTCCGAGTCGCCACGACCGGCCAGGGCGTCGGCCCCGGTCTCTACGACTGCCTGGAAATTCTCGGCCGCGAATCGTGCCGGGCACGGATCGCCGGGACGCTCGCCATGCTGGAGGAGGCCCGCCCCGCATGAGCGAGCGGCAGGCCAAGAAAGCACGTCAACGCGAGGCCAAGCAGGCCGAGACCGCCGTCGACTCGCGAAAAGCGGTCGCCCTGCTGCGTCGTCGCCGCGTAACGCTGATCGCCGTTGCCTTCGTGCTCGTGATGCTCGGCGTCTCCTTCTTCAATGGCAGCCGAGAGCCTCGCCTGACCCTCTACAACAAGACCGGCGCGACCCTCCGCGAACTCCGCGTCGAGTTCGCCGGTGCCCTGAAAACCTTCGACACGATCGCCGACAACGACAAGCTCTCGATCTCCCTCCAACCGACCGCCCCCCCGCCTGCCGACGCCCCCAACAAGGGCCTTCTCGTCCTTCAGTTCCGCCGCGAAGACGGCCCCCCCATCAAGTTCCGCTCCTGGGCCGCCGCGAACGACCCCAAGCTGCATCAAGTCTTCACCGCCGTGAGTCTCCCAGACGGTCGGGTCAATGTCATGCCGCTTGAAGAAGGGGGCGGGGCCGGCTTCAACTTCCGCGCATTGCTGAGACGGGTTGGAATTCGGATTTGATGGGGAGAAGCGACTGAACTGAACCTTAACAGAGCACTCGCGGGTCATCCTCAAAGCGTCTGAAAGTTTTAGATCAGGCTCTCAAGGCCGGTTCATCGCGGAATTAACGCATCGTGTTGCGATTTATCCCAATCGCTTGACATTCCATCGCTCCCAGCCGAACATTCTTAAATTCGGTACAACCTAGGGTCGAGCATCGTCCATCGTAAGCGATGTACTCAGAATGACCTATCGTCGGCCGGAAAAAGGACATCTTATGATGATACAAGCAAAGCAGATCGGATTGGCGACGGCGACGCTATGCCTGATCCTCGGCTCGGCGGTGCGCACGGACGCGGGTTTGACGATCAACGCGAATTTCGACGACTCTTCATTCCAGGTGGCCGGGTACAACGTGTCGGACGTGCATAGCGCGTTCAACTTCGCGGCGAACGAGATCGCGAGTCAGTTCAGCGATTCCATTCATATCAACATCAACGTGGTTGCTGGAAGCACCGGTCTAGGCCAGAGCAGCACGAATCTCGACGGCTTCTACTCCTACAGTCAGATCCGTACCGCCCTGATCAACGACCAGACCCTCCACCCGAGCGCAGACGGGGCAACGTCAGTCAACTCGCTGTCCGCCATTGATCCAACCTCAGGTGGCAGTTTCCTCGTGGCCAGGGCGCAGGCGAAAGCCCTGGGATTGAGGAGTGACGACCTGAGCAACGATGGCACGTTCACCTTCTCAAACAGTCAAGCTTATACATTCGATTCCAGCCACCGTCAGGTCGCCGGCAAGTACGACTTCATAGGGGTTGCCCAACACGAGATCTCCGAGATCATGGGACGAATCTTCGGCCTAGGATCGACTTTCGGCACTGGGACCCCGCAGTACCTCCCCAACGATCTGTTCCGCTACAAGGCCGCTGGGGTTCGCAGCTTGAATCAGACGGATCACAACGTCTATCTCTCGATCAATGGCGGCAGCACCAATCTCGCGGGTTTCAACGGACCCGGCGGCGGCGACCTCTCCGACTACAACGGGGCCGTTTCCACCGATCCGTTCAACGCCTCGACCGGCACGAACCAGGGTCACATCCTGTCGGCGGCGGACCTGACGGGACTCGATGCGATCGGTTATGATCGCATCCAGGGCTCCACGAATGCCGTCCCTGAGCCCGCAACCATTGTGTCCGCCGGCATCGCCTCGCTCATCGCTTTCGGCTGCATCTCGCGCCGTCGCAAACGATCCGCCATCGTCTGAGACCCGTAGCGAATTATCTACACTTTGCGGACCGGGAGACTCCACAGCGGAGATCCCGGTCCGCTTAGTTTATTTTCAGCAATACACTTTCTGGACATCGGGTGGGCAAAAGCCCTTGTCGCGATTCGCCCCTGAGTTGATTTTGGGGGCGAACTCTGGTCTCCTGCTTGGGTCGGGTCCATCACCGGCCGCCCACGGCCCTTTCGTCGAATTTGGAATCATCCATGTCGTTGCTCGTCGTCGGCTCGATTGCGTTCGATTCGGTCCAGACCCCTTTCGGCGTCATTCAAGACGCCCTGGGCGGCTCGGCCACATATTTCTCCTATGCGGCCAGCTATTTCACGCCGGTCCGGCTGGTCGGGGTCGTCGGCGATGACTTCCCGCCCGAGCATCGTGCAATGCTCGAAGGGCGCGGCGTCGATACCTCGGGGCTCATCGTCGAGCAGGGTGGCAAGACGTTTCGCTGGAGGGGGAAGTACGAAGGAGATATGAACAACGCGGAGACGCTTGAGGTTCACCTCAACGTCCTCGGCACGTTCGACCCAGACCTCTCCCCCGCCTTCGCCGAGACGCCTTTCGTCTTCCTCGCGAATGGCAGCCCCTCGATGCAGCGCAAGGTGCTGTCGCAGTCGAAGGGTCGGAAGCTCGTTGTCGCCGACACGATGAACTTCTGGATCGAGACGCAACGAGACGAACTCAACGCGCTGCTCAAGGAAGTCGACGGCCTCGTGCTCAACGACGGCGAGGCCCGGATGCTGACCGAAGAGGTCAACCTTGTCCGCGCGGGGGAGAAGGTGCTCGCCCTCGGGCCGAAATTCGTCATCATCAAGAAAGGCGAGCACGGCGCGATGTTCCTCAGCGCCGAGCAGTCGTTCGTCATGCCCGCGTATCCGCTCAATGACGTCGTCGACCCCACCGGTGCGGGTGATAGCTTCGCTGGCGGATTCATGGGCTATCTCGCCTCCGTCGGCCGGACCGACCCCGCCGCGCTCAAGACCGCGATGGCCTATGGAGCGGTGATCGCCAGCTTCAACGTCCAGGATTTCAGCCTCCGTCGCTTTCAGCGCACCGAACGGCCCGAGATCGACGCCCGCCTCGAAGCCTATCGGGCCATGATGAGCTTCTGATTGCCCCCGAACCCGCTTCAGGCCGCACCGTTTGATGAAAAAAAAGAACGGAAGCGATGCCTTAAATCGCTCAATGATTGCCCTCCGACGACCGCCCGACGTATCGTTGTGGATCTCGATCCCGGGATACGTCGGCCGGACGCGGCGTCGTTAGCGAGTCAAACCGGGCGTCCTCGTTGTTTGAATCAGTCCGATACGCGACGCAGCCAATGGGCCTGACGCTGCACCTCTGTCCCGTAAAAATCTCGGTGGATTGAGATCGCAGTCGGTAAAGCCGTAACTCGTTTGCACGGACGGATCGTAACTCGTGTTCGTTCCCGCCGGGAAAGGAATGTGTGGATGTTAAATAGCAGACTTCGATTTGGACGATGTTGTGTCGCAATCATTTTCGGGATCTGTCTCTTCGGATCGGACCTGCGCGCCGACCCGGTCCTGTTTTACAACGGCGATTTCAGCGGCAATGCGAACGATAGCCTCGTCAATGGGCAGAACACCTCGTCCGGCATTAGCGGGTTGGTCTATAACGAGTTCAAGGTCGCATCCGGCGCGGTCTGGACGGTGAGCGCTGTCTATTCGAATGACCTCGTCCGAAACTCGCTGAGTTCGTCGGCTTACGCGAATGTTGTCTGGGACATCCGAACGGGGATGTCGGCCGGAAACGCGGGGACCGAAGTGGCGGGGGCCACCACGGTCGCCTTCACGACGGCACCCACGGGCTATCAGGACGCTCAGTTCACCGAGTCAACCTTCACGGCGACCGGCCTCCACGTCGTCTTGAATTCAGGCACGTATTATCTCGCCGTCGCCCCAACGTATGCGGGATCGGGCATGAGCGATGTGTTCGCCTCGGCCACGACCGGGACCAGCGCGCTGGGGACTTTTGACAACAGGTCGTTCTGGAACAGCACCTTCTTCGGCGCGACATATACTCCCACCTCCGATCCCTCAGTCAACGGCGCGGCGACCGGCTTCTCGCTCGGCCTGATCGGGACGCAGGTCGTCCCCGAGCCGTCGTCGCTTCTGCTCTTGGCGTTGGGAGCGTCGATCCTCGGCAGGGCCGGATACTCCTATCAGCGGAAACGTCGAGCCGACACGACCGACGATCGACCGTGAGTCGCGGTTCACTCCACGCCTTCATGACAGACCACCAATGGACGAGGGATTCATGCCGCGAACCGATCGAGTGAGGGCAACGAGCTGCACCCAGGCGTTGCGGTTCGAGCCACTCGAAGAGCGTTGGATGCTCAATGCGACCGCCGTCGCGCACCATGCCGTGGTCCACGCTGGCCATGCTCACGTCAGTCACCTGGCTCACGGCGTCCACCCGCTCGCGCATCACGCCTCGCATCGGCTCGAACTGGCCCCGGCATCGTTGGTGCTCCTGGCGAAAGTCCGCGCCGAGTTTTCCGTCTCGACGCATCGCGGCGTTCCCGTCAGGTACACCCACTCAGCAGGGCTTCCCCTGCTGGCGGTTGGCCTCAATCCTTCAGATATTCGCGCGGCGATCCCCTCCAAAAACAGCGTCGCGGGTAACGCGGTTCCCGCCCCGCCGGCGGGTGCCCTCACCCCCGCGCAGGTCGAGACCGCTTACGGGATCAGCCAGCTCCCGGGGCAGGGACAGGGGATGACGATCGCGATCGTCGACCCGTACAACGACCCGAACATCACCGCCGACCTCGCCACCTTCTCGACGGCGTTCGGCCTCCCCCAGGTCGACGGCCTGAACGGTAACCCGACCTTCCGCATCGACCAGCCCCAGGGCGTGACGCCCAACCCTCCCAGCGGCACGGGGTCGAACGTGGAGACCGCGCTTGACGTCGAGTGGGTCCACGCCGCCGCGCCTAAGGCGAATATCCTTCTGGTCGAGTCGAAGAATTTCGTGTTCGACGACGGGTCGGGTGGTGGAGTCTTGCCCGCGCTTGATTACGCCTGGAGCCAATCGGTGGCCGGAGCGCCCGTTGTCGCGATCTCCAATAGCTATGGGGTGGGCTATACCGGCGGCGTGGCTGGCTCGGGCGAATTTAGCAGCCAGACGCAGTTCGACTTCTATTTTCAACCCCCGGCAGGCACGAACGTCGTCATCACCTTCTCGACCGGCGACAACGGCCAGCCCGGCTCTTGGCCCGCCTATTCATCAAATGTTGTCGCAGTCGGCGGGACGGGCCTCTACCCACTCACGGCGGGCGGTCGATACGGTCGCGAGCTGGCATGGACCGGCGGCGGTGGCGGCACCAGCCAATACACGCCCAAGCCCGGCTATCAGACCGGGGCCTTCTTCGACGGGTTGACCAACCGAAGCATCCCGGACGTCTCGCTCGTCGCCGATTCGCCTAACACCCCCGTCGCAGTCTACGACACCTATGATGGTGGCTGGTTCGCGATCGGCGGAACGAGCGTCTCCGCGCCGATCTTCGCGGGAATCACCGCCCTCGCCGATCAGGCCCGCGCTAGCAACGGATTCGCCCCGCTCACCACCACCGGGATGCTCACCAAGCTCTATGCCGCCTACAACACGTCGAGCTATCCCGTCTATTTCCACGACGTGACCGCTGGCAGCAATGGTTTCGCCGCCGGGACCGGCTATGACCTGGCCACCGGGCTCGGCTCGCCGAAGGTGCAAACCCTGATCCCCTACCTCGCGCTCACAGCCTGAATAAGTCCGAAAACCTTGAGCGATCTCGGGTGGCCTCGGTACTCCAACCGGTGAGGTTCGCCTCACCCCCTTCGGTTCGAGAATCGACGCCACTCCATCCAACAGCGTTCTCCCGGCAGGGATGGGACGTTGCAATCTTCCTGGAACCTCAACATCAGACTTTCACTCCGGCCCGGCCGATCTGTTAGACTACGTGTTGCGACTCCGCATGTCGGTTGCATCCCGACGAGGCGATCGACGCCCCTGCGGCCTTCCTCCAGGCGAATGACGCTCCATGCCCCGCACCACTCGGACCTTCATCGCCCTGCCGATCCCTGCGCCGCTCAAGGCGAAGCTCGAACGGTTACAACGCCTGATCGCCCCTAGCCTGCCCGACGCAAGATGGGTTGAGCCCGCTGGCTTTCACCTGTCATTGGCGTTCCTCGGCGATGTCGACGACACCGAACTGAGCCTCGTCTGCAACGCCGTGGCCGTGGCCGTCCAGGGCTGCTCACCGGTCCATCTCACGATCAAGTCGTTGGGCGCGTTCCCAGACATGTCCCAACCACGCGTCCTCTGGGTCGGGATCGAGGGCGACCTCGATAAACTCGCCGAACTTCAGGCCGCCGTCTGCCAGGCCGCCGATCGTGCCGGATATCGCCCCGATAACGAACGGTTCAGGCCCCACATTACCCTCGGACGCATGAAGATCCGTCGCGGTGAGGGACTCGACTCGACCGCGCTCGAGGCCCACTACCGAACCTGGGCCGCAGGCGTCTTCACCGCCGATTCGGTTATCACCTACGCCTCCACCGGCGATTCGGAAGGGCCATCCTATACCCCCCTCGGAATCGCGCCGCTCTCGAACAAGCGTCAGGCTTGACTTGAGCGGGCGCGGATGCTAGATTTAGTATCCTAACGTACACTAATCGCGACGAGTCGAGCTTGAATCGGAGGACCGCGCCGTGGCCAAGAAACAGGCGATCGTCGAGGGCAAGTCGGTGGCGCTGACCGCCGAGCAGAAGGCCCTCAATAATGCGATCGGCCAGATCGAGAAGAATTTCGGTGCCGGCGCGATCATGAGGCTGGGCGAGGGCAGCTCGCTCGTGGTTGAAGGGGTGAGCACCGGGGCGCTCTCGCTTGACCTGGCGCTCGGTGGGATGGGTCTGCCGAAGGGTCGGATCATCGAAATCTTCGGCCCCGAGTCGAGCGGTAAGACGACCCTCGCGCTTCACGCCGTCGCCAACGCCCAGCAAAAGGGCGGTGTGGCCGCCTTCATCGATGCCGAGCACGCGCTTGACCCTTCGTGGTGCAAGAAGCTTGGCGTGAATATCGAGGAATTGCTCGTCAGCCAGCCTGGCAGCGCCGAGGAGGCGCTCCAGATCGCTGAAGAGCTGGTGATGTGCAACGCCCTTGATATCATCGTCATCGACTCCGTCGCCGCGCTCGTCCCCCGGGCCGAGCTTGAGGGGGAAATCGGCGATAACTTCATCGGCATCCAGGCCCGATTGATGAGCCAGGCGCTGCGGAAATTGACTGGGAAAGTGTCGAAATCGAAGTGCGTTCTGGTCTTTATCAATCAGATTCGTGAAAAGATCGGCGTGATGTTCGGCAGCCCCGAGACGACCCCCGGCGGCCGTGCCCTCAAGTTTTACAGCTCGTGCCGGATCGATATCCGCCGGATCGGCCCCGTCAAAGAAGGCGAAGAGATCGTCGGGTCACGCGTGAAGGTGAAGATCGTCAAGAACAAGGTTGCCCCGCCATTCCGGGTCTGCGAGTTCGACGTGATGTATGACGGCGGCATCTCCCGAGAGGGAGACCTCCTTGACCTCTCGCTCGCCGACAAGCTCATCGACAAGTCGGGTTCTTGGTTCAATTACGGCGACCAGCGGCTTGGCCAGGGCCGCGAGAACGTCAAGACGTTCCTCAAGCAGAACCCGCACATTGTCGACGAGCTGACCAAGAAAATCATGGCCACTCGCGTCGGCACCGTCAGCGCTGATGCCAACGACGTCTCCGACGACGACGACGAACTCGACGCCTGATCCGGGTTCGACTCCCAAGCGGCTGGGGGCGTTGAGGGGCTTGCCCTTCGCGCCTCGTTAGGGCGAAAATGACGAAGAGTGGTCCCCCGCCTTCCCTCTGCCGAGGCGAACGCCATGTTCCATGCCTTGCCGATCGTCCTGGCCCTGATCGCCCAGCAGAAGCCCGATCCGACCCCGCTCGACATCGTCTCATCGCTCGAAACAGTCGTCGCCGACGCGATCGCCAAGGCCGAGCCCTCGGTTGTCGCGATCGCGCGCGAGAAGACCGGCAAGGGGGACGAGACCACTGCCGTAAGGGGTCGAAATCCGGCACCGCCGCCCGCTCCCGAAGGCGGGATCGGTCTGGGTGGGCTCGACTTCTCCCAGCCCGACTACACAGCGCTCGACTACGGCTCGGGCGTCGTGATCGGCGATCGCGGCGAGATCCTCACAGCGCATCACGTCGTCAAAGGGGCGAGCCGGCTCATCGTCCGCGCCTTCGGACATCAGCAGTTCGATGCCGAGATCATCGCCGCTGACCCCCGAAGCGACCTCGCCGTGATCGCCCCGCGCGAGGGCCAGGGTTTCGTCGTCCCGAAGCTCAAGCCCATCGCGCTCGGTGACGCCACGAAGCTGCGGAAGGGGGCGTTCCTCCTCGCCCTCGGCAACCCCTATAACGCGGCTCGAGACGGTCGGGCCTCGGCAAGCTGGGGCATCCTCGCAAACGTCGCCCGCCGCCTCGAACGCACGAACACCGACCCCCAGCTCCGCCACTATCCGACCTTGCTCCAGCTCGACGCCAAGCTCAACCTCGGCATGAGCGGAGGCGCGGTCGTGACGATGAAGGGCGAGCTGGTCGGGCTGACGACGAACGCCGCGAACGCCTCCGGCTTCGACGCGCAGGCGGGCTACGCGGTCCCGCTCGACGTCCTCGGTCGCCGGGTCCTGGAGACGTTGCGCCAGGGCAAGGAGGTCGAATACGGCTTCCTCGGGATCGGCCTCAAAGACGACCGCTCGAACCACGTCGGCAGCGTCCGCCCCGGCACCCCCGCGAGCGACGGCGGCCTCGTCGTCGAGGACCAGATCTTCTCGGTCGGCGGCCTTGATGTCGTCGACTCCGACTCGCTCGTCGCGGCCGTGAATGCCTTCCCTCCGGGTCGGCCGATCAAACTGAAGATCCTTCGGGGACAGGAACCGTTGGAGAAGACGGTCGTCCTCTCGAAGTTCCCCCTCACCGGCGAGGTCATCGCCACGAACCGACCCGCGCCGTGGCGTGGGCTTCGCGTCGACTACCTGAGCATGCTCCCCGACGCAACTCGAAGCCGCGACCTACTCGACGCGATGTCACGCGGGGGCGTGGGGGTGGTCGAGGTCATCCCCGGCTCGCCCGCCGATCAGGCGGGCCTCCGCACGGGGCAAGTGATCCTGGCCGTCGGCGAGAAGACGGTCAAGACGCCGGGCGAATTCGCGGCGGCCGTGGCGAACCTCGAAGGCCCCGTCGAACTCTCCACCGAGGCCGATCGCAAGGTGACGGTGAAGTGAGCGGCTAGGATGAGACTTCCCACAGAGGACCGCTGGAGGGGTGGCTCCGCTGTCGTTCCAGGGAGGGTGAGGCCATGAAACGGAATTCCGGCCATGATCGCTCCGCCTTCACGATGATCGAATTGATCGTCGTCGTCGCGATCATCGCCATCCTCATCGCCCTGCTTCTCCCCGCCGTCCAGGCGGCGCGGGTGGCCGCCCGGCGCGCGACCTGCGTCAACAACCTCTAACAGACCGGCATCGCGCTCCACATTTTCATGGAACGCAACGGGAAGGTGCCGTTCGATTCCGCCCTGGTGGCGAGGGGATTCTTCGGCAGCCTCCTCCCGGACCTCGGACAGCAGTCCCTGTACAATTCGTTTAAATCAATGATCACGGCATTGATGAGCAAAACACGACAAGCGTGAATACGCAGTTGAGTGTTTTCATCTGCCCCAGCGCGACGCCCTTCCTCAGTATTCGCTCCAATTACGCGGGCAATGTCGGCGTGGGATGGTTTTCCAACAAGTACGACGGCATCGTGAACCGCAATCCGCAACTCTCGCCAAAAGCCGTGGGCTTCCAGCACATCACTGATGGTTCGAGCCACACGGCGGTCGTTTCCGAGTGGCTGGTCACGCACCCCGAGCAACACAACTCTCGCGGCTTTGCGGTCGAGGTGATTGACCAGGGCTCGGGGATGACCCTCGACATTTTGGTGGACCGTTGTCGACTCTTGGATAAGACGAGTCTCACCCCGGCGTTCGGGCTTTTCAGGGGAGAATGGTGGGAATCAGGGTTTGGCACCGACAGCTACGATCACGCGATGATGATTAATGAGCTTTCCTGTCTCATCGACAATGCGCCAGCGGACTTCTACGGTGTTTGTCCTCCCGGGAGTCTTCACCCCGGCGGTGCCAACGTCCTCCTCATGGACGGGCATGTGGAGTTCTACCGCGACAATATGAGCCGCGCCGTCTGGCGCAGCCTCGGAACGAGAGCGGGACGGGAAGTGGTTACGAACGACGATCGATAAACAACCTGTACCAATCACAAGGTGACGGTGAAGTGAGCGGCTATTCTCTCGGCGCAACCTTCCAGATCGGCGGGAGCGACGGAGCCCGAAATAGCCTCGCCTCCAGTTCGACCCGGACGGCTTGTTCATAAAGAGCCTGCCAGTCGAGTCCCGCCCGCAATGCCTCCGCCAGTTCAAACCGCACGACCTCCGGGTCGACGGGATCGCGACTCAGGCTCGTCGAGAGGAGAGCGAGCACGGCCTCGCGCTCGATTTCTGCCGATTCTTGGTCGTCCCCCTCGACCTCTTCGAGATTCTCAGCCTCAATGAGATACTCCACCGACGGCTCGATGAATCCCTGCATCCCGTGCAATGCATTCCCGGTCCCGCGTCGGAGCCGATCGCGGCTGAGATCCACCCAGCCTCGCCGCTGGATCCACGTGAGTAGGAGCCAAAACGCGAGGAACCCGGCGAGGATGAGGGCGAGTTGGCTGAGTGGCTGGAAGTCCATGGCTTGCGATCTCGGAGGAATGTGCTCCTCTGCTACCGCTCAAAGGATCGAGCGGGGCCGATTCTCGCAGCGGTCCGTGACAATCGTCGAACCTCGATCCTAGGTTTTTCGGTTCCGAAACGTATACTAAGAAGATCGGCCGCGCCCCTAATCGTGTCGCGCGACCTGCCAGAGACGATGCGGGCCGTCCATTCGGACGAGGTCCGACCCGGCCTCACGACGGAGTTCACTCCAATGGCGACGGGCACTCAGCCGCAGGAGCGGGGGAAACTGCTCGACTATGAGCAGTACATCGACCACCAACTCCGCCGCACGCGGAATCAGATCAAGAAGGTCGACATTCTCTCGGCGGGGCTGATGCTCGTCACCGTCGCCCTGGCGGTCTTCTTCCTTGAGGTCGTGCTCGACAACGCCGTGTCGCTCTCGATCTGGGTCCGCCGGTTCATCCTGTTCGTTGGTGGCGGGCTGGGCGTTGCCTATGCAACGTTCCGGATCATCAAGCCGCTGCTCGCGAGCGTGAACGGGATGTATGCCGCGAAGACGATCGAGCTGTCCGAGCCGGAATTCAAGAACGGGCTGATCAACTATCTCGCGCTCAGGAAAGACCGCGACAACCTCTCCAAGTCGTTCCTCGCGGCGATCGAGGCGAAGGCGGTCAGCCAGCTCACGAAGGTCGACGTTGAAGGCGTGGTCAACCAGCGCAAGGTGCTCAAAACAGCCTACGCACTGTCGGCGATCGTTGTCGTCTTCTGCGTCTACGCGATGTTGACGCCGAGGATGAGCTGGGACTCGGTCAAGCGGGCCTTCCTCGCCGACATCGCCCCCCCGACCGATACCAAGCTCCTCCGGCTTGAGCCGGGCGACGACTCGGCGATGGCAAAGGTCGTCGCAGGCTCGCACGTCCCGTTCACGGTTGAGGTCGAGGGCAAGCGGCCCGAGGGGGTGATCCTCCACTACAGCATCGACGGCGGTGACTTCTACGCCGAGCAGGAAGTCGCGCCCGGCAAGAACTATTACGACAAGTGGCAGACCACGCTCCGCAACGTCCAGCGCAGCGTTGACTACTACATGACCGGCGGCGACGCCCGGACCAAGACCTACCACATTGAGGTCCTTCCCGCCCCGCTCGTCACCGGTATCACGCTCGATTATGACTTCCCCGAATACACCGGCGTCACCGACCGCGTCGGCGTCGAGGGCGGCACGATCGACGCGATCGAGGGGACGATGGTCACCGTCCACGCCAAGACGAGCGAACCGGCGATGGACGGTAAGCTCAACCTCATTGGCAAGAACCAGTCGTACAACATGGCCCCAAAGGCCGACGACGCGCAAGAGATTATCGGCAAGTTCCAGATCGCCGAGAACGGTTCGTATACCGTCACCTTCCGCACCACCAACCTCCAGCCGAACCCCGAGCCGGTCGTCTACGAGATCGTGGCGAGGAAAGACCTACCACCCTCGGCGAAGATCATCAAACCGTCGTCGTCAATCAAGCTCGCCGCCAATGGCAAGGTCGCGGTTGTCTTCGAGGTTAGCGACGACTTCGGTATCAAAGACGTCTTCCTGCCGATCTACGAGGGAGCAAACCGGCGCGGATATCTCGACATGCGTATGCCCCCCGGCGTCCAGCGGAAGCTGACCGGCTCGTTTGACCTCGACCTCACGAAGCTCGACACTCCTGCCAAACCCGGCACCCGGCTCCAATATTGGCTGACCGTTCGCGACAACAAAGAGCCGAGGCCGAACAAGGTCGAGACGTCCAGGTACGATATCGAAGTGACCGAACCGGTGAAGAAGGAAGAACTCGCCAAGCTCAACAAGGCCGCCGAGCAAGAGAAGAAAGAGGCCGATGCGGCCAACAAGGCCCAGCAAGGCCAGGCCCAAGACGACGCCGTGGCCCAGAACGGCCAGGCTGACAACCGCCCCGACGGCGAGGGCGCGGGCCAGAAGGGTGAAGGCAACGAGGCGGGCGGACCGAAGCCGCTCGATGAGAAGAACCAACTCGCCATGAACGACCCACCCAAACCGGGTGCAGGTCAATCGAAGGAGAACGGCGGCGAGGTCAACGAGAACCCGCAGGGTGACGGAGCTGGTGAACAGCCGAGCGAGCGCGATCGCCAGAAGATGAAGAACCTCGAACGGATGCTCCAGAAGAACTCCCAGCCCGATAAAAATCCGCCAAAGAGCAAACCGGGTGAAAGCAAGCCGAACCCGGCCGAGAACAACGCCGCCGAACAGCCTCCCGCCGGATCGAACAACGCCGATCAGAATGCCTCGCGATCGGGCGAAAAAAATGGGGTCTCAAGCCCCAATCAGAAGAGCATGCCGCAGAGCAAGCAAGAGGGATCGTCGCCCGATCAGAAGCCCAACAACGAACCGCGCGGTGATAACAATCCGGCAGACCAGGTCTCACGGGCTCAGCCCAGCGCAAGCCCGAGCCAACCCCAGAAGCCCGAGCCGAGCGAGAAGTCACAGGGATCGAAGGGCAACGAAAGCCCCTCAGGGTCGAACAGCCCCAAGGGTCGCGATGCGAACTCGACGCCGCAGCCTGAAGGGGCGAGTGGCACGTCGAAAGATGGAAGCTCCGCGCCGACGAAACCCGAGCCGGCAGGCCCCGAGAATCCGAAAGACGGCAAAGACAACCCCAGCGCGAATCCCGGAGGTCCGAAGCCGCCCGGTGCGATCAAGCAGCCTCAGAAGGCCGACGCGACCAAGAACGGTGGCCAGGAGCCGAACAGAGACAAGCCCGAGAAGGGCGAACAGGGCGGTTCGGCCAAGACTGATGGCTCGAACGCCGCCGGTGCAAAGGGCGATCAAAACCCCGCCGAAACGAAGCCAACGAAGCCCGAGCCTGGTAAGACCCCTCAGAATGGCGGCAACTCAGCCCGGCCGAAATCCGGCGAGATGACGAAGAACGACCCCGGGAAGCTGAATCCCGCCGAACCGACCGGAGGCAAGAGCGCGTCCGAGAAGACCGACGGTTCGTCTGACCCGAAGAATTCCGAGGGCAATGGTTCCGATTCGGCCCAGAAGCCGGGGATGTCTGACAAGCCGAAAACAGGCGGCGATCAGAAGCCCGGCACCGGTCCCAAGGGGTCAAACGACGCCAAGGCCGGCGGCAACTCAACCGCGCCGAGCGAGAAGACCGATCCCGGCAAGACCGGCGACTCGGCCGCGAAACCCAATGGAGATCCTGACCAGAAGCCCGGCGCGGAAGGAACCTCGGGAGGTGGCGATCCCAAGGCCAAGCCTTCCGACATGAAGCCCGGAGAGAAGGGCAGCGATCCCAAGGAGCCGTCGAACGCTGCGTCCAACAAGGATCAGACCGGGACCAAGAGTGACCCCGCCTCCGAAAAGGCCAGTGGCTCGCCGAAGCCGCAGGACGGCAAGGGCGATCAGGCCGGATCGAAGCCAAAAGACGGTCAAGGCCCCGGACAGCCCAACTCCAAAGACCCCCAGAAGGGTCCGGGAGAGCCGCAGGACGGCAAGGGCGATCAGGCCGGATCGAAGCCGAAAGACGCGGGCGAGGGGTCGAACAGCCCGCCCAAGCCCGGTGCTCCGGGTGAGAAGTCGAACGACCCGTCGTCCAAAGAGAAAATGGACCGCGCGGGCGAAAAGTCGAACGATCCCAACGCCAAGGGCGCGGGCGAGGGGTCGAACAGCCCGCCCAAACCCGGTGCTCAGGGCGAAAAGTCAAACGACCCGTCGTCCAAAGAGAAGATGGACGGCGCGGGCGAAAAGTCGAACGATCCCAACGCCAAGGGTGCGGGCGAGGGGTCGAACAGCCCGCCCAAGCCCGGTG
>JANXSY010000179.1 GCA_025356435.1 Isosphaeraceae bacterium | reverse complement strand
CACGAAAGTCGCGAATACGAGGCAGAGCGATTGTGATGAGGCGGTCAAGAAACTCATACATTCGCTTGCCGCGAAGCGTAACCTTGCAGCCAATGTCGTTACCCTCGCGGAGTTTGAATCCGGCGACGGAGGTCTTAGCCTTCGTCACGTATGGCTTCTGTCCGCTGATCTTGGTGAGGCTATCGACGGCCGATTCCAGTAATGCTTTGTCCTGGGTCGCCCGGCCGACACCCATATTGATGGAGATCTTCTCCAACTTGGGGATTGACATCTTGTTGGTCAGGCCGAACTTCGACTCCATCGCGCTCGCGACGGTCGTGTTGTAATGGTCGAGCAGGCGGGCCATGATCGGGTCGTCCTTCGCTCAGGCTAAACAGCGGGTCGGGCGTGCCGCGGATTCGCGGTCGGGGCCGTCCGCCTTGTCTCCGGTTCGGTCGGGTCTGCTCAGGGTCAGGCCGTAGGCTTGACGCGGGTCGGCTTCACGGGGCCGAGCACGCCGAGCGATTCATTGGTAACTTTGCAGTACCGTTCCTTCTGACCCGCCTCAGTGAAGCGATAGCCGAACCGGACGCCGCGACGGATCGACGGGTTGTAGAGGAGGACATTCGAGGCGTCGATCGGCATCTCCTTGGAGAGCCGTCCGCCCTGCTGATTCTTGGCACTGGGCTTGAGGTGCTTGTAGACGCGGTTGACACCTTCGACGACAATCTTGCCCTTCTCGGGCAGGACACGGAGCACCTTACGGGGCTCAGGACCTTTGTCGTCGCCGGTGATCACCACCACCACATCATCTTTTCGGATATGCATAGCTTCGTCTCGTTCGCTTCGGCGGTCGCGCCGGGTTCGGGTCGTCGTTATCGTCAGACGACCTCGGCGGCCAGGCTGATGATCTTCATAAACTGGCGGTCGCGCAGCTCACGGGCGATCGCGCCGAAGATGCGTGTGCCGCGGGGGTTCTTGTCGTTGTCGATCAAGACGACGGCGTTGCGGTCGAACTTGACATAGGAGCCGTCGGGTCGTCGCGTCGAGCTACGAACCCGGACGACGACGCATCTTACCACGTCTCCGGCTTTGACGTCACCGCCAGGGCTGGCTTTTTTGACGCTGGCGATGATGATGTCGCCCAGGCCAGCGATGCGTCGCTTATAGTGCGACGCACTGCCGCCGAGGACCTTGAAGCACATCACTTCCTTGGCCCCGGTGTTGTCGGCCACGTCGAGCCGCGTTTGCATCTGAATCATGGGACTCTCTCGCTCTGCTCAGTCGACAACGGGTCGGGAGAAGGAAGGACGAACGGTCTCGTCAGGTGATTAGGACTGCGTCGGTGGCTTCGCGGTCTCGCCTTCGCCGGCAAGCGCTTGCTGGGCACCGACGCGAACGACGCGGACGATTCGCCAGCGTTTGAGCTTGGACAGCGGGCGCGTCTCCATGATCTCAACGATATCACCCACATGGGTCTGATTCGTCTCGTCATGGGCGTGGCAGACGGTCCGACGCTTGAGGTATTTGCCGTACTTGGGGTGCGGTACGAGCCGTTCGAGCTCGACACGGCGGGTCTTATCCATTTTGTCGGATGTGACGACGCCGATCTCCGTCTTGCGACAGGACCGTTCGACGGGCATGGCTTCGGTGGTTGTCGGTTGGCTCATCGCGATTTTACCGAGAGGAAACGGGGTTCGGTACGGGTCCGGGTCGGCCGCGTGGGGGAACAGGTCAGGTCGTGGCGGGAGCGGCCGACCGCGCCCGTTCGATCTCGCGGAGGTGCAGGATCGTTTTGATCCGGGCGATCTCACGCTTAGCTTTGATGATCTCGCTCGGCGCTTCGAGCCGCTCGGTCTCGCTCTGCAAGCGGAGCCGGAACAGATTTCGCTGCGTCTCGCTCAGGAGAAGCTCAAGCTGATCTTCGGTCTGGTCGCGGAGCTCGGCGGGCTTGCTCATGATACGCAGGGCCTCGATCTTCGATTGTCATTCGCGGGGACGAGGTCGGATCGCCGCCTCGCTCCCAACGGGTCGAGGGCCGTACGGACCGACCCTTTCCCAACTGCGATGAATGTCCCGGACATCCCGGACCAATTGTCCGGGACGACGCTCCCGTAGGAAGCGATTTCGTTACAGCGTGGGCCGACGGGTGATAAACCGGCAGGAGACAGGCAGTTTGTACGAAAGGCGAGCGAACGTTGCGCGGGCCGCTTCTTCGGTCACGCCGCCGAGCTCATACAGGACAGTGCCCGGTTTCACGATCGCCGCCCAGTATTCCACTTCGCCCTTACCCTTACCCATGCGGGTCTCGGCTGGGATCGAGGTGATGCTCTTGTGCGGGAAGATCCTGATATACAACTTACCGCCGGCCTTGATCGACTGGCTGGCGACAACGCGACCAGCCTCAATCGTGGCGGCCGAGATCTTGCCGGGCTCGAGCGTCTGAAGGCCATACTCCCCGAAAGCAACATAGTTGCCCCGAGTCGCGTTACCTTTTACGCGGCCTTTTTGGCTTTTTCGGTACTTGACCCGCTTGGGCATCAGGGGCATCGTTCGAGCCCTCCATCTTCAGGTAGTCGCCTTGATTGACCCAGACCTTGACGCCGATGTGTCCCTGGGCGGTCTTGGCCTCGGAGAAACCGTAATCGATTTTGGCTCGCAGGGTCGATAGGGGGATCGAACCCAGGTTGGCCCCTTCGCTTCGGGACATTTCCGAGCCGCCGAGGCGACCCGAGAGCAACACTTTCACGCCCTTGGCACCGCCGTCCATCGTCTGTTCGAGCGCCCGCTTGATCGTCCGGCGGAAGCTCGATCGCTTCTGGAGTTGTTCGGCGATGTCTTCGCTGATCAACTGGGCGTCGATCTCAGGGCGGGTGACCTCTTGAATCTTGATCTCGATCCGGCGACCGGTGAGTGTCTGAAGCTCTTCCTGGAGCTTCTCGATCTCGGCGCCCTTGCGACCAATGATCACCCCCGGACGCGCCGTGTGCAGTAGCACAACAACGGCGTCACGGGTCCGCTCGATCTCGATCTTAGGGATTCCGGCGAAGCCGTACTTCCCCTTGATAAATTTACGGATCTTGAAGTCTTCGACGAGGAGGTCGGCGAAGTCATGCTTGTTGGCGTACCAGCGACTCCGCCAGTCTTCCATAATGCCGACGCGGAAACCGGTCGGGCGAACCTTCTGACCCATAGGGAACGGTCCTTAAGAGGGTTAGTCCCGATCGTCCCGGGCGCCGGGTGCGGCGGCCAGGGTATCGTAGTCGGAGAGGCCAATGATGATATGTGACGACCGTCGGCGGATCATATACGCCATGCCTCGGGCACGCGGCATGAGCCGCTTGAACATCGGGCCGCCTTCGCCTCGGGAGTCGGAGATGACGAGGTCGCCGACGTTGCGTACGCCCCGATCCTCGGCGTTCGCCATGGCGCTCTTGAGCACCTTCTCGATCATCCGGGCACCGCGGTGCGGCAGGTATCTCATGACGTCGACCGCATCGTCGGCAAACTTGCCGCGAATGAGGTCGAGGATCGGCAGCAGCTTCCGCACGGAGATCCGGGCGAACCGGTGCGTCGCCTGATATGTCTGGGTTGTGGTAGTGGCCATGTGGGCTCTCGGATCGTGTCGGGTCTGCGGTCGGGTCAAGCGGGCTGAACTAGCCGCGAGGGCGGATCGGCGTCGCGACCCCACCCAACAAGACGAATCGATAGATCAGCGGGCCGACCTCGGGTTCGCCCGGTCGGCCCCAGGGAGGATTACTTCTTGCCGGAAGACTTCGCCTTGCCGCCGTGACCACGGAAGGTCCGCGTCGGCGAGAATTCGCCGAGCTTGTGGCCAACCATGTCTTCGGTGACGTAGAGCTTGACGAAATTACGGCCGTTGTGGATCGCGAAATTCTTCCCGATGAACTCGGGAACGATCGTGCAGGCCCGAGCCCAGGTCTTGATCGGCTCACGGTTACCGGTCCGGTCGGCCTTTTCGACCTTGGTGAGCAGCCGTTCGACGACATACGGGCCCTTCTTCAGCGAGCGTCCCATAACTCCTCGTTCCCCCGTCCCCTCGCGGGGCGATTCATCGTTCGGTTTCGTTCGATCCCGGGTCGGTTCATAACACACGGTCGGGCGAGCGGACTCGACCCGAACCGGTGTGGTTTATCTTCGGCAATCAGACCTTGAGTTGGCCGTATCGCACACTCTTGCGACGACGGATGATCGCCGAGTTCGACGGCTTGCGACGACGACGGGTCTTGCCGCCCTTCGCGAGCTTGCCGGTCGGCGAGCAGGGATGACGACCTCCCGAGGTTCGGCCTTCACCGCCACCCATCGGGTGCTTGTTCGGATTCATGGCGACGCCGCGGACATGCGGGCGTCGGCCGAGCCAGCGGCTTCGTCCCGCCTTGCCAAGAGTCACGTTCATATGGTCAGGATTGCCGACCATTCCGATCGTCGCCCGACATTCGGCTGGCATCCGCCGGACTTCACCCGAAGGGAGCGTGATCTGGGCCCAGGTCCCCTCGCGGGCCGTGAGGACCGCACCGACGCCAGCCGATCGGCAGAGCTTGGCTCCGCCACCGGGCTGCATCTCGAGGTTGTGGATCGTCATTCCGGTCGGGATCTTCGACATCGGAAGACAGTTACCCAGCTTGGGCTCTGCGCCCGGGCCGGAGGTTACTGTCATTCCTGCCTTGAGACCGTCGGGGGCGATGATGTACCGCTTGACCCCGTCCGGATAGACGATCAGGGCGATTCGCGCCGATCGATTCGGGTCATATTCAATGTGAGTGACCTGGGCGACGACCCCGTCGTGGTCGTTGCGGCGGAAGTCGATGAGTCGATACATCCGCTTGTGGCCACCGCCACGATGGCGAGACGTGATGAACCCCTGATTGTTCCGTCCACCGCTTTTGCGGAGTGGTTCGGTGAGGCTCTTCTCTGGCTTCTTGTTCTTGTCCGTCAACTCCGAGAAGTCGCTGACTGACGCATTCCGCCGGCCCGGGCTCGTCGGTTTGTAGTAGCGGATACCCATCGCGTGCCGTCCTTATGAATCCGCCGGCCAGAATGGAACCGTCGGCGATGCGAGCGTGTCTCTCGTCTCGAAGAAGACCGGTCATTCCGGCCCGTCACTGGATTCGTCGATCAGATCAATAGAAGTCGATTCGGTAGTCGTCGTGCAGGGCCACGATCGCCTTTTTCCAGTTCCGCATCCGGCCCATTTTGAGCCGATGACGACGGAGCTTACCGCGATGGTTCTGCGTCCGCACGTCAGCGACCTTGACGTCGAAGAGGAACTGGACAGCCTCTTTGATCTCGGTCTTGGTGGCGAGCGGGTTCACCTCGAAGGTGTACGCGTTGTGTCGTTCCGAGAGGTGGGTGGCTTTCTCGGTGATCAGCGGGCGAAGGATGACCTGGTAAGGCTCCAGGATCGGCCCGCTACGGGTATATGTGGGAGCGTGGCGAAGGGTCACCATGGCGTCACTTCGTCTCCGTGGCGGTGGTCTCGCCGTCGTCACCCTTGACCCGCTGCTTGAGGGCGGTCAGGGCTTCGCGGGTCAGCACAAGATAGCGCTGCTTGAGGACGTTGTAGGTGTTGAACTCGGCGATCGGCGCGACCTCGACACCTTCGATATTCCGGACGCTCTGGTGGAAGACGGGGTTGTACGAGGGGATGCCGAAGAGGATGGTCCGGCCGTCGAGGCTCCGCTCGCGGGCAGCGATCTTCGTCTCTCCGGTCGTTTCAACCTCATGCTCTTTGAGGTCCGGTCGGCGGATCGAGCGAAGGGCCATCACGATCGGCTTGGTCTTCGGCTTCTCTCCCTCGACAATACCGTCAAGGATGATCGCCTGGTTGTCCTGGAATTTCGACAAGATAGCCATGCGGATGGCGATCCGGACGGCCTTCTTGGGGATCGAGTAGCGATAGTCACGGTTACGACGAGCGAAGGCGACACCGCCACCCTTTCGCTTGTTCGTGCGTTTCGACCCGACACGTGCGTTGCCCGTGCCCTTTTGGCGGAAAAGCTTCTTGCCCGAGCCGGCGACATCTGCACGTCCACGGGTGTTGACGGTGCCGACGCGACGATTGGCGAGGTGCATCAGGACGACGTCGTGCAGGAGTTGCTTATTGACCTCGCCGCCGAAATCGGCCGGGTCGATCGTCTCCTCGCCGACTTTCTCGCCGGAGGGGTTGAAGACGGGTATGGTGAGTGTGGGCATCGTTTAAGTCCGCTCCCTCGCGGGGCCGGTCCGGTGGGTGAGGGTTAGACCATGTTCGTCTGGCGGATGGTGATGTAACCGCCGTTGGGACCCGGAACCGCGCCCCGGATCAGGAGCAGATTATTCGTGGGGTCGATACGGACGACCTTGAGGTTGCGGACCGTCACGCGGGTATTGCCGTGCTGGCCGGGTTTCTTGATGCCCTTGCGAGTGTGGGCCGGGTCGGCCGACGGTCCGCTGGAACCAGGATGCCGGTGCATACGCTTCACGCCGTGGGTCGCCCGGAGGCCTTTGAAGCCGTGCCGCTTGAGAACGCCGGTGAAGCCACGGCCCTTGCTGGTACCGATGACGTCGACGTTTTTGATCTCGCTGAACATCTCGACCGTGAGGGTCTGCCCTTCGGCAACCTCGGTCGGACCGTCCTGACGGATCTCGCGGACATAGCGCTTCGGTTCGGCGGCGACCTTCTTAGCGTGGCCCCGCTCCGCCTGTGTGGCGCTCTTTCGCTTCTTATCATCGAACCCGAGCTGGACGGCGTGGTATCCGTCCCGGTCAGCCGTGCGAATCTGTAGCACCGTGCAGGGGCCACATTCGAGCACGGTGATGGGAATCGCCGTCCCGTCCGGCTCGTAGATCTGGGTCATGCCGACTTTGCGGCCGAGCAGTCCGACGCGCATCTGATCACTCCGTCTCGCTTGCATCAGTCGTGAGTCGTTGCGACTCGCCTGAGCCCACTTTTAAACCGTAGCGTCGATCGTCCGTCCGTATGATCGGACGCCCGACCGGCCCGATTGAGGGGCTTCGGGGCGTCGCGTCTTCGTCAAATCGATTCCACTCATCTCAGTTAAGAGACGAACGGTCTCAATAACGCCCCCTTAGTCCGCGGGGGGACGCGGTTCGCCGACAATCGCCATCCGGACAGACGATCCTTGAGGGAGGATGAATCCTTCCCTGGCCGGCCGCCGGACTTTACCTTGAACGCGTGGGATCGTGTTCGATCAGCCCCCTGCGGGGGAGGCCTTGATCTTAATATCCACACCAGCCGGGAGGCTGAGCTTGTTCAAGGCGTCGATTGTCTTGCTGGTCGGCTGGTCAATATCGATCAGCCGTTTGTGCGTCCGGATTTCGAATTGTTCCCGCGACTTCTTGTCGATGTGCGGGCTTCGAAGTACGGTGTACCGTTCGATTCGGGTCGGAAGGGGAATCGGTCCGTGGACGATGGCCTCAGTCCGCTTGGCGGTGTCGACAATATCCTTCGCCGATTGATCCAGGATGGTGTGATCGTACGCTTCCATCCGGATCCGGATCCGTTCGTTGCTGATACCCGCCACGCGTGAGTTCCTTCGCTTCTCGACGTCTTCCTACCAAGATCGTAACTGCACTTCCCCTCGCGACGAGTCACGTGGGGAAAGTAAGACAATACCGACCTCTGTGCCTTTCGTCAACTCCTCTTCCCGGGAATTTCTCATCGTTTTTCGGGATTCTCTGCAGTGAGAGTGTGTTGTGTCCCCATTGTTCGAGCGTGCTGCCCCGGTATTCCACCGGTGTTCGATCGTTGCACTTTTTGAGCATTTCTGTCTTTGAAGCCAGGATTATCTCCGATTCTTGAGCTGATCCAAGGCGAACCTCTCGCCTTGTGTTGATCGTTTTCTGGCAGGCCAATGCGTGTGAGAAGTCTTTCCTACAGGGTTCCTCACGTCCCTCGGATTCTCGTCTTACGATCTCCAACATAATGGGTTTTGACTTCGTCTCTACGAGTGTTTTACGATCGCCTCGTCTCATGGATGGCTCGTAAGTCGGACCTCACGTCGCGCTGGACGGTGATGAGTCGTATTCGCTTTTTGTCACGTCTTTTGGGTTTGACTTCGTACCTCGCTGATTTCTTGACCAACCGCGGTGGCCGGCTTTGTCGCCGAGGATCTCTCTGTTCGTTGGCTGATGCTCTGGCGATGAGAAAATCGCTGGGACGTGGCGATGATGTCGCGTATCGGAGCAGGGTTCATCAACCCATTGAAGGTGGCTCAGTGCGTTCGGGTGACGGAAGACTTCACGTCCGGATTGAGTGATTCTCGAAAGCAGAGATCGCTGTCATTGGTACCTTCGGGGACTTCGAGCTACGGGTCGAAGTCCCCTCCAAAATTCGTCCAGATTCGAAATTCCAGTCTGTTTGCCACGATCGAGACATTTGCGACTTGCGTTGGCACCCTGTTCGATTATCCCCCCGCCAGGCTCTCGAGCATTTCATTGGGGGCGGCGGCGTATTCGAGCGGCTCCATCGAATAGCTGGCGCGTCCCTGGCTGAGGCTTCGGACGGCGGTGGAGTAGCCGAACATTTTTTCGAGCGGGGCCCGGGCTTCGATCACTTTGAGTCGACCGCGTTCGGACATCTTGTCGATCTGGGCGCGTCGCGAGAGGAGGTCGGCCATGACGTCGCCGAGGTAGTCATCTGGGGTGACGACTTCCAGCTTCATGATCGGTTCGAGCAAGACCGCCCCGGCTTCCTGCACGGCCTTTCGAAGGGCGTCAGACGCCGCGAAGCGGAAGGCCAGGTCGTTGGAGTCGACGTCGTGGTATTCGCCGTCGACGAGCGTGACCTTCATGTCGACGAGCGGGAAGCCGGTACGTCCGCCTGACTTGGCCTCCTCGCGAAGTCCCGCCTCGATCGAGGGGACGAACTCGTTCGGCAGGACGCCCCCTTTGAGCTTGTTGACGAAATGCAAGGTCGGCCCGCCCTTGGGCAGGACTTCGTGTTCGAGGTCGATCGTGACCTTTGCGTAGAGGCCCGAGCCGCCGGTCTGGCGGATGCAGGTGCCTTCCACTTTCTTGACCGATTTCTTGATCGTCTCGCGATAGCTGACCCGGGGTCGGCCGACGTGGACCTTGAGGTTGTAGTCGCGGGTCATCCGGTTCTTGAGGATCTCCATGTGGAGTTCGCCCATGCCGGAGATGATCGTCTGGCCGGTCTCTTCGTTCACCTTATAGGCGAACGTCGGGTCTTCGCGAGCGAGCGAGGCGAGGGTATCGGCGAGTTTGCCCTTGTCGGACGAGCTGACGGGCTCGATCGACATGCTGATGACCGTCTCCGGAAACTCGATCCGTTCGAGGAGGATCGGGTGCGAGGCATCGCAGAGGGTATCGCCCGTGACGGCGTCCTTCAGGCCGACGACTCCGACGATGTCTCCGGCTGACGTCTCGTCGATCTTCACTCGCTCGTCGGCCCGGATGTGATAGAGCCGGGAGCAGATTTCCTTCTTGTCCTTGCCGGGGTTGTAGACCCTAGTCCCGGCCTTCAGCTCTCCCGAATAGATCCGGACGAACGAGAGGTCACCGTGGGCGTCGTTCGTGATCTTGAAGACGAGGCCGCAGAACGGCTCGTTGGGGTCGGGTTTGCGTACGAGGTCGGTCCCCTTCTTGGGATGATGGCCAATGACGGGCGGACGATCGAGCGGGCTGGGGAGATAGGCAGAGACGGCGTCGAGGAGGCGCTGGACGCCGACGTATTTGAAGCTGGAGCCGCAGAGAACCGGCTGGACCTTGCCGGTGAGCGTCACACGACGGAGGGCGGCGACGATGTCGGCCTCGGCGAGTTCTTCGCCTTCGAGGTGCGCCATGAAGAGGTCGGTGAACGGCTCGTCGTGGTCGGTGAGGGCGTTGAGCATCCGCTCGCGCCAGAGTTCGGCGTCGGGTCGGATCTCGTCGGGGATCTCGGTCTCGTTGATGGTCGAGCCGAGATCTTCTGTCTTGTAATACAGGGCCTTCATGGTGATGAGGTCGACGAGGCCCTTGAACTCGCCCATCGTCCCTTCCGGCCCCGCTCCGATGGGGATCTGGACGGGGATCGGGTGGCCTTCGAGTCGCTCGGTGATCTCGCCATAGACGCGGTCGAATTCGGCCCCGATCCGATCCATCTTATTGATGAAGCAGAGCCGGGGGACGCTGTATTTGGTCGCCTGTCGCCAGACGGTCTCGCTCTGTGCCTCGACCCCTTCGACGGCCGAGAACACGACGACCGCGCCGTCGAGGACGCGGAGCGATCTCTCGACCTCGGCGGTGAAGTCGACGTGTCCGGGGGTATCGATGATGTTGATCGTGATCTGCTCGCCTTTGGAGTCTTTCCAGCGGCAGGTGATGGCGGCGGCGACGATCGTGATCCCGCGTTCGCGCTCTTCGGTCAAGTAGTCGGTGGTGGTGTTGCCCTTGTCAACGTCCCCCATCCTGTGGACTTCGCCCGTGTAGTAGAGGATGCGCTCGGTGGTGGTGGTCTTGCCGGCGTCGATGTGGGCGATGATGCCGATGTTGCGAATCGACGTAAGCGCTGAGCTGTCCATTGGGGGCGAGTCCGATTCCGGTTCGAGGTCTCGATGCGGGCGAGGCGGGGCTCCGAATCGATTTTAGTCTAACGCCCCGACTTCCTTCGTACAGCGCCGACCGGTATGGGTTGGTGCGCGGCAGAGGCGTGGGGTCTGAACGGTCGTTGACAAAACGCGCGATTCGGGGTCCATTAACGACGCAGGATGCGAGGTGATATTCTGTTCAATCCCAAGGAGGATTTGCAATGTCGCACAGTGAAGAAGCCCGACCGATCGTTCGTCAGTCAGTGGTCGCCCACCTGGTTGTGAAAGGGGGGGCAGACGCGATCGCGTTCTACGTCAAGGCGTTCGGAGCCCACGAGTTGTTCCGGATGCCGTCGCCCGACGGCCGGCTGATGCACGCGACGATGGCTGTCGGTAACTCGCAATTCTATCTCTGCGACGAGTTTCCGGAGCATCCGGGCTCGAAGTCTCCCGCAACCCTCGGCGGGACGTCCGTCGCCATCTTTCTGAACGTCGACGACGTCGACGCATCTTATATGCAGGCCATTGCGGCGGGCGCGGTGGGATTGATGCCCCCCGCCGACATGTTTTGGGGAGATCGCTACGCCCAGGTCGTCGACCCATTCGGCCATCATTGGTCGATGGTGGCACCGGTCGAGAAGGTCTCACTCGATGAGGCAACCGAGCGGTTGAGCCAACAAACCGCCTGAGGCCCTTGGGTCGGGTTGACCGTCTTCGCAAACGTCCGGATCACGAACGGTAGGCGTTAGACCGGGCCCGAAACACTTTTATGCAGGCCCCCCACCCCTCGTCGAGGGCGAACGCTGATCTCAGGGTATGAAAGCGAACCGGCCCGCCGCGCGAGGCTTGCTCGTGCGGCGGACCGGTTTATCTGGAAACGCGAGGCGTCACAAACTCAGCTTACTTCTCGGCACCGATGCCCAGCAGTTCGACGTCGAAGATGAGCACGGCGTTCGGCGGGATCGGGCCGCCCGGGCGGGGGCTCGCGCCGTAGGCGAGTTCGGACGGAATGTAGACCTGCCACTTCGAGCCGACTTTCATCACCTGGAGGGCTTCTGTCCAGCCCTTGATGACCTGGTTGACGCCGAAGGTGGCGGGCTCGCCGCGCTTGATCGAGCTGTCGAAGACGGTGCCGTCGACCAGTCGGCCCTCGTAGTGGACCGAGACCGAGTCGGTGGCTTTGGGTGAGGCCCCTGCCCCCTCCTTGACAACCTTGTACTGGAGACCGCTCGGGCGGGTGATGACGCCGGGCTTGGCGGCGTTAGCCTTGAGGAAGGCATCGCCTTCCTGCTTGACGCTGCCGGCCTTCTTCTCGGCAACTTCGGCCATCTTGGACTGAAGCTGCTGCTGGAATGCCATCAGCGTTTCGCGGATCTGCTCGTCGGTCATCGTCCCCTTGCCGTCGATGCCGTCCTTCAGCCCCTTGGCGAAGAGGTCGGTGTCGATATCGACCGCCTGAGACTTGAACTGCTTGCCCATGTTCTGCCCGATGGCGTAGCTCGCCTTGGACTTGAGATCCTTAACTTCTGGGACGGCGGCCGGTGCAGCGGCCGGCTTGGGGTCCTGGGCAAAGGCCAGGGCCGACCCGACCAGGGCTACGGCGGCTGTCGCGGCGACGAGTGAGAGCTTCATGGAAAGACCTTTCTTCTCGGCGAAGGGGGTGAGGGGGCGGCCGGCGGGTGGGCAGCGGCGGGGGCTGAAGGCGGGCTGAGCGCGGCGTACGAACCGCGCCGAAAGGACGATTTTACCGACCGAACTCGCGGGCGCGTAGGGCGATTCGTCTGAAATCAGCGCGCAGCGACCCGCTCGAAAAAGTCCTTCAGGGGCGAGACGGCCACGTCGAGGCTATAGCGCTCCTCGATCATCGCCCGAGCGGCGCGTCCCAGAGGGGCGTATTCGGCGGGGTCGTCAAGAACTTTCAGCGCGGTCTCGGCGATCCGGTCCACGTCGAAGAGGGGGGCGATCAGGCCCGTTACTCCGTGCTCAATGACTTCGCGGACCGGGTCGATGTCGGCACCCAGGACGACGAGGCCGGTCGAGAGTGCGTTGAAGAGTGACCAGGAGACCACAAACGGCACCGAGAGATAGAGGTGCAGGTCGCTACGGCGGAGAACTTCGGCGAGCGTCTCGGGGGAGACATGGTCCAGAAAGAGGAATCGCGAGGGGTCGCAGCCGACCTTGCTCATCGCCCACTCCTTGAAGGGAAGGCCGCCCGCGTGGAAGGTGTCCCAGCCGTAATAGGCCCGGTCGTCTCCCGCGACGACGAAGAGCACGTCGGACCTGGCCCGCGCGATCCGGTCAGCCGCCGCGAGGAAGAGGTCGAAGCCCCGTACCGATTCCAGCCCGCGTGCGACGTACGTCACCACCTTCGTCCCCTCGGGAACCGACCTCCCGGCGATCGAACTGAGTCGCGGGCCGGGGGAATAGAGGCGGTCGTCAACGCCGTCGAAATGGACCTCGATCTTGGACCGATAACGCTCGGGGAAGGTGTCACGCTGCCACCGGGTCGCCGAATAGCCGGCCTTGGCCGAGGCAAGGCTCACGAGGGTCGGGGCGTTGATCACTCTCGGAAAGAACGGGGCGGGCTCGGCCGGGGGGAGGTCGAGGCGATAGGTCAGGTCTCCGTGCGACGTGGCGAAATAGTATTCGCAATAGGTGACGATCGGGCAGTCGAGGACTTCCGGTACCAGCAACGTCGGCGCACCCCGGCCGCCGTTGGCCACGACGAGGTCGGGCCTCAGACCCGGCATCGACCGCAAGGCGTCGGCCACGGCGCGGCACTGGTCGACGAACTGGCCGTAGATCTGTGGCCAGGCCGGCTGTGCGGTCGCCGGTGCCTGAGGCACGATGTAGCGATGGATGTCAAGCCGTTCGAGCATCGCGGGGGTGGGCTCGGGGCATCGCGAGAAGTTGCGGATCAGGTAGCTGCATTTCCAGCCGTAACGATCGGCCAGTTCAAGCCCGAGCCGGCCGAACTGCGCGGGGAAGGCGTCGTGGAGGAAGAGGATGTGCATCGATTCAGCGTCCCCCCGACGCGAGCCGGTCGAATAGGTCGGCCAGCCTGGGCAATGTCACGTCACGCGAATACCTCTCGCGGACCCGCTCAGCTGCGGCCTCGCCGAGCGGTCGATGTGCAGCCGGGTCTTGGAGGACGCCGAGGGCGATCCTCGACGCCTCGTCGAGATCGGTCGGCACCAGTAGGCCGCTCACCCCCGGCTCGATCACTTCGAGGGCTGCCTCGGTCTCGAACGCCAGGACGACGCACCCCGCCGCCATCGCCTCAACGAGCGACCGCGACGCCGGATGTGGTCGGCTGGCGTAGACGTGGAGGTCGCTCCGGGCGAGGAGTCGTCGCACGTCGTCGGGAGGCAAGACGCCCGGCATCCAGAGCCGTTCGAGGCTCGTCGGAGGGTTCTCCCCGAGCAGGATCAGCGGATAGTCGCGACCATAATGGGCGAAGTCGAACGGGTGGTCCGCCACCCTTGAGCCGACCGCGACCGCGACGACGTTCGGCTCGGCGCGCACCAGGCGGTCGACGATTCCGACGAACCGGTCGAAGCCCCGGAGCCGGTCGAGCGACCGCGCGACGAACGTGACGACTTTCGCATCGGCGGGGATCGTCCGACCCCCGATCGTCAGCGGGTCTCGATGGCGCGCCGGGAGGCCGCGAGTTTCGACACCGTCATGGAGGACATGGAAATCGTCGCGATACGGGGTCGGGAAGAGGCTCCGCTGATAGTCGGTCGCTGTCCAGGGCGTCACGCCGTTCTCGAGCTCGACCAGCTCGACGGCGTTGGCGGCGAGTCGCCAGTGGCGATACGTGTCGGGACGCCGTTCGGCCTCGTCGCCCGGCTCGCGTCGGTCGGGGTCGAAATAGGTGTCAAAGAACTGCACAATGGGCGTGCGCGGAAAGATGACGGGCGCGTAGAGGCTCGACCCCAGGCCATTCGACCGGCCTAAAATCAGGTCGACGGGTCGCGGCCGTCGGCCTTCGAGCACTTCCCAGCACCCGTAGGCATAGCAGAGGCTGCGTTCGAGCACCTTGGGCCACTCGACGCTGGTCTCGCGTGCCACGCCCCCGACGTTGAACGCGACAACCTCGATCCCCCGTCCGGTCGCCTCAGGCCACTGGACAGCGGGGTCAGCCTGATTGCAGAAGAACCGAACCCGATACCCTCGCCTCCGCACCAGCCAGTCGGCCACCCCCCCGAGCCGACCGGGGAATCGCGGCTCGATACAGACGAGGTCGAGCGGGGGTTGAGACATCGTTTAGGATGGCCTGGGGTCGATGAGTGGGATTTTACGAGGGGCAGCGCGTTGATCGGGATCAAGTTGCCGTTTCCGCTGAGGAGCGTCAAGGTCAGTGCCCGCTCGCCAACGCGGTTGCCACCCGTCCCGCGAGCCGAGCGTTCTGGACGATCAACGCCTTGTTGACGATCAGGCTTCGGCCCCCGGTCGCGCGATTGACGGCGTCGAGCAAGAAGGGCGTGAGCGCCTTACCGGTGATCCCCCCGATCTCGGAGTGCCGGAGCGCGTCGATGATCGCGGCCTCGGCCTCTTCGCGGGGAATGGCGAGATCGGCCGGGGGAGGTTGCACGAGGAGGATCGCGCCCGGGAGGCGCAGGCGACGATGCGTCCGAATCAGATCGGCAGCCTCCTCGGGGGTCTCGACCAGCGCCTCAATCCGGAGGCCGCTCGACACGGTCGTGAAGGCCGGGAAGTCGTCGGTGCCGTAACCCACGACCGTCACCCCGCTCGTTTCGAGCCGCTCCAGGGTGGCCGGAATGTCGAGGATTGACTTCACGCCCGAGCAGACGACGACCGCCCTGTCGGCTCGGGCGAGTTCGTCCAGGTCGGTCGAGATGTCGAAGGTCGTCGCGGCACCTCGATGCACCCCTCCTAGCCCGCCGGTCGCCATAACCATGACCCCATGAATGCGCGCCAGCCAGAGGGTTGCCGAAACGGTCGTCGCCGCGTCGAGCCCGCGGGAAACCGCCAGCGCCAGATCGCGTCGGCTCGCCTTGAGGACCGTGCCGGCGGCAGCGTGCGATAGATGTTCGATCTCGACGCTGCTCAACCCGAGCCGGATCGTGCCGCCGATCACTCCGATCGTCATCGGCTTGGCCCCCCCGTCGCGGACGGCGGCTTCGGACGCGAGCGCGGTCTCCAGGTTGTCGGGCCAGGGTAGCCCGTGCGAGATCAACGTCGATTCGAGGGCGACACGCCCCGGGGTCGTCGTGGTCATAAACAGGGGACTCCGCCGAATGGAATGTGTCCCGGGAGAGTCAGTCCGGCCGATCGTGCCGTTTTTCGACGGAGAAGACTGGCCGGTCGAGCCCGTTCCCTCGTAGGGTAGAAGAGTGACGTTCGCTGACGCAAGGTCCGACCGGGCGGGACGATGCAAGTCATTTTGGATGTGGTGCACGGCCCACGCAAGGGCGAGATGTTCGTCTTCGACCGCCACGATACGTTCATCGTGGGGCGATCGCCGTACGTCCATTGCGCCATGCCCGAAGACTCGGCGCTGTCTCGAGACCACTTTCTCATCGAGGTCCACCCGCCTCGCTGCGAACTCCGTGACCTAGGCAGCACCAATGGCACCTTCGTCAACGACCAAAAAGTCGACCGTGTTCGCCTCCAGGCGGGAGACCGGATCTCGGCCGGTCAGAGCGTCTTCCTCGTCCGCTTCGAGGCCCCCGAGGAACTGTCCGGGCCGTTGACGGTGGCGAAGACGACGACCGTCGCCCTCGGTCCCAGCCGTCAGGTCATCTACTGCGCCGGCTGCGGGATCTCAGCACCTCCCGGCTCCGTCTCGACCGAAATGGGCTCCGAAGGCGACCCGGGCGAGGCCCCCTACTGGCTCTGTGACCTCTGCCGGGGCGAATCGGCCACCACCCCGCAGCCCGTCCCCAACTACACCGCCATTCGCGAGTTGGGTCGCGGCGGCATGGGGATCGTCTACCAGGCGCGGCACAACCCGACCGGCCGCATGGTCGCCCTCAAGCTGATCGTCCCCGAAAGCGCGGCGACTCGGACGGCGATCGACCGGTTCCTCCGAGAGATGTCGGTCATCAGCCAGCTCAAGCACCCGAACATCGTCGAATGGCTCGAACAGGGGATGACCCGAGGCCAGTTCTGGTTCACGATGGAGTACGTCGAGGGCACGAACCTCGAAGCGATCGCCAACGCCGAGAAGGGCCGCTACCCGATCAAGCAGGCTTGCCGAATGGCGAGTCAGGTCTTGAAGGGACTGGCCCACGCCCACTCGCACGGCTTCGTCCATCGCGACATCAAGCCCGAGAACATCCTGATCGGCTCCTCGGCGGCCGGGGCAGTCGCCAAGATTTCCGACTTCGGTCTGGCAAAAAGCTTTCGCGGGCTCGGGCTCTCCGGCCTCACCTTCTCAGGCGAGATGCGCGGAACGATACCGTTCATGCCCCCCGAACAGATGCTCGACTTCAAAACCGTTCTGCCATCCGCCGACCTCTATTCCACCGCCGCGACCCTTTACTACCTGATTTCAGGCCAGTTCATCTACGACGAGGAGTCCGAAGGAGGAGGCGACCTGATCCGGACCCTCCTCGAAGAAGCCCCCGTCCCGATCCGCAAGCGACGACCCGACGTCCCCCACACGCTCGCCGCAGTCCTGGAGAAGGGACTCGCCCGCCAATCTAGCGAACGCTATCCAACCGCCGACGATCTCCGACGTGCTATCCGGCCGTTCTGCTGACGATCGTACGACTGCCATCATCACGCGATCACTCCCAATTCGACCATCCGTCTGGACCATTTTTACAACAGCTTCATGGTTATAAGGGACGATTCGCCCTTTTCTTGACCGCTTGCAAGCGTATTTGGGAATTCCGTCTCGACCCATGCCGTCTAAGGATAGACAGCTGATCCAACAGGTAGACGGTAGCCTGATAAACGAGGGAAGTTTCGTGGTTTTGGGTAATCTAAGGAGTTTGTAAAAGAGCTGCGGTCCTAACTGAGACTGCTGACTGAAGATAGAGCGTCTTCCTTCTCCCGAGCGAGGGTTGAGCTGAGGGGTTCCCAGGGTGTGAGTTAGAGGAAATCGTCTCGTCTTCTGGATCGATCCCAGAGAAGTTCCCGGTTTTTTTCCGACCCAATGGCGTTGACTTTGCGTAGTGAAGGAGCGACGACCGAACCCGGAGTCGAACGAAGACGTCAACTCATTAAGAGGAAGTCACTGGCTAAGCTTTTGGGAATGGCAACGAATTCCCTGAGGCCGCCGAGATCCGGGACGGGAATGTTCCATTGGCCCGCGATCTGGCTTGGGGAGAAGGGCAAGGAAAGGGGAGCATGTATCGTCACCCGGCCTTGAAGCAACTGAAGGAGCAACAGTCTCGCTTCACCCCCAAAGACCGTCGGGTCGAGCAGATCGATCGCGCCGAGGGTTTGCTCGCCGAGATCGCGTCCGAGAAACGCTATCCCTACGAATATCTCTGTTTCCGGATCACTGGATTTCGACCTGAGGGTTTCCCCGCCCTGCTGCTCGACGGGGTTGACGTCCAGAACGACCTCCGACTGTTCATCGAGGACCTCTCGGCGACGGTTGGCCAGAAGCTCGAACAGGTCAACGAGCCGGTCCTGACGGTCGACGCCGTCGGCCGACGCTATAACGTCTCGACCCGAACCGTCAATCGCTGGCGTTTGCAGGGTCTGGTCGCTCGCCGTTTCGTCATCGACGGGCGGACCAAGGTCGGCTTCCTCGAATCGAGCCTGAAACGGTTCGTCGACACGCATCAAGAGCAAGTCGAACGGGGGACTCGGTTCCGACAACTCACCGACGAGGAGCGCGAGGATATCATCCGTCGCGCCCGTCGCCTGGCGCAGGTCGGTCGCCACTACGGCCTGATCGAAATCGCGCGGAGGATCGCACGGAAAATGGAACGCTCCACGGAAACAGTCCGTACCACCCTGAAGGCCTACGACCGAGACCACCCAGACCGGGCGATCTTCCCGCCGTCGACGGACCCGCTCGACGAGACCGATAAATCTAAGATTCACCGCCTCTACGCAGGCAGTCGCGGCGTGTCGGTCGAAGCCCTTGCTGCCCAGTTCGGACGGACCCGGTCGAGCATCTATCGCATCCTCAACGAGATGCGTGCCCGCCGTATCCTCTCGACCAAGCTCGAATTCATGCCGAATGAGAGCTTCAGTGATTCGAAGCAGGCTGCCGAGATTCGCAGCCCGTTCGCCACGACGGCTGATAGCAAGGCCCCGCGCAAGACAAAAGCCCCCAAAGGCTTGCCTCCGTATCTCGCGAGCCTCTATGAGGTTCCCCTCCTCAGCCGAGAGCAGGAAGCCCACCTGTTCCGGCAGATGAACTACCTCAAGCATCTGGCCCACGGCCGCCGCGAGGTGATCGACCCCGCCAAGGCCAAGACCGCCGACCTCGACAAGATCGAGACGCTGCAGGAGGAGGCGCTGGCCGTCAAGAACCAGATCATTCGCGCCAACCTCCGGCTCGTCGTCTCGATTGCCAAGCGCCACGTCGGCCCATCAAACAACTTCTTCGAACTGGTCTCCGACGGCAACATGTCGCTCATTCGTGCCGTCGAGAAATTTGACTACGCCCGGGGTAACAAGTTCTCCACCTACGCCTCCTGGGCGATCATGAAGAACTTCGCCCGGACGATCCCTGAAGAGAATTTCCGCCGAGACCGATTTGTCACCGGCCACGAAGAGATGTTCGAAGCCGCCGCCGACAATCGAATGGACGAGCACGAGTACGAGAGCGCCCAAAAACGGATGCAAGAGGCCGTCAAGGGCATGCTCGGCCGACTCGACGAGCGCGAGCGGAGGATCATTATCAGCCGCTTCGGTATCAGCGGTGCCAACGAGCAGACTCTCGAACAACTCGGCCGCGAACTCGGCATCACCAAAGAGCGCGTCCGCCAAATTGAGTCTCGTGCCCAGGACAAACTCCGCAAGATCGCCAGCGAAGAAAAGCTCGACCTACCGATGCTCTGAGCAATAGGTCCGTCGATGAGCGAGTAGTAGCCGCCGGCGAGACCATCGCGCCGGCGGCTTTTTCATTGGCCCCCAGTCGAAGGTCTTTTGTAACGTCTGAAGTATGACGCCCCCTGTGTCCGGCACACTCGGTACGGCCCCGAGTACGACCTGATCACGGTTCTGGGCTAGAAACAGGGATCTGGGAGTCGGTTAAAGGCACGTTTGAGACGAGATCGTTTGGTCAATCACCCAAGACCTCGTCATTAGGGTGTTGATCCGACCGATCACAAAAGCGAACACGTCCGGGACTCCGCGAATCCTTCGACGCCGCGTTTAACTCGAGTGATGCGAAGCATAGAGCCGCAGCATTCAGTTACGAAATTGATGAGCCTTGAGGACGACGGGAACATCGCCGAAGAGACGATCATATCGGTGTTTAGAGCCGAACTGAGCGAGTTACTTCCGAAGCCAAATCAGTGATCGCGAGTTTTTGGCGGAAACCCCTTGTTTCTCGCAAACCCTTTTGCGTACAATAGTGCCTTGCCGAGTCGGCTATGCCTCTCGACCTCGCCCCGACATCGGCTCAGCCAGTGTTTTAGGACGCGATCGAGGTTGCTAACGATGGCCGAATCTCGCGACGCCGGATCGCCGTTTCGACGGGAGATTTCGTCAAGTTGCGGGGGAAATGCCCTTGCGTTCGGTACGCTGAACGGTATATTTAGGGGTTTCAGGGCCTTGTGTCAGCTGGCGTAGCTCAACTGGTAGAGCACCGGTTTTGTAAACCGACGGTTGTGAGTTCGACTCTCACCGCCAGCTCTCGACTCGTGAAACAGCCTTTGGGCTGCACCGAGGCGTTGGGTCGGGCGTTGCGAACGAAGCAAACGTAGGGAAACAATTTCAGGGCGGAGCTGGGTGGATACCCAAGTGGTTAAAGGGGCCAGACTGTAAATCTGGTGGCTATGCCTTCGCAGGTTCGAATCCTGCTCCACCCATCGGCTCGGATCGCGAACAGCGTGACCGGGGTGACGACCGAATCCAGGAGTTTGACTCGGACGTAACGAAGAACGACACGACATCTCGGCCCGACCCCTGCCTTACCCCCGAGCCATCTTGATCTAGGCCTACTTCGTACTTTTACGAGTCGAAGCGTCCAGGCGGGTGTAACTCAATGGTAGAGTACCTGCCTTCCAAGCAGGCTACGTGGGTTCGATTCCCATCACCCGCTCTCTGGCAGAGGGGCGAGCGTCGGATCGAGTCGAGCACTCGTTCTGTTAGTTTGAGGGGTTTCAAGAGAGGCTTTTGATCGGGTCGGCCTTCAGAAAAAAAACACACAACGCTGCCGTGGCTCAGTTGGTAGAGCGCGTCCTTGGTAAGGACGAGGTCCTGGGTTCAAATCCCAGCGGCAGCTTTCGGTCGATCCGTTCAGTTCGATTTCGCGAAAGTCAAACACGGGGCGGACGTCGGTCAAGCCTTTAGGGCTCCGATCGTACTGTCGCCAAATCGCCCACCGAGTGGCATGTGGTCCGGGGCAATTGAGGAAGCTGGGTTTGATCCGGCCTTCCGGCCGCCCCCGGTTTCAGGAGACGACGGGAGCAACGATGGCGAAGGAACTGTTTGTCAAGTCGAAACCGCACGTCAACGTGGGCACGATCGGACACATTGACCACGGCAAGACGACCCTGACGGCCGCCCTGCTTGCGGTCCTCGCGGTGCGTGGTCACGCGAAGAAGAAAGATTACGCCGACATCGCCAAGGGCGGTACGGTCCGTGATGCGAACAAGACGGTCACGATCGCGGTCTCGCACGTTGAGTACGAGAGCGACAAGCGGCATTACGCCCACATCGACTGCCCGGGCCACGCCGACTATATCAAGAACATGATCACTGGTGCCGCCCAGATGGACGGCGCGATCCTGGTCGTGTCCGCCGCCGACGGCCCGATGCCCCAGACCCGCGAGCACATCCTCCTGGCTCGTCAGGTCGGTGTGCCGGCCCTGGTCGTCTTCCTCAATAAGGTCGACCTGGTCGACGACGAGGAACTGCTTGAATTGGTCGAGCTCGAACTTCGCGAGCTGCTGACCCACTACAAGTTCCCCGGCGACGAAATCCCGCTCACCCGCGGTTGTGCCCGCCCGGCCTACGACAATCCGGCCGATCCGAAGGCTGCCCAGTGTATCCTCGACCTCGTCAAGACGATGGACGACTATATCCCCCAGCCCGTGCGTGAGAAGGATAAGCCCTTCCTCATGCCGATCGAAGACGTGTTCTCGATCAAGGGACGTGGTACGGTCGGAACCGGTCGTATCGAGCGTGGAGTCATCAAGGTCGGCGACGCGGTCGAGATCGTTGGCTTCAACGCCAACAAGAACTCGGTCGTGACCGGCGTCGAGATGTTCCAGAAGACGCTCGAAATCGGCGAGGCCGGCGAGAACGTCGGCATCCTCCTGCGAGGCGTGGAAAAGACCGACCTCGAACGCGGTCAGGTCATCTGCAAGCCTGGGACGATCACGCCGCACACCAAGTTCGAGGCCGAGGTTTACGTCCTGGGTAAGGACGAGGGTGGCCGTCATACCCCGTTCTTCAAGGGATATCGCCCGCAGTTCTACTTCCGCACCACCGACGTGACCGGATCGGTCCTGACGCTGCTGTCGGAAGATGGCAGCGAGGCCGAAATGTGCATGCCCGGCGACAATATCAAGATGGTCGTCGAGTTGCATACCCCGATCGCGATGGAGGCCAACCTCCGCTTCGCAATCCGCGAAGGCGGCAAGACGGTTGGTGCCGGTGTCGTGACCAAGATTCTTCTATAATTGAAGTGACGTATGGGGCCGGTCCTTCGGGGTCCGGCCCCTGTCGTCGCGGATAGCCGCCGTCGAGCCGTTCGTGGCCGAGCTTCGCGACCTCAAATTCGCGGCCGACACGACCGGATTCAGGGGCCCATTCCGGCCCGAGTCGGAGTTTGATTCAGGAGTGGCGGCGATGCGTGAGTATGTCTGGCTGGAATGCACCGACTGCGGCGACCGCAACTATCGGGTCCAGAAAGAGACCCGGGGCGCGGAGCGACTCGAGTTGAAGAAATATTGCCCGAGGACGCGCAAGCACACCGTCCATAAAGAATCGCGGAAAAAGTAATTTGATAACGTTTGGGACAGCCCGTGTGGCGAGATTGCTACTCGGGATTGTCCTTTGACGTTGTCGAGCTTCACTTTCAAGTTCACGGATGGATCTTTAGACCGTTACGAGCGTAGCTCAACTGGTAGAGTTCCGGTCTCCAAAACCGGCGGTTGGGGGTTCGATTCCCTCCGCTCGTGTTCGATCGACAGTGTTGGTCAGAGCCAGACGAAGAGGGCCGTGTCGCGGTTCACCAGTGGTTGGCCCGACTGGGTCCGCATGCCGCGCGACACGCCGGTCTTTATGAGGGTGTTATGGGCAAAGTGAAAGACGGAGCGTCGATCTCGCCGCCGTCCAAGGCGGTCAAGGGTGGTTCGGGCGGGACGGTGAAGAGCGGCCAGATCGGCTTTTTCTTCGCAAACTTCCTCCGAACAGGACGCGTAAAGCCGCTTCAGGGTCGCATGGCCCGTCGCCTTACCGCGATCGCTCTCGGCATTGTTCTCGTTCTCGGACTCGTCCAGGTTTATTATGCCTTGGGCGATTATCCGAAGACTACGCAACTCGCCGTTCCCGCGATCGTGGGGGCTTTGCTTGCTTGGGTCGTCTACCGGGTCGTCGAATTCCCGCCGTTCGTCGAGTTCTTGATTGCCACCGAAGCGGAGATGAATAAGGTCTCTTGGACGAGTCGCGCCGAGCTGAAACGGGCGACCCTCGTCGTCCTCATCACCGTGACCCTCATGGCCGTTTTCCTCTTCGGCGTCGACTTCCTCTGGCAATTCTTGCTCAAACTCATCGGTGTTTTGAGGTTTGTCGACACGAGCGACCTGGGCTCTAACGCCTGATCGATGAGGGCGACGGTCGGGGATGGCGCTGAATGTCAAATTCATGTCTTCCCCTTGATCTCGTCGATGACGTTCCGGTTTCCGTTGATCCCGACCGACACCCACCGTTTTCAGTCACTGGCCCGGCATGAACCATTCGACCGAAAAAACACCTGACTCAACCGACGCCTCCGCTTCGGACGTCGAGGAACAGACTCCCGACGGAGGCCAACCCGGCGCCGACGCGGGTAGGCATGTCTCCATCGCTCCGCCTTCTCCACCTCCCATCGCCGACGAAGAAGATCCCCCGCCCCTACTCGTCTGGTACGTACTCAAAGTTCAGAGCAGCCGCGAAGATACGATTCGTGACGCTCTCGAACGTCGAGTCAAGATCCAGGGTCTTCAGCGCTTTTTCGGACGGATCGTCGTTCCGACCGAGAAGACCATTGAGATCCGCAACAACAAGAAGCGGACGATCGAGCGTAAGACCTATCCCGGCTATATCATGGTCGAGATGGAGTTGAACGAGAAGACCTGGTTTACCGTCCGCGAGACACCCGGGGTCGGCGACTTCGTCGGGGCACATGGCACGCCGTCGAAGATGTCGATCGACGAGGTCGAGAAGATGCTCGGGGAGCAGACCTCCAAGGACGAGAAGCCGACGACGATCAAGATCAACGTCGAGCGTGGCGACCGGGTGAAGATCAAGGAAGGACCGTTCGAGAACTTCGAGGGAACGGTCGAGGAAGTCATCGAGACGCGCGGTCTCGTCAAGGTCATGCTCATCATCTTCAACCGGCCCACGCCGGTTGATCTCGAATACTGGCAAGTGGAACGGATCTAACACGTCATCAGCGGCGTCGACTAACAACCTCAAGGCTCATGCCGGGTTGGGATGATTCGGACCTCTGGTGCGGACGGAGTATTGCGATGGCGAAGGTGATGACGGCGAAGGTGAAATTGCAGTGTCCCGGCGGACAGGCGACCCCTGCCCCGCCCGTCGGCCCCGCGCTCGGTCAGCATGGCGTTAACATCGGCCAGTTCGTCATGCAGTTCAACGACCGCACGAAGGACATGAAGGGGACGACGATCCCGGTCGAGATCACGATCTATTCCGACCGATCGTTCGAATTCATCACCAAGAGCCCGCCGGCCGCCGTCTTGCTGAAGCAGGCTGCAGGGATTGCGTCGGGTTCGGCCGAACCGCATAAAGTCAAAGTGGCCACGGTCACGATGGACCAGGTCAAGAAGATCGCTGAGACCAAGTTCCAAGACCTTAACGCCCGCGACATCGAGCACGCCTGCCGCGTCATCGCCGGCACGGCTCGGAGCATGGGCGTCGATATCAAGGATTGATCGGTCCGGGGGTCAACTCCCGCCGCACAATTTCGTTTGACCCAGAATGAAATCAAGGGCGGCTTCGGCCGCCCTGACGTGTTGGGACCGCCAGCGCGACCGCCCGCTGGTTGTGGAGCGGGGCGTCTTCCGACGATGTCGGGCGAGACCCTCCGATCCGAGTCCTGTCCACCCCAGGCGGCAGCCCTCCTGAAAGGAGCGCGATCTTGCGCTATCAATCGAAGCGCTTTCGAGCCTTGAGCGGGAAAGTGAAATCGGTCGAACCGATTCCGCTTGTCGACGCCCTCAAGCAACTTAAGCTGTTCAACACGACGAAGTTCAACCAGTCGGTCGAGGTCTCGACCAACCTGGGTATCGACCCACGTCAGAGCGACCAGAACGTCCGAGGCTCGGTGGCTCTGCCTCACGGCATCGGTAAGACGGTCCGTGTCGCGGTTTTCGCCCAAGGCGAGAACGCTGAGAAGGCGACCGCGGCCGGTGCGGACATTGTCGGCGGCGACGACCTCGCTCAGAGGATCAAGGCCGGCTTCATGGACTTTGACGTGGCCCTTGCGACCCCGGACATGATGGGCGTCGTCGGCCCGCTCGGGCGTATCCTCGGCCCTCGCGGCCTGATGCCCTCGCCCCGATCCGGAACCGTGACCACGGACATCGCCTCGGGCGTCCGTGAGTTCAAGGCGGGCAAGATCGAGTTCCGCAACGACAAGGGTGGCAATGTTGCTGCTCCAGTCGGCAAGCTGAGCTTTAGCGAGACCGAGCTCCTAGAAAACATCCAGACGTTCCTGAACCACTTGCGTACGGTCAAGCCGCCGGCCGCCAAAGGGACTTACATTCGGTCGATCACCATCTCGGCCACGATGAGTCCCGGCATCCGGGTCATCGCCTGACGCGGGTGGCCTCGAAACGGGAGCGATTCGAGTATGAGCAAGTACGTCAAAGAAATGATGATGGACCAGTTCCGCACCGACCTCGATGGTGCGACCTCGGTCCTGATTCTCGACTTCAAGGGTCTGGATGCGGTCTCCGAGCACAAGTTCCGGATGGATCTTCGCAAGAAGAAGATCAAGGTCCGGACCCTGCGAAACACCCTCGCTCGTCGCGTCTTTGACGAGATGGGAATGGGTGGACTCGCGACCTATCTCGCCGGTCCGTCCGTCGCGATTTGGGGGGGAGCCGGTCCGGCCGAACTCGCCAAGGAAATCTCCGCCCAGGTCAAGAAGCTCAAGAAGCCCGAGATCAAGGGTGGTGCGGTCGACGGGACGGTGATCACTCCCGCCCAGGTCGAAGAGATCACCAAATTGCCGAGCCGTGAGGCTTTGCTTGGACGGATCGTGAACCTGGCGATGAGCCCGGCACAACGGATCGTCTCGCTGGCCAATGCTCCCGCGAGCGGTCTCCTCGGTCAGCTCAAGACGCTGTCCGAAGGGGCCCCGGAATCGGAAGACGAGGTTGAGACCGAGGCCGAAGCCGCGCCGACCGCTGAGGGTGACGCCGAAACCTCCGCACCGGCCGAAGCGAGCTGACCAGCGGACCGAGGCCTCCCTGGCCGTCGTCCTGAGATAACTGTTTCCGCCTCTCGATCCCTCGATAAATTCATCCGTTAAGGTGCGATCTCCGCGATGCACCGAGAACTTACCGAACCCGCGGCGCTCGATCGCGCCTGACCTGGAAAGGATACGAATCACCATGTCCACCGCCACCTACGCCGAAAACATCCAGACCCTCGGCGACTCGATCGTCAAGCTCACCGTCCTCGAGGCCAAGGCCCTCGGCGATTACCTTGAAGACGTCCACGGTATCAAGGCCGCCGCCGCCGCCGTCATCGCCGGCCCTGCCGTTGCCGCCGGTCCCGCCGAACCGGTTGCCGTTCAGACCGAGTTCGACGTCTGCCTCGAAGCCGTTGGTCCCAACAAGATCAACGTCATCAAGGTTGTTCGTGCGGCCACCGGTCTCGGCCTCAAGGAAGCCAAGGATGCCGTCGAAGCCGCTCCGAAGGCGGTCAAAGTCGGAGTCTCGAAGGAAGACGCCGAAAAGCTCAAGAAGGAACTCGAAGACGCCGGTGCCACTGTCAAGATCAAGTAAGATTTCGACTCGACTTCCGGCGGGCCTCGCGGCTCGCCGGAAGTCCGCTTGATCTCGCGCCTAGACTACTTATGTTGGCCCCGACATTGTCGCCCCTCGCCGGGGGTTATGCCGGGGCTCCCTTGACGCGCACGGGTTGCACAAGGGTATCGCCTCTCCGATGTTGTTCGATTCGAGACGACCGAGCGTGATTCACCGGGTTTGGCCCCGATCCGAGCGGTCACCAATCTCCCCGACCTGACTCTTTTCCTTGGAACGGCCTTACCGCGACCCTACCCTCGGCGACGACCGTCGCTTGGGGATTGTTCACGGTCACGCGTTGATGGCATCCACGGCGTCCCCGCCTCGCCGCAGGTCCGCGCTTCCTATCTGATTTACCGAGGAGCCTGACACTTCATGGCCACTCCGACTAAAGTGCGGCGGATTTACCCCGACCGGCAGCGGAACTTCGGCAAGATCCACGACGTCTTCCCGGTCCCCGACCTGACCGAGATCCAGACACGGAGCTACGAACGGTTCCTCCAGGCCGACTTGGCTCCCGAAGATCGGGCCGATTCGGGCCTTGAAGGGGTCTTCCGCGAAATCTTCCCGATTGAAAGTTACGACAAGACCCTCAAGCTGGAATACATCAAGTTCGACCTCGGCAAGCCGCGCTACGAGCCCGACGAATGCCGACAGCTTCGTCTCAGCTACGGCCGCCCCTTGCACGTCTGGCTCCGCTTGAATAAAGGCGAGACGGCTATCGAGGAGTCGGTCTATCTGGGCGATATGCCGATTATGATTGGCGGCGGCGAGTTCATCATCAACGGTGCCGAGCGCGTCGTGGTGAGCCAGTTGCACCGTAGCCCTGGTGTTGACTTCGTTGTCGACATCGAAGCGGGTGACAAGAAGCTCCACGCCTGTCGGATCATCCCGGAGCGCGGTAGCTGGATCGAACTCCAGGTCACCCGTCAGGATAAGCTCGGGGTCCGGATCGACCAGTCGGGCAAATTCTCGGCGATGACACTGCTCCGCGCCATGAGCCCGATGTTCTCGTACGACGACGCGATCCTCAAGGCGTTTTACGACTCCGAAGCGATTGAGACCGACGACCCGAAGTCTGCCGCCCAGCTCGAAGGCCGGATCGCCTGCGGCGACGTCGTCGACCCGAACACAGGCGAGGTTCTGATCGAGAGCGGTTCGACGATCTCAAAGGGCTCCGCTCAGGTCCTCGCCGATGCCAAGATCGGAACCATCGAGGTTCTCAAGGACGCCAAGGATCTTCTGATCCTTCAGTCCCTCCAGGACGACCCGACGTTCGACCACGAGAGCGCCCTGCTCCGGATCTATCAGCGGCTCCGGCCGGGCAATCCGCCGCAGTTGGAGAAGGCGAGAGAACTCTTCCACGAGAAGTTCTTCGACACCAATCGCTATCGACTCGGTCGGGTCGGCCGGTTCCGGATCAATCGCAAGTTCACACAGGAAGTTCCCGACGAGCAGATGACGCTCGACGTTCTCGACTACCTGAACGCGATCCGCTACATCATTAACCTGCGACGCGGCAAAGGTCATGTCGACGACATCGACCACTTGGGAAACCGTCGGCTGAGGACGATCGACGAGCTTGCGGCTGACGAACTCCGCAAGGGGTTCCTCAAGCTGCGTCGGACTGTCCAGGAGCGGATGAGCCTCAAGGACGCCGAAGATCTCGCCCCGCGCAGCCTCATCAATCCCAAGAGCATCAGCGCGGCGATCGAATACTTCTTCGGTCGTGGTGAACTGTCGCAGGTCGTCGACCAGACGAACCCGCTCGCTCAGCTCACCCACGAGCGCCGGCTCTCCGCGCTTGGGCCGGGAGGCTTGAATCGGAAGCGGGCAGGCTTCGAGGTCCGCGACGTTCACATTTCCCACTACGGCCGGATCTGCCCGATTGAGACCCCGGAAGGGACCAACATCGGCCTGATCAGCTCGTTGGGCATCTACGCGGGCGTCGACGAATACGGATTCCTGGTCACGCCGTATCGCGAGATCAAGAACGGCCACCCGACCGAAGTGGTCAAGTGGATGAGGGCCGACGAAGAGAGCGAGGTCTACCTCGCCCCGGCCGACGCGCCGTCAGAAGACAATCGGAAGCTCAAAGGTCCGAACGTCATCGCCCGCTTTCAGACCGACTTCCACACGGTTCTGACGGATCAGGTCCAGTACATGGACATCTCACCTAAGCAGATGGTGGGTGTCTCGGCCGGCCTGATCCCGTTCCTGGAGCACGACGACGCGAATCGCGCGCTGATGGGCTCGAACATGCAGCGGCAGGCGGTGCCGCTTCTGATCGCCGAGCCGCCGATCGTCGCCACCGGGCTCGAACGGCCGGTCGCGATGAACTCGGGCATGATCGTCAAGGCACCGCACGACGGCACCATCACCTACGTCGACTCGTCGAAGATCGTCATCGACGACGATCCGCCCATCAAGCTTCGGAAGTACGTCGGGCTCAACGAGCGGACCTGCCTGAACCAGAAGCCGGTCGTCGCCCCGGGCCAGGTCGTCAAGAAGGGCGAGATCCTTGCCGACGGTGCCAGCACCTATAAGGGCGAGTTGGCACTCGGCCGGAACGTCCTCGTCGGCTTCATGGCGTGGGACGGGTACAACTTCGAGGATGCGATCATCCTCAGCGAACGCATCGTGAAGGAAGACGTCTACACGTCGATCCACATCGAAGAGTTCGAGATCGAGATTCGCGAGACGAAGCTCGGTCGTGAGGAGTTCACGAAGGACATCCCCAACGTCTCTGAAAAGGCTCTTCGGAACCTTGACGAGAACGGGGTTGTCGGGATCGGGACGTATGTCAAGCCCGGCGACATCCTGGTCGGCAAGGTTGCACCCAAGTCGAAGAGCGAGCTGACTCCTGAAGAGAAGCTGCTCCACGCGATCTTTGGCCGGGCCGGCGAAGACGTCAAGAACGACTCGCTCGAAGTGCCGTCTGGCGTCGAGGGGATCGTGATCAACACCCAGCGGTTCAGCCGCCGGATGAGCCTGAACGAAGACGAGCGTAAGGCCTTCGAGAAGGAACTGAAGGACACCGAAACCGTCGAGAACTCCAAGATCGCCGACGAATACAAGTCGATGATTAAGGCCCTCGAAGAGGCGATTGGTGGTCCTGTTCTCGATCCGTCGACCGGCAAGCCGCTCGGCCGCGACAAGGACCAGAAGGTTTTGTCCGACGAGTCGGATCGGTTCAAGCTTGAGACGCTCGACCTCCGCTCGCCGGACAAGTCGGAGTCTGCCCGCAAGGTCGTCCGGCAGTACTCGCCCAGGATCGAGGCGCTTCGCGACGAGAAGGACCGCAAGCTCAACAGCCTGAAGCGGGGCGACGAGCTCCCGTCGGGCGTGTTGCAGATGGTCAAGATCTACATCGCTACGAAGCGGGTGATCTCGGTCGGCGACAAGATGGCCGGCCGTCACGGCAACAAGGGCGTTATCGCCAAGATCCTCCCCGAAGAGGACATGCCGTTCCTCGCCGACGGCACCGCCGTCGAGATTCTGCTCAACCCGCTCGGCGTGCCGAGCCGTATGAACGTCGGCCAGATCTTGGAGACCCACCTGGGCTGGGCTGCGGCCAAGCTCGGGTTCCAGGCAATCTGTCCAGTGTTCGACGGGGCGAGCGAGGAAGTGATCCACCAGTGCCTCCGCGACGCTGGCCTGCCATTCAACGGCAAGGCCCAGCTCTATGACGGCCGGACCGGTGAGCCGTTTGACCAGAAGGTGACGGTTGGGTATATCTATATGCTCAAGCTTCACCACCTTGTCGACGACAAGATCCACGCTCGTGCCACCGGCCCCTACTCCCTCATCACCCAGCAACCGCTGGGCGGTAAGGCCCGGTTCGGCGGCCAGCGGTTCGGCGAGATGGAAGTGTGGGCCTTGGAGGCTTATGGCGCGGCTTACATCCTCCAGGAACTGCTCACCGTGAAGTCGGACGACGTCGAAGGCCGGACGAAGATCTACGAGAGCATGGTCAAGGGCGAGAACACGCTCGAAGCCGGCACTCCTGCGAGCTTCGACGTGCTCACGAACGAGATCCGCGGTCTCGGGCTGAACATGCAGCTCGAAAAGAAGCGGATCTGACGCGATGATTCCCGACGGCCCGGCTCCTCCATACAAGGGGGGAGCCGGGTCGGTCGTGATTGATTGGTCTGCGCGGAGACCCTTCATGCTGCACGTGCCTTCCCCCTCTCAAGGCTGAGGTCGCGCGTTTGAACCGCTTCTATCGCGAGTGCGGTTTCCGAACGATGGCCACTCCCAACGTCCAGTACGACGACCCGACTTGCCCCCACCCTGGTTGCGGTCAGTCGTGACGGATAGTCCCAACGACCCACACGGCCCGATCGAAGACAACCTGTGTGAGGTGAGAACCGACCACCGCCGTCAACATCTCTGCCTGATCCGTCTCGTCCGGGGCGTTCCGGCTCTGGGCCACGTAAGTGGTTTTGGCGGGCAGACGGGCTTGCGACCGGGACTCTCTCGCTAAACGCGAGGAATATCTCCTCTTCGGCCTCTGCGAATCCTCGATCATTGATCCGTAACTCGAACGGGTCACGGTCCTGATAAGGGAAGCTCGGGACGGCCACCCGCGCTGGCGGGAGTGGGCCTTCCGCGACAACCAGACTACCTGTCCGGATTCCAGAAGACTGTCGCCCAACTCTGAATCAATGCCGAACTCGTCGAGGATGAATTCCGCTGAGTTCGGCCGGCATGGCTTGCGACATCATTCAGTTTCCCCTAGCTAGAAGGAGGCTCTCGTGGCCGACTCCGAACACGTTCACGACGAAAACTGCGACCACGACCATGACGAAGACGGCGAGATCGAAATCACGATCAACCCGCGCGAGGAAGACCTCCTTGAACTCGGCGTCAGCCCCGAGGATTTCGAGGCGGCCTTGATGAAGACCCTCGACGCCTACGACAAGACCATCGAGGCGACTGACCCCGACTCGGTCACGCCACTCGAAGACGCTGAGATCACTCTGGCCGGCAAGGTCTATCATCTCCACGAAGTCGCCGACATCGAGATCAGCGGCGACCTCGACTCCCTCGGCGACGACGACGACGACGAATTCGATGATGACGATGAAGATGAGGACGAGGACGAGGATGAAGACCACAAACCCGCGGACGGGAAATGATCCGATCGGCACGGGTTTTTGAAATCGCACGTGTCAAGCGGATTTTTCTTGGAGTTTTCGATTGATTCGAGTATCATTATTTGGTATTGACTCCACTGACCCCCTCGCGGCGACGGCTTCGAGTCGGGTCCGGCTCTGCTCGGGACATCGATGCGATTGCGACTTGAGCGTGTCTGCCCGCAGATTGGGAGTCAAAAAACCGGCCAAGGAGGACGCCGGCCTTGCGCTTTGAGGCTCGATTTCGGATGACCGATTGATTGTCCGCGGCAACCCTGCTCGCGAAAGCGACGGGTTGGACCGCGTTCGTTGCATTGATATCAACCGTACTTGGTAGCGACAGACCCCCGTCGGAATAACGAATCTTCGACCGCCCCCGACGTCCTATAGCCGCCGATCGATCCCCCGGAACAAATCCCGCTTCCGCTACGCTCCAGGGCGTGCAGAGGAGAGTGTCTCGTGAGCATGGGCGAGAGTGCCTACGATCGTATCAATGATTACGGAGCCGTCAAGATCGGGCTCGCCAGTCCGTACGACATCCGTAGTTGGTCATTCGGCGAGGTCAAGAAGCCGGAAACGATCAATTACCGGACGTACAGGCCCGAGAAAGACGGTCTGTTCTGCGAGCGGATCTTCGGTCCTGAGAAAGACTGGGAATGTGCCTGCGGCAAGTACCGCGGCATGAAATACAAGGGCATGATCTGCGACCGCTGCGGCGTGAAGGTCACGCACAGCCGCGTCCGTCGCAAGCGGATGGGCCACATCGAGCTCGCCGCTCCCGTCGTCCACATCTGGTTCTTCAAAGCGATGCCGAGCCGCCTCGGCACGCTGCTGGACATGCGGACGACCAGCCTCGAGCGGATCATCTACTTCCAAGATTACGTTGTCATCGATCCCGGTGACACCCCGCTCAAGGAACGTCAGCTCCTCACCGAGGAAGACTTCCGCAAGCACCGCGAAGCTTACGGCGACAGCTTCCAGGCCGACATGGGTGCCGACGCGATCCGTAAGCTGCTCGCCCGGCTTGACCTCGTGGGGCTCTCGAAGACGCTCCGCCAGGAACTCGGCGAAACTACTAGCAAGCAGCGCACCAAAGACCTCACCAAGCGGCTCAAGGTCGTCGAATCGCTCCGCGATAGCGATAACCGCCCCGAGTGGATGGTTCTGGAGTGCATCCCGGTCATTCCGCCCGACTTGCGTCCGCTCGTCTTGCTCGACTCGGGCAACTTCGCTACGAGCGACCTCAACGACCTCTATCGCCGGATCATCAACCGCAACAACCGGTTGAAGAAGCTCGTCGACCTGAACGCCCCTGAGGTCATCATCCGCAATGAAAAGCGGATGCTCCAGCAGGCGGTCGACGCCCTCTTCGACAACAATCGTTGTAAGCGGCCGGTGCTCGGTTCGAGCAATCGCCCGCTCAAGTCGCTCACCGACATGATCAAGGGCAAGCAGGGCCGGTTCCGTGAGAACCTGCTCGGCAAGCGTGTCGACTACTCGGCGCGGTCCGTGATCGTGGTCGGCCCCGACCTCCGCCTTCACCAGTGCGGTCTGCCGAAGAAGATCGCGCTGGAACTCTTCCAGCCGTTCATCATCCGCCGACTCCGCGAGCTCAACCATGCCGACACGATCAAGTCGGCCAAGAAGATGCTCGAGCGCAAGGTCGAAGAGGTTTGGGATATCCTTGAAGAGGTTATCAAGAACCACCCCGTCCTCCTGAATCGCGCTCCGACGCTGCACCGAATGGGCATTCAGGCGTTCGAGCCGGTGCTGGTCGAAGGCAACGCGATTCGAATCCATCCGCTCGTCTGCAAAGGCTTCAACGCCGACTTCGACGGCGACCAGATGGCCGTCCACTTGCCGCTCTCGATCGAGGCGCAGGTTGAGGCGATGACGCTGATGATGTCGACCAACAACATCTTCAGCCCCGCCAACGGCAGCCCGATTATCAGCCCGACCCAGGACATCGTCATGGGTTCGTACTACCTCACCGTTCCCCGACCCGGGGAGAAGGGGGAGTATAAGGCGGCTGAAGGCGGGATTGAGCAGGGCGTCTTCTCGTGCCCGACCGAAGTCTTCCTGGCGTTTAGCCAGAAGAAGGTCGGCGTCCACGCGATCATCAAGATGCGGCTCCCTGAGTACAAGACGCTCAAGGGTGACGGCGAGAAGGAATTCAAGCCGGGCATGGTCGTCAAGACCACCGTCGGCCGGGTGATCTTCAACGACATCCTGCTGCCGAAGATGCCCTATTACAACCTCTCGCTTGGCCAGAAGCAGCTGCAAGGGATCATCGCCGACTGCTACCAGCTCCTCGGCCGTCGCGAGACGATCAACCTGCTCGACAACATGAAGGACATCGGCTTCCGCGAGTCGACCCGCTCGGGTCTCTCGTTCGCGACCGACGACCTGAAGACGCCCGAGACCAAGGCCGCGATCCTCGCAGAGGCAGAGAAGGACGTCGCCAAGGCGGCCAAGCTCTATCAGCGTGGTGTCATCACCGAGCAAGAGCGGTACAACCAGGTCCTTGACCACTGGACCCACGCTCGCGAACGCATCACGACCGAGATGATGGAGCAGCTCCGCAACGACGTCCGTAACGGCGAGGTGTACCTTAACCCGGTCTTCCTCATGGCCGACTCGGGTGCCCGAGGCGGTGTCGAGCAGATTCGCCAGTTGGCCGGTATGCGAGGCCTCATGGCCAAGCCGTCGGGCCAGATCATCGAGACGCCGATCAAGGCCAACTTCCGTGAGGGGCTGAGCGTGCTGGAGTACTTCTCCTCCACGCACGGTGCCCGTAAAGGTCTGGCCGACACCGCGCTCAAGACGGCGGACTCGGGCTACCTGACCCGTAAGCTTGCCGACGTCGCCCAGAACGTCGTCATCACGATGGAAGACTGCAAGACCGCCCAGGGGATCACCAAGGGCGTCATCTATAAGGGCGAGAAGGTTGAAGTCTCGCTGACGCAGTCGATTCGAGGCCGTGTCAGCCGCGTGAACATCGTCGACCCGATCACCGACGAGGTGGTCGTCAAAGAAAACGAGATGATCACGGTCAAGCAGGCACGCAAACTCGAAGACATGCAGATCGAGAAGATCCAGGTCCGCAGCCCGATGACGTGCGAGGCCACCCTCGGCATCTGCCGTCGTTGCTACGGCATGGACCTCTCGACCGGCCAGCTCGTCGAGCCGGGCATGGCGGTCGGCATCATCGCCGCCCAGTCGATCGGTGAGCCAGGCACGCAGCTTACGATGCGTACGTTCCACATCGGCGGCACCGCGACCCGGTCCGTCGAGGACAAGGACGTCAAGACCAAGCGTGAGGGCAAGGTCAAGTACGTCGGGATCAGCCTCGTCATCAATGACGAAGGGAAGAAGATCGCACTCTCGCGTAACGGCGAGATCCAGATCCTCGACCCCAAGGGCCGCGAGCTCGAGAAGTATGACGTTCCCAACGGTGCCGAGCTGATGGTCGAAGACGGCCATCAGGTCGCCAAGGGGAGCGTCCTCTGCGAGTGGGATCCGCACACGATCCCGATTCTCGCGGAAGTCGGCGGGCGCGTTCGTTACGAGGACATCGTCGAGAACGAGACGATGCGTATCGAGATCGACCCCTCGGGCCACACCCGACGGACGATCATCGAGCACAAGGGCGAGCTGCACCCGCAGGTCATTATCGAGGACAACTTCGGTAAGATCCTCGACTACTACAACATCCCCGAGCGGGCCGGCATCGAGGTCGCCGAAGGGTCGACCATCACCGCCGGTACGATGCTCGCCAAGACGCCCCGAGAGGTCCGAGGTACGGCCGACATCACCGGCGGTCTGCCGCGAGTGACCGAACTCTTCGAGGCACGTCGGCCGAAGGAACCGGCGGTCATCGCCGAGATCGACGGCCGCGTCGAGCTGCTCGACGAGAAACGCCGAGGCAAGCGGACGATCGTCGTCAAGAACGAGAGTGGCATCGAACGCGAGCACCTCGTCCCCCACGGTAAGCACCTTCGGGTCCACGGCGGCGACCGCGTCCGCGCTGGAGACCCGCTCGTCGAAGGGCCGCTGGTCCCGCACGATATCCTTCGCATCTCTGGCGAGGAGGCTGTGCAACGCTACCTCCTCCGCGAGATCCAAAACGTTTATCGTTCCCAGCGTGTTGAGATCGACGACAAACACCTTGAGATCATCATCGCCCAGATGCTCCGCAAGGTCCGAATCGAATCGGTCGGCGACACCGGGCTCCTCCCCGGCTCGGTCATCGACAAGTTCGAATTCCGGGGCAAGAACCAGAGCCTCATGGCCTGCGTGAAGATCAAAGATCCCGGCGAGACCGACTTCCGCCAGGGGGACATTGTCCCTCGCGACCACTTTGACCAGGAGAACATCCGGGTCGAGCAGTCGGGCGTGAAGAAGGCGGAGTGGATTCGTCCCAAGCCGTCCTCGGCGAGCACCCAGCTCCTGGGGATCACCAAGGCTGCGGTCCAGTCCGACAGCTTCATCTCGGCCGCGAGCTTCCAGGAGACGACCAAGGTTCTCACCGAGGCCGCGCTCGCTGGCAAGTCTGACTTCCTCGTCGGGCTCAAAGAGAACGTGATCCTGGGCCACCTTGTGCCGGCCGGCACCGGGTTCAAGTCGCACCTGGAGGCCGAGGTCCGCATCCGGCCCGAGGCTCTCGCCGAGATCGGCCCCGGCGGCCAGGGTCGCTACCCCCGCGAAGAGGCTGTCGCTCCCGTGGGCAAGGCCGACTGACCGTCGCCCACCGCTAGCTGTCTGAAAACCAATCGACCCGCCGTCCCTCACCCGAGAGACGGCGGGTCTTCCTGTTTCCCAGATACCCCGTCGAGTAAGATGGAATCATCCTCGGACCCCGGGAGTATCCTCACGATGGCCACCGCCACCGACCGCTTACGGCTCACCCCCGCCGACCACGACCGGGCCATCAGCCTCGACGACTACCTCGACGCTGAAGTCGAGAACGAGTTTCGTTATGAACTCGCGCGGGGCATATTGGAAGTGACGAATAGCCCGGACGATCCTCATGGGGAAATCGTCTACCACTTCTATCTCGCCCTCTCGGCCTATCATCAAGCCAATCCCCAGAGCATCAGGCGTTTTGGCGGGGCCGGCGAGTTTCATCTGACGATGCCCGCGATGATCTCGGGCCGAAACCCTGACGTCGCGGTCGTCCTGCGCGGGACGCCGAAAGACCCTCGCGGCCGTCGCCCCGCGTCGTTCGCTATCGAGGTCGTCTCGGAAGGCGAAGAGGCGAGATATCGCGACGACGTCACCAATCGGCAGGAATACCTCCTCTACGGCCTCCGCGAATACTGGATCGTCGACCCTGAGCTGCGTCGGGTGACGATCCTCGTCCGCGACGGCGATACCTGGGTCGAAAAGGTGGTCACGGGCGAGGAGTCGGCCGCGAGCGTCGCGCTGCCGGGATTCGTCGTCCGGCTCGCCGACCTCTGGCCCCAGGATTGATCGATCAAGCCTCTTTTTCCTATCCCGAAGCCAGGATGTACCCTATATGACGTTCCGCCCCACGCTCGCCGTGATGTTGGCCCTGCCGCTTTTCGCGCTCGTTGTCGGCTGCGATGAGGAGAAGCCGAAGCCCAAGCTCAAGACCCGCGAGACGATCGGCAAGACGACCCAGGAGGTCCGCAACCTCAAGCCCGAACTGGCCAAGGGCGGCAAACAGACCGACGGCAAGATCCACGCGACCGACTACATCACCGTCCAGGCCGATGCCTATCGGACGACCGTGGCGAACCTCGCCAAGATGAAGGTCAAGATGGAGATGGACACCTACGCGGCCCTTAACGACGACAAGCGGCCCGCTACTTACGAAGAGTTCATGGACCTCATCATCAAGAAGGGCAAGCCCGACGGCATCAATCTGCCAATGCTCCCCTACTACCAGGAATACGGCTACGACCCCGACGCCAAGGAACTCGTCGTCATTGAATACCCCGCGAAGAAGAAGGCGATGGAAGCCCAGTCGGATAAGGAGTTGGGCCGCAAATAGAGGTTCGACGCCCTCAAGGAGAGAGGTCGTATTCGCGGATCTTGTCAAAGAGTTGTCGACGGCTGATGCCGAGGCGCTCGGCGGTCTGAGTGCGGTTGCCGTCGCAGGCCAGCAAGGCGCGACGGATCGCCTTCCGCTCGACCTCGGCCAGCAAGGCTCGGAGAGGTAACGACTCGGACGGGTCGCCCTCAGTCGGGATCGACGGGTCCGGTCCCGGTCCGGTTTCGGCGTCGAGGTGTTCGGGAAGTATCGCCCGGCCTCTTGCGGCGATCGCCGCCGACGCGAGGGTGTTCTCCAGTTGTCGGACGTTGCCCGGCCAGGGGCGATCCCGGATCACCGCCAGGGCCTCGGGGGAGATCGAAAGCTGGCCCCAACCGTACCGGCGTTCGACGCGTCTGAGGATGTCTTCGGCCAGGTCTGGGATGTCCTCGGGGCGATCCCGGAGCGGGGGAATGACGATCCGAGCGACGTTGAGGCGGTAATAGAGGTCTTCGCGAAATCGGCCTGCGGCCACCTCTCGGGGTAGGTCGCGATGCGTGGCCGAGATGACCCGGGCGTCGGCGCGGAGGGTCTCGGTCCCGCCGACGCGCTCGAACTCCTTCTGCTGAAGGACGCGAAGGATCTTGGCCTGGGCCGAGAGCGGCAGTTCACCAACCTCGTCGAGGAAGATCGTTCCGCCTGCGGCCCGCTCGAAGCGGCCGGGCCTCTGGCGGTCGGCCCCGGTGAATGCGCCCCGTTCGTGGCCGAAAAGCTCGCTCTCGATCAGGCCCTCAGGCAAGGCCCCGCAATTGACCCGGATGAACGGGCCGGCGGACCGATCCGAATGGCGGTGCAAGGCGGCGGCGGCCAACTCTTTCCCCGTCCCGCTCTCGCCGACGATCAAGACCGTGGCGTCGGTCGCGCTGGCGAGGCCGATGGCCTTGAAGACCTCCCGCATCGAGGCGCTCCGGCCGATCAACTCGGGCACGGTTTCGACCGGCTCGATCGGCCCTCCGCCCGCCTGATCTCGGAGCGACTTGATCTCGAAGCTCATGGCACGCTGTCGCAAGGCTCGCTTCAGGGTCAGGAGGACTTCGTCGAGGTCGAAGGGTTTCGTCAGGTAGTCGTAGGCCCCGCGACGCATGGCCTCGATCGCGGGGGCTGATCCCCCGAAGGCGGTGACGACGATCACCGGCAGGTCGGCCAGGGCCGGTCCGAGCTGGGCGAGCACCTCAAGACCGTCGCGGCCCGGCATCTTCAGGTCCAGCAGCACCGCGTCGGGCGAGTGGGCATGGATACTGGCCAGGGCCTCTTCGCCGTCGACCGCCTCCAGGGGATGATAGCCTTCGGCCTGAAGGAATCGGACGAGGTTGCGGCGGATCGTACGGTCGTCGTCGGCCACGAGGATGGTGGCGGTGGTCTCGGTCATTGGACTTTCCCTTGGCTCGCGACGGGCAGGCTGAGCGTGAAGACAGCGCCAGTTCGATCGGTCCGGTTGGTGGCCCTGAGGTCGCCTCGGTGGGCCAGGGCGATCTCGCGGGCGATCGCCAGGCCGAGGCCCGTACCGCCAGCCTTGGTCGTGTAGAACGGCTCAAAGAGGTGCGAAATCGTCTCTCCGTCGAGTCCAGGCCCTGTGTCAGCGACGCTCACGTCGACGGTTTTACGCACCGGGTCGACGATGGTCGTCAGCCGGAGCACGCCTCCCCCGGGCATGGCGTGCAAGGCGTTCGTGGTCAGGTTGCGGAAGACCTGCACCAGCGCGGGTGGGGCGATCGCGACCGGTGGCAGCGAGAAGGCCAATTCGACGACGACGCTCACCCCTTGAGACTCGGCCGGCCCTCGGGCGAGGCGGGCACACTCGGCCACCACGGCATTCACATCGCCGAGGGCGAGATCCTGGGCGTCAGCACGCGAGAAGTGGAGCAGCCGCCCCACGATCCCGTCAAGGCGGTCGACCTCCGAAAAGAGGTCGGTGAACGACTCGGCGTCGGGACCGATCCCACGCTGCCAGAGCTGGACCGTCGACCTGATCCCGGCGAGGGGGTTTCGCACCTCATGGGCGACGCCCGCGAGCAGCTTGCCCAGCGCGGCCAGTCGTTCGGATCGACGCAGTTCGCCCTGAAGCCGATCGCGCTCGACGGCTTGTCGACTGACAGTCCGCGAGAGGCCGAGCGCCAATCCCATCGCCAGGGCAACGCCGCCCAGGGCCAGCACGGCCGAGAGCTGGTAGCCACGCATTGAGCGGTCGAGAAACAACGGGTCGACGAGCCGGGTCATGGTCCAGGTTGCAGCCACCGCGCGGCCGTCGATCACGATCGGCGCGGTGCGAATGGCCACCGTGCTCGGGGGCACGACCTCGACGACCAGCAGCTCGCGATCCAGGCGGATCGCGGCATCCGCCTGGATCTCGATCAGGTCGGCCTCGCGAGGGGGCGGCCCGTCCGCGCCTCGGCGACTGCGATCGTTCGAAGAGGCGCGCTGATCGGGACTGGTCGGGAATGCGGCCCCGAGGAACCGTTTGTGATCGCGGAGGAAGTAGCCTCCCTCGACCCCGTCGAACGGCGCGAGCGCGTGGGCCGTCTCCTCGCCGAGCCGACGATCGAGGTCATCCCAATCGCCGGGGTTGAGCACGGAAAACTCGTGGGGCGAAGTCGCCAGCAGGCCCCTGCCCCGCTCCGCGATCCTCTGTCCCGCGCGCGCCAACACGGCACCGGCCGAGACCCTCCGCCGCTCGCGGGCCAATACCGATGCGCTCGTCGCCCAGAGGGCTGCCAGGGCGGCCACGAACAGGACGACGACCGCCCCAACCTGAACCTTCACCGGTACTCGCATTGGCCCCCGCCCCCTTCGCCAAGATCGATCCGCCCGATCGTAGAGAGCAAGCGTCGGGCCGGAGCGTTTCTGCTCCTTGCAAGATACCCGAACATGTCCACGAGGCGCAGGCTTTGGCAGCCCGTCCCGTTCGAGGGGATCGATCGGGACGCAATGGGAAGCCGTCAAAACTTCGGGCGGAAAGCCCCCGGCGGGTGGGGGGGATTCCGCCCAGTCGGGAGGTCTATCGAGGCCAGATTCGGCGAGAAACAGGGGTTTTCCTGCGATTTTCACGGCGGTACGACTCGTGCATTGGCATCCTCCCGACGCGACAAGATCCGCCGCGTCGAGACGATCCCGATCCTGTCACAAGGAGTCTTGAACATGTTGATTTCCAAGGTTTTCGTGCTCGGGGCGTCGAGCCTCATGAGTCTCGCTCTCGCCGCAATCTCGCCTGGTCCTCGGGACGACCCGCCGCCCCATCACAAAGCGAAACAGAAGGAAGGCCACAAGCCGGGCGGCGAGCTGAAGAAGACTTACGACCTGCTCCGCCACCTCCAGGCCGGCGCCCGGACACCGGGCCGTTCCGAGGATCGTCTCAAGGAATGGACCGAGCGCTCCGTCAAGTATTACCGCGAAGCCGTCGAGGCCTCTGAGGGAGGCGATGAGCGAAAGTCTCACGAGCTTGGCCTTGCGGCACACGACCTGGCCCGAGCCGTCGACCACGCTCGCAACGCCGCCTCGTTCGATCCTGACAATGACCTCCCCCCGCCCCCTGACGCCGGCGGCCCCGAGGGCGAAGACGAGCGGAACCTGCGAGACTTGAAGCATGCCCACGACCGGATCTCCGAGCTTCGAGACCGCAACGATCCCGACACGAAGTTCTACTTCACCACCTCGAAAGACCTCTACAACGCCGCGCAACGCGACGCCGTCGCCGGTCGTCGCGACCGGGCTGGAGAGCTGGCCAGGGCCGCTGAGGCGCTGACGCACGTCCCCGAGCATCTCGCCAAGGCCTCTGAAGAGAAGCCCGAGCCGAAAGAGAAGCGAGACCGGCCCGAGCCGCCGAAGGGCAAGCGTGATCATCCTGAGGCCAAGGCGAAGCACGACCGTCCTGAAGCTCGTGACGCGATCCCGCCGCCGATCAACTGACTTCCCTAGCTCCGTGCCCTCAGCCTGACTGCCCGGGCTGAGGGCGAATTTCTTAATGCAAGGATCGTCCAGATGGACTTACGCGACCGGATCGGCCTCCACGGCTCGTACTTCCTCGGGATGGCGGGCATCGGCTTCACGCTCCCCTATTTGCCGGCCTACCTCGGTCAAGAGGGCCTTTCTGATCGGGCGATCGGCATCCTCTCGATGCTCGCCGCCGTGGCGGGACTGGCGCAATTCCCGGTGGGGTTATGGTCCGACCGACTGGGCCGGCGGAAGCCGTTCCTGGTCGCCTCACTCGTCGTGGTGGCCGCTTCGACGTGGTTCCTCCGAGACGCTCATGGGTTGGTCTGGATCGGGATCACCGTCCTCTTCTTCGCCGAGAATGGCATCGGCCGATCGATCGTCGAAAGCCTGGCGGGGGCTGAGGCGGCCGCCGTGGCTCCGGAGGGAAAGGTGGGCGAGGCCCTTGGCTCGCTCCGGTCATGGAAGCCGATCGGGATCGTCCTGATGACCTTGTTCGGGGGGTGGATGGCTGAGAATGCAGGCGGCATCAAGTCGATCCTCCTGCCACTCTTCGCAGTCCAGTGTCTCGCCGTCGTCGCCTCGTTGCTAATCCGCGAGCGCAAAGGTGTGGAGTCCTCGAAGCCGCTTGGTCGAGTCGGGACGGTCGACGAGCCGGGCAAACGGCGGATCTCCCGCGACCTCGGCCTCTGGACGTTCGCGGTGGCGATGGTGCTCTATCACGCGGCCAACGCACCGGGCGGCGTCTACCTCGGCCTCTATCTCCAGCGTGACCTCCACGCCCCTGCTCGGATGCTGTCCTATGCGTTCGCCGTCAGCATGGTGGCCTGGATGATCGTCGTCCGGCCCGCCGGTCGCCTGGCCGACCGCTGGGGTCGCAAGCCCCTGCTCGTCCTCGGATGGACGGTCATGACGATCCGGCTGGCCCTCGTGGCGATGATCGGAAGTCCGTGGCTGATCGTCGCCAATCAGGCGCTCGACGGCCTGGGAAATGGCCTGTTCGCCGTGCTCGCGGCAGCATGGGTCACAGACCGTCTCGCCGACCCGAGGCGATCGGGCGAGGCGCAGGTGATCGTCGGCTCTTGCCTGGTTCTCGGCTCGGCGATCGGCCCAGCGGTGGCGGGGTTCGTCGTCGAGGCGGTCGGCTACCGGGGGCTGTTCTGGGGCCTCGCGGGCGTCGGCCTTGTGGCGACGGCCATCGTTGTCGTGTTCGTTCCGGAGACGCTGAAGACGCACCGCGAGGTTCTCGAAGGCGGAACTGTAGACCCAATGCCGCTGACCTCTGACCTCTCGACAACCCCCTGATCCCAACCCCCGGATACCACGACCGTGACCGCGCAACTGCCTCCCATTCCCCTGGTCTCGATAGTCTTCGGTCTAACCTACCTGGCGCTGGCTGTCGGTAAGATTCCCGGACTGAGGATCGACCGCGCGGGCATCGCGCTCGTCGGTGCCGCGGCGATGCTCGCCTTCGGTACGATCAGCCTGCACGACGCGGCGAAGGCGGTCGACTACGAGACCCTCATCTTGTTGTTCGGGATGATGGTCGTCGTGTCCTATCTCCGCCTCTCGGGCTTCTTCGCCGTGGCGACGGAGCGGATCGCCTCGCGGTTCGCCGCGCCCAAGCCGCTGCTCGCGGTGACGATCGGCCTGTCCGGCGTGCTGTCGGCTTTCCTGGTCAATGACGTGGTCTGCGTCGCGCTCACGCCGCTGATCCTTGACCTGACCCGGCGATTGAAACGACCCCCAATCCCGTATCTGGTCGGGCTAGCGACGGCGTCAAACGTCGGTTCGGTGGCCGCGATCACGGGCAACCCGCAAAATATCATCATCGGATCGCTGTCGCACATCTCTTATCTTCGATTCTCCGCGAGGCTCGCCCCCGTCGCGGCGATCGGGCTGGTGCTCACCTACCTGGTCATCTCGATCGTCTATCGCAAGGCGCTCAGCGAGCCTGAAACGAGGGTGGTCGAAGACGCTAAGGCCCCTCGCGTCCATCGCATGTTGCTGATCAAGAGCGTCGCGGTGACATTGTTGACGGTCGGCCTCTTCTTCGCGGGGTTCCCGATTGCCATGGTGGCCCTGGGCGCGGCGGGGGTGTTGCTGCTTGACCGCGTCCGGCCCGAAAAGGTGTACGGCTCGATAGACTGGACGCTCCTGGTCATGTTCGCCGGCCTGTTTGTGGTGGTGCATGCCTTCGAGATGACGGTCGTGCACACCTGGGGGATCGAGCACTGGCATAGGCTCTTGGATTCGCCGGTCGTGATGGTCAGCGGACTCTCGGCGGTCCTGTCGAACCTCGTCTCGAACGTGCCGGCGGTCCTGCTGTTCAAACCCCTGATGGCGGCGATGGCCGAGAGTCACCGGGAGCAGGCATGGCTGGCTCTGGCGATGTCGAGCACGCTCGCCGGAAACCTCACCGTGTTGGGCTCGGTCGCCAACCTGATTGTCGTCGAGGGCGCACGCCGATCGGGGACCACGTTGGGGTTCGTCGAATACCTCAAGGTCGGCGTGCCTTTGACGATCTTGACGACTCTCGTCGGGGTCGCATGGCTGGCCCTGACTCATTATTGAGGGATTGACGGCCTCGAAGGCGTCCCGGGACGGCGTGTGTGACGACTGCCCTAGGAAAGTGGCTCCGGCCGTCGTATCCTGCGTAGCAGGGGAGATATTCCTCCCTCAACGGGTGGGAACTCCGGTCGATCAGGAGAGCCGATGGGTCCGGTGTCTGAAGAATTGCGTCGCGTCGGGACCGGACTGCGCCTGGTGTTCCTGGGGCTGGTCGTGGTGATCCTCAATGCGGTTGCGGCAATCGCAGTCGCGGTCGCGTTCCTCCGGCCGGGGCGAGATCCGTCGGCGATGATCTCGGCCATCAGTCGCGACCACCCGACGGCGGTGATGGTCCTGCTCGGGCTCTGGGTGCTCTCAAACGTTCTCGCGATCACGGGGAAGGTCTACTGCTTGTCGATCCCGGCGACCTCGGGGGCGACACCGATGATCCTGATGGCGGTGGCGTGCAGCGGGATCGGCCTGGCCCTGAACGTCGTCGGTCAGTCGGCGGAACTCGGGACGGCTGTCGCCGAATTTGCCGGGACGAGCCCCGTCTTCACGATCGCCGGATACCTCTTCTTCGTCCGTTTCCTTCGCCGACTCGCCTTGTTTCTCGGCTCGACCCGGCTCATGGCGCGGACCCGGATGCTCCAGGTCGGCAGTGTCGGGCTGATGGTCGTCTATCTCGTCGCGGCGCTCGGCCATTCCTCCGGAATCTTCGGCGCGGCGACGGTGCTCGTCGCGTTAATGCTCGCCGTTGGCGGCTTGATCCTCTTCGGGCTCTATCTCCTCCTCATTCATGAGATTCGCCGCACCACCGAGGGAGCGGCCGAATACATGGTGGGTCGCGAAGACGGCACAGGGTAAACCCGGGTCGATCGTTACGGAGGGCGGTCTCGTGTATTGCTCCAACTGCGGCGAGAAGGCAACGGGGAAATACTGCTCGCACTGCGGCTCTCGGATCGAAGTACCCGAAGCGCCCAGCACGCCCAACACAGCCATCCCGCCTGTTGACCTCGCGGCCGACGTCCCCGACCCTGATTGGGATGGGGAGGTCGACTACGCGACCCTCCTCCAGTTCCGCGACGTTCGCGAGCGGATCGCCCGCGCCACGGCCGAGGCCAAGAAGGGCGTCACCGCCGAGGAGATCGTCGGCTGGTACGAGAAGGCGATGGCGGCCATCGGTGGACCTGCCCTGCCCTACAGCAAGGTGATGACGCTCGCGACCCCGATCCTCGACCGCATCGGCTTCCACACTGGCAAGGAACGGACCGCGGTCCTTCCGCATCCCGTGGCGCGGGTGCTCGTGGCCGCCCTCTGCTCGCTTGCCCGCAACGGCCAGACCTTGAAGCAGGTCCACCAGGCTGAAGACGGCTGCGTGCTCGAAGCTTCGATTCCCTCGAACGTCTGGACGATGGAGTCCGAACTCGTCGTCACCTTCCACCGCCAGCTCGACCACACCGAGGTTAGCGCCCGCACGAAAGTCCCCGGCCAGCTCTACGACTGGGGCAAGAGCCAGAAATGGCTCCAGACGTTGTTCGACGACATGGAAACCCTTTCGGCCTGAACGACTGATCGCCCATGTAGATAGAAGATCTTCAGCCGTCCCTAGCAAATCAAAAAGACGACGCGACAGGATGGATCAATCCCGTCGCCTCGTCCCCGGATTACTCAGCCCGACGCGCCCCTGAGGGCTCGGTCAGTCTCTGAGTTTTTCCTTGATGATGACCCGGCCGTTGGGCTTCACCTTCACCACGTCGGTCTCCTCAACGACGGTGCCGCCTGGCCCGCCGGTCCGGATTGTGTCCTGACGGATGACCCGGCGGGCGGGGAAGACCCGGCCCATCCGCGTGATGAACTGCTGGTCCGAGACGTTGGGGTAGACGGTCCTCTCGAAGAGCAGCGGTTGGAGCGCCTGCGGTGCCACGTCATAGGTGACGACCCGCTGGCCGTAATTGACCGTGCCCGCGTGCCAGGGCATCATGACGACCTGGTTGCCGGTGCCGACGACCAGATAGCTGATGCTGCCGTTGTCGTCGAGAACGATATCCTCGACCTTGCCGTAGACGTTGCCCTGAAGCTGAACGCTCGACCCTAAAATCTGACTCACCCGACGCACAGCGGGCGTGGTCGTCGTCGTGACCTCGGTCGTGGTCAACTGGGCCTTGGCGAATCCGGCCGTCGCCAGAACCATCCCGCATGTCAGTGTAAGTAACGTTCTCATCGGTCTGTCTCCGTTCCCGACTATCCTGACCGTGACACGGAGGTCGTAACGGCAAATACGATACCTTCGGCGGTCGTCACATCACCATCGTCCGGACGACCTCGGCGATCGAGACGACCTCAGCCATCGCGCCCAGGCCGATGTCGCCGCAAGCCAGCCGCTTCGACTGTGGGGGAACCAGCACGATCCCCGGTGCGTGGCGGGCGAAGATCGCGTCGGCATCGGCGAGGGTCCAGCCTTCGGGAGCCTTCCCGTCGCCTCGATCGGCGAGGAGCTGTGCGAGGTGCCGGCGCGTGACGGGGCTGTCCCACATCAGCGTATTCATCGCCGGAGCGAGGATGACGGGCCGGGCGAAGTTCCAGGCGCGGAAGACACACGTCAGGCAGTTGTCAGAGAAGCCGAGCGCGAACTTGGCCAGCGTGTTGGCGTCAAGCGGGGCGACGACGAGCAGGTCGGCCCATCGCCTCAGTTCGATATGCAGCACCGAGTCGCCGCGCTGATAGCCCCCGACGGGCCACTCGTCGGCGTCGCGCAGGAGCGGACCGGGAGGGATCGACTCGTCGCCGGCACTCCCCTCGGGCGGGCCGAGTTCCGCCGCGTCGAAGAAATGGAGCGAAGGCCCAGTGGCGACCACGCGCACCGAGTGACCCGCCTCGCGGAAAGCCCGATAGAGGGACGGCGTTCGCACAGCCGCCACGGAGCCGGTGACGCCAAGCAGGATTCGTGACATGGATTGGAGACCGGGGGTTCCTGACGAGATCGGGGTCGAGCCGCGTCCTCGCCCATCATACGGCACCGGGTCGGCGAGCGTCGGACGTCTTCGCCGTTCGACCAATCGGATTCCCAGGACGTACCACTCCCCAATCGCGATGGTAACGCTGAATGGTTGTCAACACCGACCCCCATCGACCCACCCGACAAGGGTATCCCCCGTGCGTTTCGACGAAACAAACACACCGGAGGCATGGTGCTCCTGGCGCCGAACGAAGCCAACTCTGGTCCGTTCCCACCAACCCAATGCCGGACGATCCCCAGCCTCGATTGCGCCGAGCGAACCCAATGCCGGACGATCCCCTGTCTCGATTGCGCCGAGCGAACCCAATGCCGGACGATCCCCAGCCTCGATTGC
>JANXSY010000168.1 GCA_025356435.1 Isosphaeraceae bacterium | reverse complement strand
GCTCACGCTCTATGCCCTGCTGGCCGGCGTCTCCGACCCAATTCGGAAGCTGGCGAACGTGCACTCGAAAATCCAGCGATCGGCAGCGGCCTCTGACCGCATCTGTGCCCTCATGGACCGACGGCCGGAAGTCGCCGATCGGACCGAGGCGGTGCGCCTCCCCCGTCACAAGTTGGCCATCGACTTCGACGGCGTCAGCTTCGGCTATAAAGGTTCGAGACAGGTCCTCCGCGACATCACGCTCAAGGTCCGTCACGGCGAAACGATCGCCCTCGTCGGCCCGAACGGCTGCGGTAAGTCGTCCCTGATGAATCTACTGCCCCGTTTCTGGGACGTGAATTCCGGGACGATCCGGATCGACGGGATCGACGTCCGAGACGTCCAGTTGCGAAGCCTCCGGGGGCAGATCGGGATGGTCTTACAGGAGACCACCCTCTTTAACGACACGGTCGCCAACAATATCGCCTACGGTAGCCGCCATATGAGCCGCGACTCGATCGTCGAGGCTTCAAAGCGCTCGTATGCCCATCAGTTCATCAGCCAGCTTCCTGAGGGCTACGACACGATGCTCGGCGAGCACGGCGTCGGCCTCTCGGGCGGGCAGCGGCAACGCCTCGCGATCGCGCGGGCCATGCTCCGCGACCCCGCGATCCTTATCCTCGACGAAGCGACCAGCGCCGTCGACATTCAGGACGAGGCGCTGATCCGCAAGGCGATCGAAGAGTTTGTGAGGGGCCGGACCACCTTCCTCATCACCCACAGCCTCGGCTCGCTCCAGATCGCCGATCGTATCGTTCTAATGAACGAAGGGCGGATCGAGGCCGTCGGCACCGAGGCCGAATTGCGTCGGTCCTCTTCGCTGTTCCGCCGCCTCTACGAGATCCACTTCCAACGCGAAAGCGCCTGACTTAAGTCGCACACTCGAATTCCTCTTCCGGAAGTGATCGCTCACTTCCGCGAAGGAGGATTCGAGCTTTTCTGTTCCATCATGCATTCATCAAGTCGCAGATTCATGGAATCTTGATCCCGTGGTGTCACGTGAGCTTTCACTCGTCGTACGGCAATAGCCTGCGAGCATTCATGCAAAATGACGTGACCGCACTCGATTTCAATTGACGCGTCTTCGAACGATCGCGTAAGTTCGAGAGACCTCAAAGCCATTTCTGCTCCGCGTCCCGTCTCTCCAGCTGGTCTGTGCGTCTCCAGGAGTACGGTCATGCCCCTCTTTCGTCAACGGTTGTCGTCCAAGCCTGTTTGGTACGTCGCCCTCTGTCTCGGGATGGCCGCTACGGCATATGCCGCTGCACCTGCCACCAAAGAGAAAGAGAAGGCCAAAGACATCGTTACTACCAAGGGGACAGGGGCTCGACTCGAATTCATCGACCAGATGATCCGGGAGTCTTGGGCCAGCGCGAACATCAAGCCGTCGCCTGTCGCCCGCGACGAGGAGTTCTTGCGTCGCGCCTATCTCGACGTGCTCGGGCGGGTCCCGAACATCGCCGAGGCGAAGGCTTTTCTGGGCAGCAAAGAGAAGGGAAAGCGGGCGAAGCTCGTCGAATACCTGCTCGCTCATCCCGACTATCAGAAAAACTTCGCGAATCAATGGAAAGTGCTCCTGATCGGCCGGCAGAATCAGGGTCGTACGATCAACGAGAAAGCGTTCCGAGACTGGCTCCGCCGCCAATTCGCCGACAATCGCCCGTGGAATGACATCGCCTACGACCTCATCACGGCGACCGGGAACAATAAAGAGAATGGCGCGGCCAACTTCGTGATGTCGCACCTTGAGATGGGTGCCGTCCCGCTCACCTCGATCACGACCCGTGTCTTCTTGAGCCAGCAGATCCAGTGCACCCAATGTCACGACCACCCCTCGAACGACTGGAAACAGGCCGATTTCTGGGGGATTAACGCCTTTCTCAAGGGCATCAAGACCGAGGAAATTCGGGTCGAGAACGCCACTGGCGCGAGCGTGATCGACCATGTCGAGGTGACGGACATGCCGACGAATGCGTTCTCGTCCTTCGAGCGGCGAGACGCCCGGGTCGGCATTGCGTTCCCGACCTTCCTTGACGGCCGCAAGATCAGCCAGGGCACCGACGTCAACCGTCGCCAGGCCCTCGGTAAGTTCATCACCGAGTCGACGAACGACAACTTCTCCAAGGCGTTCGTCAACCGGATGTGGGGGCACTTCCTCGGTCGCGGATTCGTCCATCCCCTTGACGATTTCGGTGCCCACAACCCGCCCAGTCACCCCGAATTGCTCGACAAACTCGGCCAGGAATTCAAGGCCAGCAAGTATGACATCAAGGGCCTGATCCGCTGGATCATGAACAGCGAGTCGTACGGGCTTACCAGTTCGTCAACCAAGTCCAACGAGAAGGACGAGACGCTCTTTAGCCACATGAGCCTCAAGCCGTTTTCTCCCGAACAGCTCTTCGACTCGCTGATCGTCGCCACGGCCGCCCACAAGGCCGGTGGAGGGGGAGACAACGAGACGAAGAGGAACGAGTGGATGCGGCAGTTTCAGTTCGCCTTCGCGAACGACGAGGGCGAGGAGGGGTCGAGCTTCCAGGGCACGATCCCCCAGGCCTTGATGATGATGAACGGGCCTTTAATGGAGCAGGCCGTCGGGGGCAAGCCCGGTAGTTTCCTCGCTGACCTCCTTCAGAGCGCGCAGCAGCACGGTGGGGCTGTGGATGAATATGTCGTGAATCACCTCTATCTGGCGGCCTTGAGCCGTTTCCCGACCCATGGCGAGTTGACGTTCGCTCGACGCCACTTCAGTAGCTATCCCGACACGATCCAAGTCATGGAAGATCTCTTCTGGGCCTTGCTCAATTCCAACGAGTTCGTTCTCAATCGCTGAGCCGGTTTTGAATTTCGGCGGCCAATTCGGCCCGCCGGATCGATTCGATTCGTCCTCGCGAGAGGCGAAAAGGGGTTTGGTCCGATGACTGATCGACTGATCGTCCCGAGCGGGATGTCTCGCCGTCACTTCCTCGGCCACCTGGCGGCGACCTCGCTCGCCGTGCCGGCCATGCAATTCTTCGGTTCGCTCGAAGCGAACGCCCAGCAGCTCCGCAAGCAGAATAAGAGCTGTATCCTGCTGTGGATGGGTGGCGGCCCGAGCCACATGGATACCTGGGACCTCAAGCCCGACAGCGAGAAGAATGGTGGTCCGTTCAAGCCGATCGCCACGTCCGCCAGCGGCGTGAAGATCAGCGAGCATCTGCCGACCGTTGCCAAGCAGATGCACCACCTGAATATCATCCGCTCGCTGAATTCGAAGGAGGGGAACCACGACCGCGGTACGTACATGATGCACACGGGTTACACCCCTAACCCGACCGTCGTACACCCCGCGTTCGGCTCGATTTGCTCTTATGAGTTGGGCGAGAAGCTCGAAAACTTCGACCTCCCGCACTGCATCTCGATCAACACCCCGGGCGAAGGTGCCGGATTCCTCGGGATGGCTCACTCGCCATTCGTGGTTCAGAACCCGAACGCCCCGGTCGCGAACCTCAAGCCCCCAGCGGGCGTCGACATGGCCCGGATGAATCGTCGTCGAGAGATGTATTCGGCGATCGAAGCCAACTTCATCTCCCAGCGCCGAGGCCAGGGGGCGATCGACCACTCAGCGGTCTACAACAAGACGCTGCGGATGATGAATTCTCGCTATACCAACGCCTTCAAGCTCGATGACGAGCCCGCCGCCGTACGCGACGCTTATGGACGCGGTTCGTTCGGCTCGGGCTGCCTCATGGCCCGCAAACTCGTTGAACAGGGCGTCACCTTCGTCGAGGTTTCCCTCGGCGGCTGGGATACCCACGCCAACGCCTTCGACACCCTCTCGAACCGGCTCCAACCTGAACTCGACAAGGGGATGGGGACACTGGTCGCCGACCTGGCCCAGCGAGGTCTCCTCGAAAAGACCCTGGTCGTGTGGATGGGCGAGTTCGGCCGGACCCCGCGCATCAATCAAGACGGCGGTCGCGACCACTGGCCGCAGAGCTGGTCGGTCGTCATGGGCGGTGCCGGCATGAAGGGCGGCCAGGTCATCGGTGCAACCGACAAGGACGGCGTCGACATCATCGATCAGCCGGTCGGCCCGATGGACCTCATCGGTTCGATGACGAAGGCGATGGGCATCAAGGTCGACACGCAGTACACCACCCCTCGGGGCAGGCCGATCAAGGTCGTCGACGGCGGCAAGCCCATTGATCAGCTCTTCGGCTGATCGATCCGACTCGCATCCGGAGAATCTCGGGGCCGGTCACACATTCGCTGTGACCGGCCCCGTCTCGTTACCGCGACACGCGCGATCGATCGCCATCGAGCCGAGCAGGATCGCGCCCGTGATCGGGGAGAAGAGGGAGAGGATGACGAGCACCGTCACGAGCCCCCGCCTCGCAAGTCGGGAATGCGGCAACCTTGCTCTCAAGAGGCGTGCCAAGCCGAGAAAGCCCAACACGCCGAGCATCGGGTAAATCCAAGGTCCGGCGCGCGACGTCAATGATTCCTGCCTGGTCGACCACTCCAATCTCCCGCCCTGTACCGAGACCGTCGGAAGGGATCGATAATAATGGGGAACGCCCGACGGATCGATTCCAGATGAGGGAATCGGACTCGTTGGGTAAGGCCTCTCCAATGCCCTTTCCGCCGTCGATGCGGAGGTGAGATTTACGGCGATGTCTTCAAGTCCATTATCCACGAGGCTATCGATGATAAGCTCACGCGCCTTCTCCAGCCTGGACCTGATCTGGTCGCGGATCGTCCTGGTGGCCTCCTCCCCCGAGAGTGACAGCGAATCGGAACTGAGCCGGGCCTGACGCCCATCGAGTTCGATCGCCGAGACGGCGGACCGGATCATCTTTTCTTGACCGATCGAGGTCCGATCAAACTGGCCGACCATCCCCGAGAGCCGTCGGGCCTCCCCTTCCACCCGGGCCAACATCCATAGCGGCGCTTGGACCTCTTCGAGGTCGCGGGCCGAACAATCGACGAGGATGTTCGGATCGGCGAAGACACGGATGAGGATCGGGATCGACTTCCCCTGGAAGACCGGATAATCGATCTCATCGGCCTTCGTCGGGGGATTCGGCGCGGGAGATTGCCAGAGGATCTCGACGACGCCCTCGCCGTGGCCTTCGATCGGAAGGCACCAGGAACCCTCGCCTTCGCTGAGGGCAGTCGCAGGCCGGCCATCGACGGTACACCAGATGACCGTTGATTCTTCCTTGAGCTTGAATTTGAGCATCGTTCCACGTCGCCCGCCGATCGAGAGCCGGGCGTTGCCCCGATTCGTGCCATCTTTCCCAAGCTGGCAGAAGATTTCGCCCGATCGGACGGCGGTCGAGTGGGGATTGTCGAGTCCCGTCCGATCGCCGCCAAGGCGTAGATTCAGACTCCAGGTATCTCCCTTGATCCGGTAGGCGTCTGCCGGAACGCCACCGGGATCGACAAAATCGATCTCGGAGAGTCGGGCAAAGTCGACAGCCTGCAAGCCCGAAGATCCTTCGATCTCGATCGGTGCGACCGTGCGTCGTTCGACCGAGAGGATCTTCTCGACCGAGCCCTGGCCGAGGGGGATCACGTCGGGATAGGCGACGACTTCGCCCGGCGTGAAAGCCCGGGTCGACCGGAGCACAAGTCTCGCCGCTCCCCAGAGTGGACGCTGCGGTCGGATGGTCCAGAACGTCCAGAGGCCTCTCGTTTCGGTGGTCCGCTGGAAGGGGCTTCCCACGAGGTCGATCAGAGTCTCTCCGGCCCATGAGGTGGGAACCTGGAGGTAGAACTCCTCGATCGGTCCTCTCGAAGAGGCGTAGCGTATCGTCGTTTCGAGCCTCATTGACGACTCGTCGACCGCGAGCCGACTCAAGAGATGAACCGCCACCGCCGAGGCTGCGGCCTGCCAACGGACCACTCCAATCTCGGCCGGAGACACGACCCGAAAGACCTGCCGAACCGTCAGGCCAACTGAACCCGCCGCAGGTTGGTCAACGACCGAGATGGGAGTGATTCCCGGCCCGGTCGCGAACTGTGGCTTCGCGGCGGCGTTGATCGTGAGCAGCCCGGAGGCCTCGACCATATTCCTCCAAGCCGGCCAGGGAATGCTCGACTCATACGGACGACCTTGCGACATTTGCGATTCGCCGGGAACGATCAGATGGCCACGCAGGACGACCTTTCGGGTCGTCTCGTCGCTGGGGTGGAGTTCGACGTGAAGTCTTCCG